>JALZUG010000035.1 GCA_023301685.1 Rickettsiaceae bacterium
CATTAAAAAAAAAAAAAATATTCACATTAAAAAAAACTTAAAAATAAATTAAAATTCCCTAAAAAAAAACAATTACAAAAACAAAACCCCCACCAATCCCAAAACCCTCAAAAAACCCCCCCTCTCCAAAACGGGAGTCTCTTCCTGCACTTCCACAACCTCCTCCCCCACACACTTCCCCTCCTTATCCATAAAAAACCCACTCTCACACACAAAACACCCCCCCTCCCCACACGCAAAACACCCCTCCCCCTTCACACACTTCTCACAAACCGCCCCAACAAGATAATACCCCATTTCACAAACAGTGCAAAACTGCGAAATTTCCCTAACCTCTTCACAATTCATCGGCGAAAAAACAGTGAATTCAGAATTTTCATAACATTTTTTTTGGTCTTTGCTCAAAATCGCGGAATTTTCGCATTTTAGACAGGTTTCTTTGTCTTTGTAGATTAGGCAGTTGTTTATTGGAGGGTCTGCTTCGTCGCAAAATCCGTCCGCGTTTGTGAAGAAGCCGGTTTTGCATTTTAGGCAGGCGTAGGGACTGTTTTGGTTGTAGGATAGGCAGTTTGGTTTTGTTAGGGATAGGCATTCTGTTTTTTCGGAGTTTTTTTCGAGTCCGTAGCCTTCTTCGCATGTTTCGCATTCGGTTGAGGTTTTTAGGGTTTTGCAGTGCGATATTGTGGACTTTTTGCAGAGGTTTTCTTCGAGGACGTAGGATTGTTTGCATTCTTTGCAGGCTGAGGAGGATTTGTAGTATTTGCAGTTTTCGATTTTTTCGGTTTCTAATATTTTTTGGCAAGTGTTCATTGTTAGGTAGCTGTCTTCTGCGCATTTTGTACACTCTTTTTCTGAAATGTACCCGATGCAGCCTAATACCCCTTTTGGAAAACTTTGACATATTTTACCATCGTTATCAATAAAGCTATTTTCATCACATTCTATACATACATCATCAGTTAAAGAATAACTTAAACAATTCGCTAAAATTAATTTTCTCTTCACACAGTTACCAGTTAACGAACTCAAATAAAACCCCTCTTCACATTCTAAACAATAAAACGTAGAAGTCGACAATAAACCAGTATCCCCATAAATTTTACATTTAAAAATCTCATTATATTCCATACAAACTGTTTTATTAACAATTAAAGCATTTTCTGAAGTTATAAAAATTTGATTAGGTTTTTTACAGCCTTCACAACTTATTTCTCCGCCATAAGTTGGATTATCTTTGAAAAGCCCATTTTTACATTCTAATGTGCTATCCATTGCGAAACAGTAATGGAAATCTAAATCGTTATATAGAACGTATTCATCGTAACATTTGGAACATTTTTGTAACCCTGTTGGTTTTTCACAATTTATTACAGCTGATTTTATACAGGATAACTCGTTTGTTTCTTTGTAATACTCATTTTGACATTCTTTACAAATTATTGATTCTTTGTTTGTATTATTGTAATAAGAAGAACAATTTAGTATTTCACTTTTTATGCATGTATATTTTATTAAAGCATATTCTGGTTGACAAGTATGACATTGATTATCGTTGTTAGAAGCTATTAAACAACCATCCATTAAATTAACACATTTTTTTTTATTAACATCAATTAATTTAGTATTTTTACATTTATTACATTTATATTGACCATCATAAAAATAATTCTCACAAAATCTAATAAATTCGGAAGAATCCAAAATAATATCCGAGTTTTTTTCAATAAACTCACTTTTCGAACAAACATAATAATTTGAAGTAGAAATCAAAACCTGAGTATACCCAAACTTACACTTCTGACACCCTCTCGCCCCCTGCTGCACAAAAAACTTATACTCCAAAAACCTGTCCCCCCCCAGATCCGCCAAACCCCAACTAAACCGCTCCCTGCCATCACAATTCGGCCCAAGCACGCGATCACAAATGCGGTCCGCATTAAGCACAAACCCCTTCCTACACAAAACACACTCCCCATCATCAGCACTCGCAAAACAATGATCATTCCTAGCATAAGCCCAACAAGTAGCAAAATCGACATCCCCATCAAATTTAAAAACATACCCATCACTACACGCACTACAGCCATTGAACCAGTCCTTCCCGTTACAATGCGCGATGAGCTCGCAACTCTCTTTGAAGAAGCTTGCGTCGGCGTGGGGAGTGGGTTTGTATCCTGGCTTGCACGCTGCGCAGTGGAAGGCGCGGAAGGTTGAGGTTGGGGAGAGACGGTAGACGCCTAGAGCGCAGTCTGTTGGGATTGTTATTGATTCGTTTAGAGTGTAGTTTGAGGTGTTTATGTTGCAGAAGGTGGACCGGCTTTGGGGGAGGGATGTTGGGGCTGTTTGGGCTTTTGACGCGTTTATTGAGGTTTGTTTGAGGGGGAGTGGGTTTGTGGGGGAGGTTTCTATGTAGGCCGTGAAGGGGATGTTGTTCGGGTTTTGGCATTCGTAGCTGCTGAAGAGTTTTTGCCAGATTTGGTCCAGGCCGCGCAGTTTTTTTGTGGAGAAAGCGGAATCTAGGGAGCAGGATGTTATGTAATTGTTTGTTATTTCGCCGCTGTAGAAGTCTGCACATTTTATGCAGTCGTAATTTGTTGAATCTCTTAATTTATAAAGAATACAATTTGGTATTAAACCGGTAGTTGATCCTCCTGAATTTATCGTTTTACCTAAAAGTTCGACGCAATTTAGTGCATAAGATATTTCCCTATGATCTTCAATCAAAGTTTCATTTAGATTTCTCGAAAAGTTAGTATAATTATTATTATCATAGCCCAAAGTAACCGGAATATACCCATCTTTACACTTAATACAAATATCCCCACTACTATCAATTTTAGGCGCAGTAATCAAACAACTCTGACTAACCGAAAGACACTCATTCTTCTTATACCCAGTAAAATCATACCTCTTAACATCCTTCGCCCCACAACTCTCCACACACGCCAACCCATCCAAAAACTCGCCCTGCACACACTCCAAACAATTCCCAAGCCGATCATACCTAACACAGCGCTCAACACTTCCAAAATAAAACACCAAATTCTCATTCCTAACACAAACAAACAAATCCTTATGATTAACAGGCAAACTATGAATCTTACAACTCTCACAAAGCACATTCGTGACCAAACTCCCATTTTTCTGATCAACATCACTTACCTCACAATTAAGGCCCATATGCTCCAAAACCGAAAAACACAAAGTCCCCTTAAGCGCATATCCACTCAGACAAATCTCGCAATTATCCAAATCGGGTCCGAAATGGCAATTCGGGACATTCATTTTTTGACAGGCGTTTTTCGAGGCGTTCGGGATGTGGGCGGAATTGCATGTGTTGCAGGTTAGAGGGTTGCTGCCTTCGGTGTAGATTTGGCAGTTTGGGATTGGTGTTAGGGTTGTGCATTGTTTTTTTATTTGGAAGTTGAAGTAGCCTTTTTCACATTTTTTGCAGTTTTTCTCGTTTTGGTATATTTGGCATTTGTTTATGCTGCTGAAGGGGATGCATGATGAGTTTTCGATTTTGTATTTGTTTTCGCATTTTTCGCATGTTTGGGATGCGGTTGTGCTGCTTTCTGTGTAGGTTTCGCAGTTTGGGATTGAGCCTTGTTTGCAGATTTTGTTTTCTAATATGTGATTTGCGTTGCATTTTGTGCAGGTGAATATGCTTTCGATGAAATTGTATTCTGAGCAGTTTGCGATTACTGAATTGCAGGATAAATTGTCTTCGGCTAAAATGAAACCGTTTTCGCAGGTTTTGCAGGTATCTCCCATTGGATTTAATTCTTTGCAATTTTTTATTGAATTATTTCGATTTTCGCATTTATTTCCTGTTGAGTAAAGATTTTGTTCGCAAAGAGTGCAAATTGTAGTGTTTTGGGAATTGTTGTATTCGAGGCATTTTTCTATTGGGATAACTGGGATGCATTCGAAGACTGATTGGAGAAAATGTTTTTTTTGGCATTTTTTGCATTTTGTGTTGGATGTGTATTGCAGACAGTTTTCGATTATTGTTAATGGGAATGGTGAACATGTTTTTTGTTCGTTTAAGTAATAATTTGGATTGCATATTTTACACTTATCGAAAGTTTCATGCTCTAAACAATTTAAAGTTATTGTTTTTTCGCATATTTCTTCTTTTTTTTGGAAATTTTTATCATTTTGACGTATTATATCGATTATTTTATCACTATCAGAATCTGAGTTATAAGTAAAAAGGTTTTTCGTAAATAAATTTGGATTTTTAATAAAACCAGGATTACAAGTATGACAATTAACCTTTGAAAAATATAAACAATTCTTCGCATCATCAATCAACTCGCAATTTTTCCCTTCAAAACCCATCAAAAACCCATCTTTACAACTAACACACTTTTCCTCATTCAAATAAAAATTACAATTATCTATTTTTTTCTCAACTGCTTTACAAACTCCTGCAATAAAAAAAAAATCAGGTTTACATAACAAACAATTTTGCGAAGAATCATAAGAAAAACAATTCTCAATTTTTTTTGCATTTTCCAAAATAACACATTTTCTCTTAAAACCATCTAAATAATAATTTTCAGAACAATTCAAACATTCTCCTTCTTTATTTATTTGTTCACAATTTTCTGATATTTTTTTTTCACATTCTGCTTTTTCATTTTTTATATAAAAATCCGTTTGATCGCAAATTAGACATTTGTCTTCTTTTGAGCATTTAAGGCAACCCTTTTGGCATTCGAGGGCTATTGAATGGATTGTTATTAGGATTATTAAAAGGTTTTTTATTTTTTGTTTCATTATTATTTTTTTTATATTATTTTTTTTTAATTTTTAGTTATTTGAAATTTTTTTTTTTAAACCTCTTTTTTGTATTTTATGAATTTTTTGTTTTGGAATTTTTAAAAACAAAAAATTCATAAGATCGGA
>JALZUG010000036.1 GCA_023301685.1 Rickettsiaceae bacterium
CAGCCGCAGCTCCAGCCGCACCTCCGGCTGCAGTACCAGCACCAGGTACAACACTTCCTGCTGTGGCTCCCGCGGCTCCCACCGCAGTACCACCTGCTGCGCCACCTGCAGCTCCACCTGCTGCACCACCTGCTGCAGCTCCACCTGCACTACCAGCTGCCGCACCTCCACCAGCACCAGCTGCACTACCACCAGCAGCTCCTGCACCAGTACCTGCTGCGCCACCGCCAGCCGCACCTGCACTACCACCTGCAGCTGAACCAGCACCACCGCCAGCCGCACCTGCACTAGAACCAGCAGCATCTGCACCAGTAGATACAGTGTCTGCTGCACCAGAACCAGCAGCATCTGCGCCAGTAGAAACTGAATCTACAGCATCTTCGCCTCCTCCAGTAGACACTTTATCTTCAGCACCACCTCTACCAGTTGAAAGCTTATCCTTTAAATCTCCGGCTCCTTGGGCGACTTTATCACCAGCTCCTCCAGCCATACCTCCTGCAGCAGCTGTTGCAGCCATTCCAGCTTTAAATAGAGTTTGGGGTTTAATTGCCATATTGGATAATGCAACACCTTCAGTCATATCCGCGGCAAATTCTGCTAAGCTTTCACTAAAATGGTACATGAGATATAGTACTAAACACGCAGTTAGCATGGATATAGCAAGCTTTTTAATTTTCTCAAAAATAACCTCTAACATACCAAAGAACATACCGGCTGAAGGCTCGATTGACCCTAAGAAATCAAATCGCTTCTTATCCTCTTCTCCAGTTGTATCTTCAATCCATGGCATTGATTCATCGGTAAGAGCATCTTTACCAACATCAAACAAAAATTGGAATGGGTTATTTAATATAAAACCAAGACTTTCTCTACAACCTTCTATCTCTTCATCATTTGTGTAGCTATCATTCCAATTCTGATCCACATAAAAATATCGAACAGTACGAGGACCACCTGCTATTGGAGATATAACATTAGCAAGGTTTGAATCACCTACAGCAAAACCAGGACCCGAATA
This sequence comes from Rickettsiaceae bacterium, assembly GCA_023301685.1. Taxonomy (GTDB): domain Bacteria; phylum Pseudomonadota; class Alphaproteobacteria; order Rickettsiales; family Rickettsiaceae; genus Megaera_A. Next base: position 1,019 of record JALZUG010000036.1, read on the forward strand.
ACTAAAGTCTTTTTTTGCATATTTACATGTCCCATAAAAACCGAAATCAAACACAGCAAGCATAGTTGTCATAAATGTAACTGCTACCATAGGCTGAAGCATAAATGACAATAGTAATTTCACCCAGGACTCAAAATACCCTTTGGTATAATTAAATAAGTACATTGGAACAAACAATGGCGCGAGAACACCAAGAATCACTATAGAAATCATACATACTACTGTTGCATTAACAATGAATGCACCAACAGAAATTATTAACAATGGGTACATTATTGCAAGCGATATCAGCGTCCAATTTCCTGAAATAACAGCGGGTATTAAAAGATATATATATGGAGGTATTGGAAAACTTAGAATATCTAGACGTGAAAAATCATGATTCCTCGTAGCATTTTCTACCATCATCGTTTGGATAGCATCTAAACCTAAATAGTGACTTATTCTACAATCTAATGAATCCCATAGCTGCAAATGTCTTAATGTATCAGGATAATAAACATCGTCAAATTTACATAATTGACTTGGGCTTGCATTAATAATCCAGCTTGCAAGTTGATTCATTCCATCAAGCATAAATGGGAATGCCCATTGTATCATACCATCCATTCTATCCAAATCATTGCCTGAACCTGGATTAATATTAATCCCAACCGCAAAATACGTGACAAACAAGAACTTAACCGCAAAATTTACTAGCTCTACTTTCTCAGGGACATTACCAGATAACACTATTCTAAAACCAAAGAATATAACATATAAGGTCAGCATTGCTGTAACAGCTCGGTGCATACCTTGTTGAAATTGAAATAGTGCACTTGTAACCCTTGAATTACTTCCAAGTACATTTTTTACATCATCAAAACTGCATACTGCCGAACTAATCATTAATTTAGCGATCATTTCTCGAACACACTCAATCAATGGCCCAGTCATTACGATCGAAGCTCTAGAATACTCATGCGCTCTTTTATAACACCCACCCATGTTTCCGCATGTCGTCAGAGAAGTTAATTTTTCCAACTCCCCCCTGCCTTCTGGAGTAAGATCTAAAAAATCGGCATAAATTGACACAGGGAAAGGCTCTTTTATATATTTGCAACCAATTGGTATCCAACCAGCAAAACTTTGTGTGGCAACACACATCTTATCCTTTTCTTTTATTACCTTCCAGGGTAGCACAGGTATTATCCCGATATCGAACATAGTTCCACTATCACCTTCTCTTTTATCGCGATAGATATTATGATAATCAGCTTTAGGTATATCCCACGCGTCAACTATGTCGTCCCACGGATCTTTTCCTGTAAAGATGGCTTTCGCTATTACTATTGCAGATTTTGCAATTGCACCGCCTCTTGCAACAGCAAGCTTCGTATTACTGCATAAAGAGAAACTCAGTTTTTGATCATAGTAATCAATTCTGTTACCTCTAGTACAAGTGCCAGGAAAAAGCTCCTTATCATTAATATATACTCTTAAAAAAGTATTCGCATATAAACCAGGAGAAATAATATTAGCCACTGCAAAAGTGAAAAAAGACGCAGGAATACATGTGTGAGAAAATTCAGTACGTAGTAAATTACCAACTCCTTGGGTTTCACACGTTAAATTTGTTAGAGTATCAAGTATCGTATCTAGAACGTTATTCTCTGCTTGATAATCTTCAGCTGCAGAAGCTTGCGATAAACTACCGAAAGAAATAACTAAGCATAAAAATACAGCAACAAGCTTTGTTCTTAAAAATGTTAAAATTAGAAAAAGAGATCCTAAAAAATAGCGCAAAAAACCTAAAGGCAATATACCTTGCCCTATATGTTTTTCATTTATAGATTCTCTATTATTCTGCATCAACCCAACGCCTTCACTTCTTCATAGAAAACTGGCAACCATTTCTTTGGGTCACTTCCATGCTTTTTGATAAGTTGATCAAGTAAAACAACTGTATCAGCTCTACCAGACAAGACATTGATCACATTATCCATACCTGCAAGATTTACTTTTGCGATAACAGCATTTACTCCTTGTTTTACTAAAAAATATCTTGAACCTGGGTCTGTTGTTTTAATCAACATATATTCCCTCTGAGATAACATGAACGCAGTTTTATACACGTCAGTTGCCTTTAGATTTGGCAAAAAGATCTGTGTTGCAGTTTGCTGAATTAAAGTATCACTTATCTGACTCTTCGTGGCATCTTCAACACTTTGTGTCGCAAAAATCACGAAAGTATTTAGCTTTCTCAGAACTTTCAACCAGTCCTTAATCTTAGGTGCAAATACTGGATTATCAATAAGAGCCCAAGCCTCATCTAGAACTATCATTGTTCTAGAACCATCCAAAGAAATATTTATTCTATGGAAAATATAAAGTAGTACTGGAGATAGTGATAATGGATCTTTAAGAAGCTCCGCCATCTCAAAACCAAACACTCTTGATTGACCAAGATCAATACTATCTTCATCATTATCAAAGATTTTTGCGTGTGACCCTTTACTATGCCACATTCCAATCCTACTTGCCAAAGTACCAGGCCCATCCATTCCTAAAAATGGCGCAATATTGCTTAACTTGCGATCTCTTTTATCTAATCTAAAGTTACCATCAATAGATTGTGTTAAAACTTTAATATCTTCTGCATCTAGGCTCTCACCATGAGAAGTAACCAGCGTCTTCATCCATTCAAGAATAAACGCTCTATTTTCTCCATTATCATCAAGCTGAAGTGGATTAAATCCACAATTAGATCCTGGATCAATCACTGAGTACACACCATCCATAGCTCGAACAAATATCTCAGCACCTCTATCTTTATCAAAGAAAAAACTTCTAGGTCTAAATTTCTGAGCTTGCGCACAAAGAAAATTCATCAATACCGTCTTACCAGCACCTGTGGGACCAATAATAAGAGTATGCCCAACATCCCGAACATGAAAATTAAAATAAAATGGTGTTCCAGAAGTAGTATCCAAAACAGTTACAGCATCACCCCAATGATTACCATCCATACTGCCTGGAGGATAATTATGCATGGAAGCAAATCCCGCCAAATTCAGCGTATTAATTGTTGATCTTCTAATAATATAGCCTAAATTACCTGGTAATTGTCCCCAATAGCTAGGTTCCATATTAACTCTTTCTCTAACTGGCTGCATACCGCAATTTGACAGTTCAACAGCGGCCATTGACAAAGTATTCTCTAAAGCCTTCAAATCTCTATCTATACAAAGTAACGATATATGATGTTCACCAAAACCAATATCACCACTCATAGCCATATCAAGTGCTTGTGAAATTTCAGCTATTTGTGACACAGCTTTATCTTCAGCTTGAATCATTCTATTTTGTTGAAGCTGCATCTTATTAATCGCAATAGTTCTATTCGAAAAGCTAAAACTCTGAGTCATAATAAACTCAAACGGCATTTGCAAAAATCCATCAAACACACCTGCTGCAGTTGTGGGCCCATATTCCCTGACACTAACCACACCAGCAAATTTTTTCCCTTTCGGCCCTCTAGATTCAATTGATCTTGCACCAAAAAATAACCTGTTTGTTGGCAAATACTCATCTAGTGAATTTCTCGGAACCATCATCGGACTTGAATCACCACAATTTACTAACGTCCCCAAAAATTCACTCAATTCACAAAAAACACCATTTTTTGTCTTTTTAACACCTAACAATTTTGTATCATAATCACGCAGAGTATTTAAAACACGAGTTGTCATTTCGTTCATGCTCTCATGCATCTCACGCATATCGTTTTCCCACGCGCTCTTATTTCCTTTCTGCCTCAATTTAGTAAACATATATTCAATGACTGCAGCACCTTCTTTATCTGGCTCATAAAGAATACTCACATATAGCTCATTAAAATATGAATCAGACCCAGAATTTTTTCTCTGCCACTCATCTTCAAGATAAGAAATAAAATCTTTTGAAGTTTGAACTGTCGGATCAATACTATAATTAGCACTTCTCTCCATAAGAGGTTTTCTACGCCTTACTGTATGAAAATAAAGTGTAACATTACCAGATGCCATATTCTTCAAAAGAGAATTTCTTATCCCTTTCCTGATATCTAAATCATCATCATCTGCAGTTTCAAATGAAAAACCACCAACTTTGATAACTTGAAGCAAACCATTAGATTTAGTTAAAATAGTATTTTTATCCCAATGCCCCTTATATGGAATAAAGTCTGCAACTGGCTTTTCTTTCTTTGAATGCTGCTCTTTTGCAGCAGCTGTCTTAAATAGTTTAAACATTGACGAACCTATGCGCTATATGAGTTGGCTCCCCAATAAGATTTATTGGGACACTGATTACACTTACCAGCATAATTTAAATACAACTCCATAAATCTAGGCTCTTTAAAACACAAAAGATATCCAATTAAATGTACTACAGCTGCAACAAAAATAATGTAAACACTTGATTTTTGAATAAAGATAGTTACAGCGACCATAAGATTAAGCATTGCGTATTGAATACTAACGCCAAAAATCATTGATGGTCTTGTTAAACCTACGAAAAGTGGATCGGAAGAAAGTTGTCCGGCCATAGATAATCCTCCAAATTAGCTAATTTATAAACTTACTGTTTACTAGTTTAATTGAAGTAACTCTATTAAATCAAACCTATAATATCAATAACCGAAAGATTTCTGTATCTTGAGGACATTGCAGCACCATAACATTCAAAAACTTGTTATTTTTCTTCTACAAAGTCGTTCGGCAATGCCAAGAAAATTTTCTACCATCACAGCCATCTCTGCAAGCTCTTCCTCTGTAACCTTATAGTTCTTTTTGTATCTCGCATCGATATAAGCCCTTCTAATCAAATCAAAAATATACTTATCTCGAGGAGTTTCTTTAGGAAATGAATGTAAAAACTCTGGCTCATAAATAGCCGCTTCTTTTTGCAACTTCACAAGGTCATGCTGCTTCCTTCTATCATCTTTTAATACTAAATTGGCTGCAACAAATGCGTTTTCACACGCTTGATGCAACATAAATGCTCTAATATTTTTTTGAAATTCATCCGCATTATTTATAGCACCCAACCCCCTAGATCCTTCCAAAAATGCTTTAGCTCGACCAAAATACTCGTCGAATTTTTCAATTGCTTTTGCCCTCCTCTCTGCTGGAGTGAATTTCTTTGGACTTGCCAGCTTGTATTGCCCAGAGTCATAAAGCATTACTCCTTCTTTTTTAATATCCTTAAAAAAATACTCATTGTCAGTTAGCATATAATTTACATGCTCTATAGTATGAGTAATCATCGAAACAGGAGGAACTGGATCAGGGTGCGATGAATCAAATGGCCTAATCCTTGGAAGTCTATCATCAATTCTTTTTAGAATACGACCATACTCAGAGCATTCTTTCTCAGTGACAATTAGAATATCGAGGTCGCTTATATAAGAATATTTGTGATTGTTTTCTTCATCATATCCTTTATAAAAAACATAATCTCCGCGAGCGTAACTACCAAATAGTATTACATACACTAAACCCTTATTTGAATTTAGTAATTCAGATACGATAATGTCTCTTACTTGCTTGATGTAGTGAATTTTATGACTCGGCAAATAATTTAATGTTTTCTTCATAAGTTTACTTACTCCATATCAAGAAAAATAAACTTACTTGCTCGTAAGCGAATACATCAATTTACCAATCAAATCTTCTATATTTAACGCTGATTGGGTGAATTTGATTTTATCGCCATTAACAAAATTATCATCGGATGCTCCAGGATTAATTCTGATATATTTTCCACCAAGCAAACCGCTTGTAGATACTATCGCCCTTGAGTCTACGGGAATACTTACCGAATCGTCAATTAGTAATTTTACTGAAGCATAGTAAGTGTCATCATGTAGAGCCAAGCTACCAACTTGCCCTATCTTTATCCCAGCAAGTTTAATATCTGATCCAGCGCTTATCCCATCAACATTTTGAAAATTAGCAATTAATGTGTATCCACTACTACCCTTAGAAGCGTTACTCACATTATATGCAAATGCAAAAAACCCGAATGCTATAATAAGCACTATAAATCCAACAATTGTTTCTAATCTTGCTTGTTTCATTTTATTTAATTATTCACCCTTTGGTCTCCAACTAGAATAAGATTCTAGTTTTATATGTTTTGATTTAGAAGGATCATATGCCGCCTTAGTTCCAGTCAAATTCTGAATATGCTCAATCTGCCATTCATAATCTTTTTGGGACTCTTCTGAAGGAAGTTCATCGCTTAAGTAATGAAGCCATGCATGCCACCTAGCAGGAACTTTTGATCCATCGTTAATGCCATTATATAAAACGTATCTTTTGTTATGACCCAAATAGTTTTTGCTATTTCCAACAAAATACTTATTACCAAACTGATCAACACCTACTTGCTTACAAAAAAATTTGACCCACAAACCATTTATAAATGACATTTATTACTTTCTCCTTGCCTTTTCACGAGCTTCAACCGCCAATCTGTCGGCAATATTATTGCCTTCATTATCAGAATGACCCTTCACCCAATTCCAGATAATATCGTGTTTTTCAATTTCTTGCTGTAATTTTTGCCATAATTCTACATTTTTCACAGGTCTATTGTCTCTTTTTCGCCAATTATTCTTTTCCCAACTGTAAATCCACTCCGTGATACCCTTCTGCACATAGGTACTATCAGTATATAAATTTACTTTACAAGATTTTTTTAATATTTTAAGAGCCTCAATTGCAGCCATAAGTTCCATCTGATTATTTGTTGTATCTTCTAAATAACCAGAAATCTCTTTCTTTTTCCCTTTAAATATTAACAGAGCACCCCAACCGCCAAGCCCAGGATTGCCAGAGCACGCACCATCTGTATAGATTTCAACTAATGGCATAGGATTATTCATATTATTATTTAGATTTATTTCGGAATTGCTCCAAAGACACAACTTCACCCGCCTCTTTTTTAGAACTCTCTTTTTGAGTAAGTTGCTTTTTCTTTGATTTAGGCTGCATCTTTAATAGTTCGGTAACCTCATTAATATAGCTATCATCACTCTTATCCTGAGCAACATGCCTAAATTGTAAACTAAAATTTACAGAAGGGTCTGCAAAACCAGTAAGCGCTGAAAACGGCACTTCAATAGTTTCACTAATTCCATTAAATGCTATGTTAACTGAAAATCTATCTTCCAAGACTTGTAAATTTTTATATTGATATTGTAAGACAATAGTAATTTCTTTTGGATATCTAGTTTTAATATTCTTCGACAGCATAACCTCAGGATAATCTGTACGAAAGCTTATATAAAAACATTGCTCATCTTTCAACCCTTCATCTTGTGCATGCATTAATATCTTCTTTACAATATCTAGCATCGCTTCATCTATAAGAATTTGATAATCAATAGGCATATAATAATTATTTCTCTTCTACTTAAATAATAAAAAAAGACTCCTTATAGAGCTATCCGAAAAAGAATAATTTTATAATTTTTATTCTTTTATATTGCAAGCAAACTTCCTAAAATTATACCAATTATACCTTTGTAGGCAGTATTTATACAAAATAATAGGGCTTTTCTGTTGCAAGGTAAGCCCCAAACCCCGCGGCATCACTTATCGCTAAGCTACAGCCTGCATACGTTGATTATTATCGTTTGCATTTACTTTTTTTGACCCATGATCAAAGATCACAGCGGAATCATACTGGGTAAAAATTATTTCTTTATTAAGCACGTCGATCCTATTTCGCCCCCATAAAATATCAATGGTGGAGGCGCCGGGTACCGCCCCCGGGTCCGAAACTTCTATTCCAAATAGCGTTTATTACCATAGCTAACAAGTAGCAAAAGTAATTATATCCTAAGTTCAGCTTATATGCAAAGGGTAAGGGGTTATTTTTTAGCATTTTATAATTAACAATCTTAAAAAAAAACTAATAATTATTTTTAATACGCTTCTCCATCTTTTTCAAAAGCATTTTTCTTTTTATCGGCGAAACATAATCAAGAAAAATCTTACCATCAAGATAATCTACTTCATGTTGAATCACCGTTGCAAGCCAGCCTTCTGCATTCATAGAATTAAACTCTCCATTGCCATCCAAATATTCAACTTTTATTTCTTTTGGCCTTTTAACCATCGCCTTGATGCCCGGATAACTTAGAGAACCTTCTTCAAATGTTTGCAATTCTTGTGATTTTGCAGTAATAACTGGATTAATCATTGTAATTGGTTTTTTTTTCGACGATTCTTGAATATCCACTACAACGATCCTTTTCAACACTCCAACCATATTAGCGCCTATCCCAACGGCACCATACTCATACATAATATCATACATAGAGCTTACTATATACTCAACTTCGGAATCTATTTCTTTAACAGGAGCTGCCTTTTGCCGAAAAATAGGATTAGGAGCGATCTGCAATCTTATTTCAAGTAAATTCATGAATTAAAGTATAAACTGGCTTGAAAAGCTTTTAATTCGAATTCAGGCATTATACCAATCAAGTGATCAAAAATATCTGCTTGCACTGACTCATAATTCACCCACTTTGTATCTTTAGTAAAGATATAAACCTGAAGAGGAATACCATTCTCTGTTGGCTCAAGCTGCCTTACTAAAAAGGTAAAACCTTCTTTATGTATATGTTCATTTGCCTTCAAATATTGTTCTGCATATTTTCTAAACATAGTGATGTTTGCTATAGAGTTTTTTGCATCAAATAATTCAGGTTTATCATTAGCTAAATCATGCATACATGGCATTTTCTTAAACTTATTCAAATCTTTTTGATCACAAATTTTCACTGTGTCCATATCAATACTAATCGCACGCTTAATCCTTCTACCACCCACTTGAAACATTGCACGCCAGTTCTTTACTCCCGTAGTTAGGAATGCATATGTTGGAACAGTTGTAAATGTTTTATCAAAATTCCTAATAACAACAACAGTAATCGTTATTTTTTCAATGTCTCCATCCGCATTATAGCTAGGAAGAGTAACCCAATCACCTACTTTAATTATATCTTGAAAAGTCAACTGAATACTTGCCATAAGACCTAGAACTGTGTCTTTAAATACGAATGTCAAAAGTGCCGCAGCTGCACCAATACTTGTAAACAGTGAAGATACTGCTATACCCATCACTGCAGATACCGTTGTTAACATCGCGCAAATAACTACAATAATTTTAATAATCTGAGTATGCAGGCCAATAGGCACTCTATTTGATACCGCCCTGGTTTTATACATATCAGCCGATATATTAATAAGAGCCAAAAGAAACGTAGCTATAGCAAAAATAAGGTACACCGTAATGACCAGATCTTTTGCTCTTATAACAGCTTCAGACATTAATTCACTTTTATGAAATACATCGCCCCAAAACATTAAGTATAATGCAATAAATAGATGAACTAGTCTGTTAGTCAGCCTATGCCTAACTAAAATCTCTTCATAATTCTCACCTTTAAGTTTTGCAATTTTATTTACACTTGGAGAAACAACTCTCTTAGTAATAAATAATAGTGGGTAAAATGCGATAATCATAATACCAATCATCACCAACATCTGATTGCCTTCAAATAGTGAATACACATCTTTTATAGCAAATAACTCTTCCATCTTTTCTCTCTAATAAAATTTTTATGAGTAAAATAATTTATGACATTATAATATACCGCAAAGCAGCGTGAAAGAGTTTTTTAAATAAAATATAAGAATTTAGGATAGACAAATAAGTTTTTATTGAGTATAAGTTGCATCAATAACGTACATAATTATGTACAACTTTAAAGGCCAGGTAGCTCAGTTGGTAGAGCAAGGGACTGAAAATCCCTGTGTCGGCGGTTCGATCCCGTCCCTGGCCACCACTTATACACCGCTAATCCACAGCTAATTTTAACTATCTATTCGTAATAGCCTTTTTATTTTGCAAAGCCAAAGCATTATGTATAATGCTCTATATAAACCTATTATAACTTAAAATTATGCAATCAGTTGAAATAGAAAAAGTACAATCAAAATCCGTGTCTTGCAAAGGCAAAGAAGCTCCTTACGATCATCCTCATGTATATCTTGAGATTGATCAAAAAATAGGACATATACTTTGCCCATATTGTGGAAAAAAATTTGAACTTTAATTCTTTTCGCGCTATAAAACTTCTATAAATTCTTTACCCTAGAGGCTCTTTTGACTAAAAAAAGCTTTGCAATATCAGTATTAACTGTATTCATACAATATTATGACTATCATTTGTTTGGTTTTCTTGCAGCAAATATTGCATCTCACTTTTTTCCAGCGGACGAAGCTATAACTCAACTAATTAACACATACTTTATTATGGCAATTGCGATGATTGCAAAGCCTATTGGAGCTATTATTTTCGGAAAAATTGGAGATTTAAAAGGACGATCGAATAGTTTCAGAATAAGTCTAATTGGAACTGCATTAGCATCTATGATACTATTTGCAACACCAAGCTATGAATCAGTAGGATTGTTATCATGCTTTCTTTTACTAATTTGTCGTATGATTATATGTGCGCTTGTAGCATCGGGATCAGATGGCGTTAGAATATACATATACGAACATATACCCAAATCAAAACAGTGCTTAGGGGTTGGAATTACAACATTATTTACACTAGCTGGATCCTTAACAGCATCTTTATCAGCTTGGTTTTTTACTCTAAATCATTTTCCTGAATATAGCTGGAGATTCGCGTTTCTTCTTGGAGGAATCATGGGAATTTTTGTTGTTATAGCAATGAAAGTTACAGGGTTTAAAGACAAAACAGAAATCAAAGATGATATTAATTTTGCAGAATTCAAAAATTCATCAACAAAGAATATTATATATGCAAATTGGAAACTATTTCTATTATGCATATTGCTTGCAGGAGGAGTAGGAAGTACAAATCAATTTATTATTATTTTTTTCGGAACATACAATTTTGAAATACTAGAAACTATTGATAGATCGTCAATGCAATCATACATCACTATAGCAATTGTATTTTATATGATATTTTCCATCATAAGTGGCTATATTGCTGACAAATTTAATAGATACTATATCTCTGTTCTGGGATCTATTTCTGTAATAATCTGCTCAATAATATTAATGCTCAGGCTAAGCAACCTTGTATTAAGCCCATTTGCATATGTAGCAATTGCAGCCTCACTACCACTTATAACTATGCCAGCAGCCGCAATACTAAAACAATCTATCCCTAAATCTATTCGATATAGGCTTTTCTCATTAAGTCATGCGATAGGATCTGTTTTTATCTCAGCACCAACCGCACTACTCTCTACTTTCATCTATAAAAAAACAAATCTTACCTGGCTACCAATTTGCTATTTTATTACAACAATTTTAATGATATCATTTGCCCTGTACCACTTAAATAAAAGAGTTTTAAAAGACTAATGACAATCAAAATACTTTCAAATAGCACCATCAATAAAATCGCAGCTGGCGAAGTCATAGAAAGACCAGCATCAGTAGTAAAAGAATTAGTTGAAAACTCAATAGATGCTGGATCAACACAAATTGATATTGCTCTTGAATGCGCTGGTAAAAATTTGATTGTTATCAGAGATAATGGAAAGGGCATGTCTAAAGAAGAGATTGAACTAGCAATTCAAAGACACGCAACATCGAAACTAGATGAAAATGACTTGCTTAATATCAATAGTTTTGGATTTAGAGGAGAAGCTCTTCCATCAATAGGAGCGATTAGTAAATTTAAAATCACTTCACAAAAATCAGGTAGCGAAAACGCTCATACATTATCAATAATTGGTGGAACAATAGAGCCAACCAAAATTGCAAATGGTAATGTTGGAACAACAATCGAAGTTAGGGATTTATTTTTCGCAACTCCTGCAAGGCTTAAATTCCTAAGAACCGACAGGACAGAGCTAACAGCTATCACAAATTGTGTTAAAAAAATTGCTTTAGCACACCCAGAAATATCTTTTACACTAACTCACGACGATAGAGAATTACTAAAAGTAAGAAAACAATCAGAGTCAGATAATATTAAAAATAGGATTTCTAAAATTATAGGAACAGAATTTATCGAAAATGCTACAGAAATATCTTTTGAAAGAGATAATGTTTCAATATATGGTTATACGGCTCTGCCAACATACAACAGAGCTTCAGCTGATGAACAACATTTATTTATTAATAACAGACCCGTTAAAGATAAAATACTAAATATTGCTTTAAAAGTTGCTTATCAAGACTATCTAGCACGTGATAGGCACCCGGTATCTGTACTATTTCTATCAGTAAATCCAGATCAAGTAGATGTAAACGTCCATCCAGCAAAAAGCGAGGTACGTTTTCATGATCCAAATATGATCAGAAGAATGGTCATAAGTTCAATTAAGGATGCTCTGAATAATTCTAGCGACCGAGTCTCCACAACACCTTCTGCTGCTGCAATCAATTACATGAAAAATAATCAGAGTAATTCAGGGTTTAGAGAAAGCTCTACAAATCAAGGGAGGTTTAGTATTCCCGCATCCGGTCATACAAGACCTGCACCCACAGCTAGAACTGACTATGCAATGGCGCAAACGCAGCAAATAAATCAGCCACTACTAGAAGGTGCTCCACAATCAATTGTTGAGCAGCAATTACCTCATGAAATACAAGAAACGACTAATTTCCCTCTTGGAGCAGCAAAAGCACAACTCCATAGTACGTATATTGTTTCACAATCAAGCGATAGTATTATCATCACCGACCAACATGCAGCACATGAACGTATTGGCTATGAGAAGATAAAAGAGCAAATAGACAAAAACGGCCTTATCAAACAAAGATTATTAATCCCTGAAATCGTAGAATTGTCAGACGAATCAAAAGCTGAAATACTTAATGAAAACAAAGCAACACTTGCCAAGCTTGGCCTTACAATTGAAAAATTCGGTGAAAAATCGATTATAGTTTCAGAAATCCCAAGTCTTGTTGGAGATATTAATGTCACAAACTTAATCTCAGATCTAGCTGATCATTTTACTTCACTTGGTGAAAATATTGCACTTACTGAATTAATTGAACATATAACTGAAACATATGCATGTCATTACGCAATTAGAGCTGGCAGAAAACTGAATGCTAATGAAATGAATGAACTACTCCGGCAAATGGAAGACACACCATTCTCAGGTCAATGTAATCATGGAAGACAAACTTACGTCGAACTTAAGCTAAAAGATATTGAAAAACTATTTGGTAGAAAATAGCATGATGGATTGGATAAATCTTGCAGAGCCTATTGAATACTCAGAATCGCTTAAGATAATGGAAGATAAGCTTGAGCAGATTATATTAAATAAATCAGATGAAACCGTATACCTACTTGAACACCAGGATATATACACTGCTGGAACAAGCTATAAACAAGAAGAACTACTAGGAAACTCAAACATACCAGTAATTTATACCGGCAGAGGTGGAAAATATACCTATCACGGACCTGGCCAAGCTGTGATATACCCTCTAATTGACCTTAGAAAAAGCAATCGCCAAAAGGATATAAAGCTATATATTAAAAACCTCGAACTAGCCGTAATAAATACATTAAGGGCTTTTAGTATAGATGCGTATACCATTGAAGGAAAGGTTGGTATCTGGACAGACAATCAAAACATACCAGCAAAGCTTGGGGCAATTGGGGTTCGCATTAAAAAATGGGTTACCTACCATGGTATTGCTGTCAACATCAAAACAGATCTTCAAAAGTATAAAGGAATAATACCTTGTGGTATATCAGATTTTCCAGTAACCTCATTATATGAACTGGAAATTGAAACATCTATTAAGAATTTCAATTCCATTTTTAAAAAGGAATTTGAAAAAATATTCTAATGAAAATATTTAAATTAACCTTGTCATTGATTATTTTTGCCTGGTGCGCTGGATTCTTCTATTTTATTAGCTATACAAAAAATATTACCAATACAAATAGGAATATCACTCAAGCTATAGTAGTGTATGGTGGAAACAAGGAAAGACTATATGTAGGAGCCCAGCTTTTAAAATTAGGATATGCACCCGTTGTCTACATAACCGGTGATAAACCAAAAAGTGACTATGATAATTTTATTAGGGTCAATAACCTGACTAATTCGCAATTCATTTTTGACCAAAGTTTAACAACGAACAATCTAGAGCCGATTGAGGATTCTTTAGATTTTATGAAAAAATTTGAGTTCCATACAGCCAGAGTGGTAATAAATTCAACACAACTGCCAAGAGCAAACATAGATTTTGCATCGAAAGTCCCTCGTGAAATCAAATTTATACCCCATGTAGTATCGAGAAAAGGAGAAAAACATTTTAAAGTATTTGTAGAATATCTCAAATATAACATTACATTACTTGCGTCTTTTGTGGGGATGGAAAATGAACTCAATCTATCATATTCTTGACAAGGTTCCGCCGATTTACAAAGAAGACATGCAAGATGAATATGAACATCTTGCACAGGAACTAGTAAAATCTGGAAAACTTAGAATTGATACTGATTATTACTGTAATTTTGTAAGATTTTCTGACCCTAGCTTAGGCGTCAATGTCTTTCTTAGCCATGAAGAGATTACTAACCCAGACCTACTTCAATCCTCGAAAGATCATATTAGAAAAGTCTATAGCTCGCGCAGCAGGCCTATTTCTAATAAAAGACTATCGTCAATAATGATTGACCTTAACAGGAAGGTAGGAAAATTATTAATGGTCAGTGACGAATTAAAAATACAGTTAGCTCGCATATTTGTTCAATCTGCTCATCCAATAGTAATCAGATGGCTACTCCTTGATAAAGTAGAAGTATTCATTACATACTCAAATAGCATAGGAGATGTAATGGATATTGCCACCTGGAAAAAAGCAGGAAGCAATAGCGGTATGCAAAGCACTGATGGTACAAATGTATGTATATATGTTTCTTGCGGAGGTGACCCCTTTGCTAAAAATAATGAAACAAATCCACTATATGGCAATGGTTGGGCAGCTCTTGCTCGTTTGCAAATCATTGCAGGTCAAGAAATTGGCCATTTTGCAGATATAAAAAGAGATCCTCAGGGAAGGCAAATAACACGTCACTCAGCTAATTTCTCGTGCACTCAAGCAACTCCACATGTAAAAGAGGCAAGAAGAAGCGATATAGAAAGATGTAATAATCTTACTAGAACCTTGCAAAAATGCGGAATAGATAGACTAATTAAAACTGAAAATAAACTAAAATTCTATGATAAGCAGAAGATTTCTGGAACTAGAGTATGGTGGTTAAAATTATTTGCAAAATATTATAGAAATCAGCTGTTAGCTGCTGCGCAAAAGAAAAAACTATTCTTTATAAAAAGATTTGATAGAGAAAAATTTATTGGATTATCACTTGCTGCAATGATTGAAGATATGCAATCGCACCTCTCTCCTATAGCAGAAGTCTATAAGAGGGAGGATCCAGAAGCAGAAGAAGCTATCAGTTGCGTCGAAGCGTTAGCTCGCGTTCCTCAACAGGTTAACAAATGGGGATATTTAACAACCAGAGCAACAATGCATGATTTATATAGAGTTTATTATAATGAAGTAATCCCATCACTAATTGAAAATTATCAACATCTTACTAAAACTAGGTATAAAAGAAATTACAACATACATAAAACTCATTTTATCAAAAAGCTCCTAACCAAACTCAGAATCATAGGAAGAAAAGATAAATGTGAATTTACGGAAGTTCGAGATGTATAATTTAGTTTGGTTGCATTATGAAGTGAATCAATCCACAAATCTATGGTTAAGTTATAAAATAAATTAGATAAATCTATATAAGAATATGGCTTTAGAACTTAGGTGACCCAGACTGTCTAAATAAAAAACTAAAATACTAATTTCTTCATACGCTTAGTACTTAGCATATCTGAATCACCTAATCTTTTTATTAATCAATTAACAATCGTAATACTCATAGAATTGTGATTCTAAACCAAGAGCACCAGCATAAATTGCCTCTATGTCCATTTCAGTTAAATAGCTACTAAACTGTTGAGCAAATTGTCCTTTTAAAATTGTTGCAAAAAATTCTAATTGCTCTTTAGTATAATCTTCTATATTAAACTCTTGCGATGTGTTCATGATAAACCTCTTTATTTTATAATCACTTTAATTAATTAAAACTTAAAATAACTTTATTCTTTAATAATTACTATTAAGCTATAATTCAAATTATCTTCACCAAATAACACAGATGAAGACACACACATCTACCTATATTTCTATTGATAGATATATCTCTTAATAAATTAAGATTAAACACCGCACCAATATTTCACTTTTAACTACGATCTTATAACCTAATTTCAGTTGATATTATTTACTCAATTACTTCCAAAATACTATGATATAAGATTCAATTGCCCTTATATATCAACCTTTCGTTATTATAACTATATACTATTATTATTAATAAATTATTAAGATGCCAAGAATTTATTATTTAATATAACAATTAGATATACAATTTATTAATTTTCCTTTGCTAAAAATATAAGTACTATATACTAGAAGTTGTTTATACAATATTTGGTGGAATTGCAATTAATTGACCAATCAACTGAACACTCAAACTCTATGGGCACTTATTCTTCTCATATATCTTATTATACTAAATTTTTCAGATCTTTTACCTTAATTTCATGTTTCATTCTAGAATTTAATTTCCAGTTAATTAAAATAAAAATTTTAATATATTATTAAGGGTGTTTCTGTATACTTTAGTTATAAGCCAGTATAATGCTGCATCTATAATACTCTAATCACTTAAAAAGGACTTAAAATGGATTATTTTACAATACCACCGTTACTTACTAGCGCAGATTTCTACTATGATCAAATAAAATCCACTACTCATAGAAAAGGTTTTATATCTATGTTAAAAGACACTCTATATAATTTACTTAATAGAGAGACTCAGTTCGACAGCTTTCTTGACGAGAATGGTGTTTTTATTTGGGAAACACAAACTACTGATGATGAAGATATGTATAGTAATTACGCCTATGAAAATTGTGGATATTACGAGAATTAGTTAATTTTACCTATAAACCATTCTCTACAACCCAACCATCTAATGCTTTTAAAGCTCTATCAGACAAAGCTGTATATCTTTCTTTTTTAGATTTAATACGCACATCTAATTGCGGAACTAAGCCAAAATTTATATTCATAGGTTGGAAAGTTGATGCATCTGCTCCTTCGGTTAAGTGAGATAACAAACTTCCTATTGCGGATTCAGAAGGTATATTCGTTAATTGTTTATTATTAATTTCATAAGACGAAAAAATACCCGCAAGCAAACCCATAGCTGCACTTTCAACATAACCTTCAACGCCGGTAATTTGCCCAGCAAATTTAACATTTGACTGACTCTTAAGTTCTAACTTAGATCCCAATAATTTGGGGCTATTTATAAATGTATTTCTATGAAGTCCTCCAAGCCTGGCAAATTCAGCATTGCCAAGACCTGGAATCATTGAAAATACCTCTTTTTGCGCCCCATATTTAAGCTTTGTTTGAAAACCAACTATATTATACAAACTTCCCAGTGCATTATCTTGTCTGAGCTGTATAACTGCATATGATTTTTCATCCGGTGAGTTTGGGTTAGTTAGACCAACTGGTTTCATCGGCCCGAATCTTAAAGTCTCTCTACCCCGCTCTGCCATTACTTCTATCGGCAAACAACCGTTAAAATATGGCGTATCTTTTTCCCATTCTTTAAACTCAATTTTATCACCTCAGCTTACAAAATACCACACTCCTTTAATTTGTCTAATGCTAATTCAAGTATATTCTGCTAGTATTCAATTTAATCTCTCTTTTGTTGTATTTGTTTTATATCCACAACTATCAATTTTTAATTCATTTCAATTTAAAAGTGCAATTCTATTTCCAAATAGATAAAACTCAGTTCACATAATACCTACTTCAATTTCAGTGTTATCATTTCTAAAATTTTTATTTGCATAAAAGGCTTTTACTGCCTGTTCTGTTATTTTTCTCATAGGTTTCTATTTAATTATTAATAATTATAAAGCAATCACTTCCGCCTCAAATAAAGTTTTCAGTGTGTTCTATATGGTCGCTAAAATATTCTAATTCCACATCTGTTTGGCTTGCGTCGTCGTCTATGTTTTGAATATAGTCTTTATAGTATTCGTCAAATTCCCCTTGACAATATTCTTTTATAAAGTCTTCCGTATCATATTCTGAATACTCACACCTCAAAGCTATCATATCAAACTCTAAGTCTTCTCCAAAGCCTTCTAGGTAGTTGTATAAAATAACAGCTCAATCATAACTAAAGCCATTATCTTTGTCTTCGCTCATAATATTAGCGAAAGTACTTTCTGTTATATTTTGTTTCATAATTTCTTTTAATTTTTATTAATTTATTATTGTATTCTAATTGTATTGATTTATTTTATTAAGTCAAAACTTATTTTATATTTTCTATTTTATTCACTATCTTTTAATATCTATCTTTGTTTTGCACTGGATAAACTTCATTCATTACTAAGCTCCAGCTATTTCAGTAGTGCATAACTCCCCATATATTCAAATCTGCATCATCAATAGTATATACAAACTCTCAGTAATCTTTGAGTATTTGCTTTGTGTTGTCATCTACAATAAAACTTTGGTATATTTCGCACCCTTCAAGATTGCTTTCATTTATAGCTTCATCAATTTCCATATTAAGTGCGTCACTCATTAAATCAAGGCAATCATTTAGACTCTTTTCTCAGTGTTTAGATTCTATCTTTTCCCACTCCTTTTGATTATAAAGGTTGCTAAACTCGCTGTATTTTACAAGCTGATTATATTGTGCGTTTCTATTCCATTCGCTAAGATTCTCGTATAACTCATAGTTTTCATCTGGACAAACTGCTTTCTCTATACTATTATTCAATATATATGTACAGTTATCTAGTTGCTCGTATAAATTTTTCATAGGTTTCTTTTAATTGTTATTAATTTATTATTGTACTCTAATTATATTATTTTATTTCTTTAAGTCAAAAGTTTTTTTAATATTTATTTTGTATCATTTTAATTAACTCGCTTTTATATGCAATTGCTGGACTAATATCTAACATTAACTCTTTTATGTTTTCGCTTTCCCTTGTTTCTACTGTATCCATATCTATTGAATATCTCATATGAGAACCAATACAAAGAGTAGACCAATCAGTAAAAACTATTTCTATATAATTTCTAATAAGGTTAAACTCGGGAAGTTTTCAGTCAATAGAACTATGAAAATCCATATTTGTATTATAATTTACTCCTTTTATTTCTTTTTCTTTTAATATATTATAATATATTACATCTAAATTATTCATAGGTTTCTTTTAATTGTTATTAAATTATTATTGTATTCTAAGTATATTGATTTATTTTATTAAGTCAAAACTTTTTTTAATTTTCTATTTTATTCACTATCTTTTAATATATATCACTCATAACAAGTCTCTACAAATTCTTGCAAGTCTTCGTAATTACTTTTTTTATATTTATCACAATCTGTATATCAAGCTGATACTATAGATATATAAACATATTCTGAATCCTCTCCAATTTCTGTAAAAATTCTAGTTTCTCCTTTGTATTCATTTGTAATTGTATTACTCATAACTTTCTTTTAATTGTTATTATTTAATGTATTTTAATTGTATTAATTTATTTCTTTAAGTCAAAAGTTTTTTTAATTTTCTTTTTATATTCTATTTGTGTACAGTGTATTCCCTCAATTAGTTGTCTTAATTCCTATTATACAATGGTCTAATATTCCACCACCTCAGATACTTCTAGAATTATATATAAGAAGTGGAATTTTAAAGAATCAAGTTGACCTTCATACATATCCTTTTATGTCGTGTTTTTCTCACCAGCTTCTATTGGTATTAACATCTCAATAATCAATCTCAATTCTTATTTTATTTATTCTGCATTTTTCTAGTACATCAATAAGCTCTTCTTTTGTC
>JALZUG010000037.1 GCA_023301685.1 Rickettsiaceae bacterium
CTTCCGATCTCCCAAACCCCAAACCCCAAACCCCAAACTCCAAACCCCCTTTAGAAAATAAAATATATAATTAATTTACTATTATTTAGATAATTATTTTGAAATAATTTAAATAAATAAAATAATTCAGAAAACAAAAAATCGAAAAATAAAAAACAATTTCAAAACAAAAATTAAACAAAAAACACCCCAAAAAAGATTAAATAACCAAAAACGCTCACACCCTGATTCAAAAAATCTACCAATCTATTAGCAACCTCACTAACATCCCTAACACACTTCCCATAAACCTTCATATGATACCCGGTATAACACATCTCACAAACCTTTCCATCCTTACTATCACACCTAAAACAGCCCAAACTATCTTCACACAAAACACACTGTCCATTATGAAAATAAGCCCCAGGCCTACACATACTACATTTCAAAGTATTCCTATAAACACTACAATTCCGATCAAAATCATTCGTAACACTTAAAACAATTTCACATTTTGCCTTATCTCTCGAAAGGGCTCTATCTTTTTTACAAACAGTACATTTATTTTCAGATTCATATTCTATACAGCCATCTATTAATTTATTTGCTATTATGCAATCTCCGTTTGAATCGGGGTAATAATTTGTGTTGCAAATTTTACAGGGGAAATTTTCTTCTTGGAAAAATTCTTTGCAGTTTGATTTTGTTATTGTTTCGCAGTTTAGGTACCCTTTTGTGTCTAGAATTAGGCCTTTTTCTTTTTCGCATTCTTTACATGTTGCGATGTCTGTATAGGTTTTGCAGTTTTTGGCTGAGGCGAGGAGGCACTCGTTGCCTGTTAGGTAGTAGTCTTTTTCGCATTTTTGGCACTCGCCTTCTGCTTTGTAGAACATGCAATTTTGCATTTTTAAATCTTCGCGAACTTCGTTGCATTTATTATTTTCCAGAAAACGGTTTTTTGTACAGAGGGTACATTCGTTGGCGTTTTTGTATTGGATGCAGCTTGTTATACCCGATGGGAGACTCTCACATTCGCCTTTGTATGTTAGGATTGTGTTTATTGCACATTTTTGACATTTATCGATTATTGGGAAGAATTCTAGACAATTTGGATTTGTGTATTCACGTTTTTTGCAGATTTGTAAACGAAGATCTAGGTAGTAGTCATCTTTGCATTTTTTACAGAGAAAAGAGGAACCATCTAAAGAACTGTCTTTGTCATATTCTTCACAGTTTTCTACTTTTGTGAATTCTAAACAAATTGTTTTTTGAGTAGGGATTGAATTTAAGAATTGATTAGGTTTTATACATGATTTACATTGTATTTGCCCACCTGAATTTGAAGTTGAACCTATCACCATTTCATTGCATTTTACATAATCTTTTTTTGGATAACAATAATCTAACTTACTTTTTTTTATTAAAAAGAACCCTTCTAAACATTTAATACATTTTGTAGGAATTAAAGAAGTTAACTTTTCACAATTCCGAACCATTCCTAATTCACAATTTCCATCCAAACTCAAATAATGCTCTTTAACACATACATCACAAATCTGAACACTTTGATTAGTCTGTTTATACGCCAAACAATTCTGAATAGTTCCCTTTTCACAATTATTATTAACCAAAGCATAACCCTCAGAACATTCCTTACACTTAACACTATTCAAAAGTTCCTCACAATTCTGAGGCGCCAAAATACAACTTTTCTTCCCTTGTTCCTCCAATAACAAATGTCCAATCATACAATTTTCACAATGCAACAAATTATTCTCCAAAGAATAATATTCGCAATTCGGTATAAAATTAGTATTATCTGGTAAATTACTGCTTTTAGTCTCTAAATAATTACTCTTAGTACAAACAAAATTATTTTTAGATAAAGCTCCAACTTCTACAGCTGTAAAACCATTTTTACATTTTTCACAACCTATACCTCTTTGGTTATGGTAATAACTGTAAAAAGGATGAGCAAAATAATTAGTTTTGCTATTGAAATTTACAGAACTTTCACAATTTGGAGGAGTCAGCTTTTCGCAAAAAAAATCTTGGTTTAAATTATAACCTCTTTTGCAAGCTCTACAAATTGAGTTTTCGTTGCTTATAAATAAGGCTGCAAAACATCCTTCTATTGGATTTAAAACGCATTTTGCATAGTCTATTGAATCTTCTCTCCATTCGTAAACGTATCCAGTTTGGCATTCAGAGCAAACGTTGAACCAGGAACTTTTTAGACAATTTTCTATTGGTGAACATCTTATTTTTACAAAATTATAAACAAAGGATAAAGGATCAGGACGGTACATTGGTTTGCAAGCTCCGCAGTATATTGCTAATTTATCTATTGTTGAACTTGGGTTCTCGCTTGAATTATTTGTTGTGTCACCATCTTGGTAGTTTAAATTTACAACTCCGAATCCACAATTTTCTGGTAATTTAAATTTATCATCTTCGGCTGGATAACCAAAAGTTTCTTTAGAAACTGTTAAACATTGGATATTATTTTTTTCAGGATTACCATTGTTTGTCCAATTCAATGTCGCAAAATTATAAGGAGCAAATTTTTCAGGAGTAGGATTTGTTTTACTTATAGTTTTAATCATTAAAAACGGAATTTCCTCATTACTATTACATTTATGGCAACTAACAAGTTTTTCCCAAATAGAATCCAGCCCATATCTTTTCTCAATCCCACAATCACTCATCTCAATACACTCTTCAATATATCCCAACAAATTAACCCCTCCATTAAACCCAAACATACACTTAATACACCCATAATCATATTTCACATTATCCCCACTTCCACTTTTCGAAATCGATTTATAATAATGACAATTATTCACAAAAGAATTCCCAGTATCCCCATTAATAGATCTCAAACTATTCTCATCACCCTTCACACAAGAAACCTCAGAAAATTTAGCCAAAGGCGATATAACAAATGGAAGTTCATTTTGAAAAGGCTCAACTAAAGAATATTGATTATCATTATCCAACAAAACTACATCTATAAATTCTGGAAGGCATTTTATACATGTATAAGAATTAGAAGGGGTAGGTCCTGCTATATTGCAATATACATCAATTTGAATTTCGTCGCAAATGTTGTATCCTTTTATAACAAAGTTGTTTGTTGATGAGGAACCGATTTGGAGCCGGTAAAAGGTTCCTTCTGAGTCTTCTGCGCAGGAATCTACGCAGAGGCCGTCGGAATTTAGGAATTTGGGGGATATGCATTGGATGCATTTGCGGTTTATGTCGTATTTTAGACAATTTGGAACTTGGTTATCTTCGTCTATTCCGTATATGTAGAGGTTGCTGTTTTTTATGCAAATGAATTGTTCGCGGTGGTCTAGGGGAATTGAGTCTTTCTCGCAGGATATGCAAAAGGATTCGAGGACTGATGAAGTGTTTTTTGGGTTGTTTAGGCTTGTTTTTTTGCAGTTTTGAAGTATTGTTTCGGGGAGTTTTGAGCACTGAGGTACAGAATTGTTTGGGTAATCTAACGCGTGGTCCGTTGTGCAACTTGTGCAAATTCCATTTTGGATTGATAAACAATTTTCTATTGATATTAATTCACATTTTTCGTTTTTTAATTCAAAACCATCAATACACTGAATGCATTTTTCTTTTTTTTCTCCTGAATAAATAAAACATTTATCTATTTCTGAACTCTCTTCACAAATTGCACTAAATTTAAAATGAAAATAATTATTTTTACATTCATTACAAATATTTTTTTGATTATCGGAATAATTAGTACAATTAACAATATCTTCATGTTTTTCACATTTTCCATTAAAAAGATAATATCCATCATCACAAGAACTACAAATATTTTCATTATTATAGATTTTGCAATTCGGAATATCACCTAATTCACAAGTTTTATTGGTTTTCACAAAATAACGAGGTTTACACTGGCTACAAGTTATAGCATCAGAAGTCGAAGAATTATTAGAATATCTCTCACATTGACTAATTTCATTAAAACATTTTAAAGCATCACTTGATAAAACGAAAGAATTAGAACATTCAGAACATTTATCTTTAATAACATTATTTTCCAAACAATTTTGAATATTCACAGATTTATCTCTTTTTTCACATTTACCTCCATTAACGTAATATTCTCCATTACAACCTAGACATTCAGTTATAGAAGCTTTTCCATTATATAAAATACAATTTTCAATCGGTTCATTTGCTTTGCATTTCTTATCGGTTAAAAAATATCCATTTTCACATTCTACACATTCATAAATAGGATTATAAGAAACACAAAAATCTGTTCTAGGAATTGGAAATCTTTCACAAGTTTCATCAGGTCTCAAAAAGTAGCCTAATTTACAAAAAAAACAAGTTTTCGCCGTTTTAGGAAATAAACAATTAGTCACAACAATTTTCTCACAGCTCTCGCTAAAATTATAATCTTTCAAATCATAAAAAACAGATAAATAAAACTCTTCAACTTTTTTCAAACTTGATTCATTACCAAATCTAAAAAAGTTATTAGATTCAATCCCATAATTAATAATATACCCTTTCTCACATACCTCACACTTCACCTTACTATAAACCTGACAATACTGTTCTCCCTCCCCTAAAATACAAACAGATCTATTTTTATCCAAAACATAATTTTGTTCACATTTCAAACATTCATCCGCGTTGAAATATTGCTTACAATTTATAATTAATTTTCCAACTTGAACACATCCCTTATCTTTTAAATAAAAACCATTTTTACATTTTACACAATTTGACTCTTTATCATAAATTTCGCAATTTATTATTGTTTTTATAACAGAGGTACAATTTTGATCTTGCGGCATGTAGTTTGTTTTGCATTGAATGCATTCTCCTGAAGAATTCATTATTTCGCAATTTTCTTTTGTTTGTTTTAGGCAAGAGGATTTTTCTTTTTTGTAGAATTGGGTTGCGTCGCATATTTCGCATTTTCCTGTTTTTGAACAACGGAGACAACCTATTTCGCAGTTTGTTTTTATGAGGGTTATTAAGGTTATTAGGATTATTGCTTTTTTCATTTATTATTTTTGAGGATTTGAAGAATTTTGAGTTTTAAAATTTAAACCATGAATTTGAATTAAATAATTTTTGATTTAAATTGATTATTTTTTTGAAGTTTTAATATTTTAGTTTTAATTAATATTTTATTGATGAAAATATTTTTTTTTATATTTTAGGGGTTTGGGGTTTGGGGTTTGGGGTTTGGGGTTTGGGGTTTGGG
>JALZUG010000038.1 GCA_023301685.1 Rickettsiaceae bacterium
CTAGGAGTTGAATGAGAAAGCCAAAAAGCACTATTTGTTTTTAAATCAAATGCTAACGTTCCTTTACAGTGACCATTGTTTTCATGATTATCAGGTTTACTTTTATCATTTTTAGATACATCATCAGCAATTATTTTAGGGTAATCACTACTTTTAATTGAAGTAGGGTATTCATCATTATAATGAATCCAGCCAACGCTTGAGCTTGTATTATTAAATAATTGTTTTAATGTATTGTATAACGCACCATTAAGATCTTCTCCTAATTTGTATGGAGATAGCGTTAATGCGACTTTTTGGTTTGCTTGATAATATAAGTATTCTTGACCAGAGGTTAGTTTATTTTTTGGGCCGCATGCTTTAGGAAGTTTATAAGTAAACCACCAATCAATATCTTCATTTTTTAAATCACTTTTAGCACTTAACATATATTGCCTTATTAAAAGTTAACCGGTAAATATAAAAATAATAAAGAGCTTATCTTTTTTAGTACAAAAGGTAAGCTCTTTTTATAACGCATTTAACAATTTATAACTAAAGTATTTAACGTGTTAACGTTAACACTTTTTAGGGTGTTTTTTATCGTAAGGCACGGTAAATAAAGGGGGGACATTTTTCGTTCGTATTTTTTCTTCATTGAATACTTTTTCTATTGTAGATACGTTAGTTATTCGATCTCCTAAACCCCAAGTGTTTTTTTCAATTCCGTACCAGCTTAATAAAGTGGCAGCAAATGATGTTGAATCAAACCCTTGTTTGTTTTCTGAACGAATTATTGTATTGGGTTTTATCCAAGGAGAAACAAATATTGCTGGTACTCTAGGCCCCATTAAATCGAATTCAAAGCCATCAGATACATCATTTGGCCAAGGCTTTTCTGCTTGCTTAGGTGGTACATGGTCGAATAATCCACCATTTTTATCTGAAGTGACTACTAACAATGTTTTTTCCCATATTTCAGGATTACTTTTTAACTTTTTATAAATATCATTTAAAGCAGATTCGGCAGGAACTAGTGAATTTATTCCATCTTTTGAAGAACCAGGATGATATGAGGTACATTTATCGCCTACCCAAGCAGGTTCGATATAACTAAAACGTGGTAGACTATTGTTATCTATATCATCATAAAATTGCTTCATTGGTGATACCCACTGTGAGTTGGGTAATTCTTCAGTGTTCTTTACCTCAAGTACTGCTTTATCCCAATCAGCGTCGACTTCTGGTATTTGCCCTTTTAAGTATAATTGATGAGTAAAAACAGCATTCATCCAAAGAATGTTATAGTATATTTTCCAATCTTTATGTCCATGATTTCTGAGTGCTTTCCAAATTGATTGTCTGTGCTCTTGATCTGGCCAATTTTGATAAGCGTCGCCACCTTCCCAGGTACCTAAACGGTTATAAGCAGAACCACTAACAGAAAAACCTCTATTAACATCAGTACCACCAGGTATTGAACTAAACCAATCGTCACTAATTGCAAAATTTTGAGCTAATCCATTCAATACAGGTAATTGGTTTGGAGTAAAAGAAGTCAGCACAGCTTCATCGGCTTGGTTCCAAGCAAAACCACTCATGGTTGGTGTTTGTTTTTCTTTATAACCATCACAACTATGAAACATTTGCATTAATACATCACTGTTATCATGCCACGGATCTTGTGCTGGACCACCCAACACAAAGTCATTACTCAAGTTACCGTTTTGATATTTAGTCACAGATACTTTTTTGCCATTAGGCATATTATTACTCATTGAAGAATCTAAACCACGAAAACCATTTTTATTATCTCCAACCCAGTTTATCCCTTCTTTTTTTCCGTTTTTATAAAGCCAGCCAAGCACATTATCAAAAGAACGGCTCTCAACCATATAATAGATAACATGTTTTATTTCTTTACGCATAAATGCCATTGTACCTGGTGTTTTTTCTTCACTTTCTTCTACAGGAATGTTCGGTATCACACTAAATAAGTTTGAACTTTTGTGAAAGTTTTTAGGAAGTTTTGATATAACCAGAGGAGATGTACCTAAAGGGTTGCTTTGTTTGGGGTCGAATGACCAAACTCTGCAACCACTTTCAATATCATTAGGTTTCCACGTTAATACATAATCCCCTAATATTATCATTGAATCAGAGTCGTCAATTGAGTCCCACTGACCTTCTTGTATGGTGGGCAATGATAATGGCGGTTTTGATTGAGGATCGAAGCTCCAAACTCGATAGTTAGATCCTTTTCGATCTAATACGTAATTACCAATGGGAAGCAGCTCTCTATCAACACTGATATTTGAAAACCCGCCCGATTTAAAAGATCCTGAAGATAAACAGTCACCTTCTGCTAGAGGATCGAAATTCCACAGTTGATAACTGCGTCTTCCTGGTGAAGCAATAATACTTAATACGTAACCAGGAAAGCCAATTAGTTTAATTTCATTAAAGTCTGCTCCGTATATAGGTCTATATTTACTAAAAAATTTCTCTTTTTTCCATTGGCCACTAGATGTTATTTGTTCAGCCAAAGGACTACTACTATATCTATTATATTTAATTACACGGTACTCTATAACATCATTATCAGATTTTGCTGGTGTCCAATCAATAATATATCCACCGGCTTGAATTAATTCATTATGTTTATCAATGCAAGCGTGCTTATCCATTTTTATGGGAGAAAATATATTTTTAGCTTTTATATCAATTGCATAAGATGAATATTTGTCTGTAGTACATTGTTTAGAGTTACGTTGCAAAGCAAAAGTTTTAGCATTAGCTTGCTCTTTAGTTGGTTTAAAACTGTTGTTATCTAGAGAGAATTCTAGATTTTGCTCTTTCATTATCTTTAACAAACGATCAATACTTTCTTTTTCTTTTTTTACGGTATTGTTTTGTGGATCCCAACCCCAGCGCTCCTCCATATCGTGTAGTGTTTTGTATGGATCGTCACCAGGGTGTTCCGACATATGAGCTTGCCAACCCGCTGCAATTAAATCTTGGCATATAACATCAATAGGAGCAGGGTACTTCCCATTCTTCTTTGTCGCATCCTGTAAAGAAATACTTGTGTCATATAAGTATTCACTCGGGTGGTTGGCACATAATACCCAAGTCATTATTGTTGGATCTTCTTCTAGCATATTTAACTTTATAATTTGAAGTGTACGAAGAGGGAGAGAAGTTTTTAGAGATTTTAATTGAGATTGATAATTATTTTCTAACCATAAACGAACAGGTGCGCCATAAGCGATAACTGGTTGTGTAAATGTGTTTTTGGTTACTTCTTGAGGGCGTAAAAAATTATTGAGTTGTGATTTTGCGTAAGAGACAAAAAGAGAATTATAATTAGTTAACTCTTTACCTGCTCCTCCAGGAGCTGCAATAGGAGCGATATCAATAATGCGTTCTACGGATGTGTTATTTATACTATTAAAATCATTTTGGTTTAATAAACACTCCCAACGACGGTTTGTTGGTGAATATAAATAGTCTTTATAAGTAAAGGTTTCTAAAGGAGGAAAGTGTAATAACTGTATCGATTTTACATTTACCATTGCTAAACCGAACGGTAATAAGAACTCCCATGTTTTAGGCGCACTATCTAATACGCTGAGATTATAAGTTTTTAATGCTTTTTTACCAGCTTCTATATATTTAGGAATGAGCTCTTTATATGTTGATATATCATCACAAGGGCTTGTTATTTTTAGTCTATATTCACCATCACCATTAATATAAGCTTGAGCCCAAGCTCCAAAAAACATATCTCTTTGTAGAGTTTGACTAAAAATAAAAGTAATGGCTTCTGTTAAAGTTGGCCCATATTCACCAAATTTAAATAATCCAGATATTTCACTTTCATACCCTAACTTTATATCAATACTTGAACCACTTTTGATGTTTATATTGTTCAACTTTATTTACCTTTTTATTTAGTTAATATTAAATGAGCTATGGAAGTAAGCCATTAAATTCATTAAAACTTTAAAATAGTTAATAAAATATAGTTAAAGAATAAATTAAATAAAAGGATGGTTTATAAAAATCAACCAATAATTAGTAGTCTTTTTACATAGAAATAATTTTGTTCTCTTTTTTGAATATGTTTGTTCGTACCTCTATGCGATTACGTCCCAACTGTTTGGCTTTATATAATGCCTTATCTGCTTGGTTGACTAATTCTTTAACGTTGAGGTACTCAGTAGGTGTTACAGTTGCGGTACCTGCACTTACAGTTACGACCTTTGAATTTAGAGAGTAGCAGTGTTCTATTGCTAAAGATTCAATTGTTGCCCGCACTTGTTCTCCAATACAGGCGGCACCATTATCATCAGTATTAGGAAGGATAATAATAAACTCTTCACCACCATAGCGAGCAATTAAGTCATCAACCCTATGCAGTTCACTTTTAACAGCTTGTGCTACTTGAATTAAACAGTTATCGCCAGCTTGATGACCATAATTATCGTTATATGCTTTAAAGTGATCAACGTCTATCATGATGATTGATATTGGTAATTTCTCGCGCTTTAATCGAAGCCAAACTTCTTGCAGGTAGTTATCACAACGTCGACGGTTTGCAACACCGGTTAAACCATCTAATTCTGCAATGCCTTGCAATTCTTTATTTAATTTTTCTAAACGTGCTGTCCGTTTAGCTACTTTAGCCTCCAATGTATGAGAGTATTCTTGTACTTGCTTATATAACCGAGAGTTTTCTATTGCAACTAAAGCTTGAGCTGCTAATAAGCGAATAATTTCAACTCGCTCGTTAGTAAATATACCACTAGCTAA
>JALZUG010000039.1 GCA_023301685.1 Rickettsiaceae bacterium
AAAAAAACTACAAATAATAAAATTAATAAAATCCCAATAAAAAAAATTTCAAATAAATAAAACTAATAAAAAATAATAATAATAAATGATAACAAAAAAGATATTAAAATTTCTAATTATTTTACTAATCGCCCAAAAAACAGCATCAATCTGTTCAACAGGATGCCTCCAATGCAGTCCCCAAAACGAGTGTCTTTTCTGCGATACAACCAAAGGGTACTACCTTTCCGAAAAATCCTGTTCAAACAAAAGCATTGAAAATTGCTTAGTTTATAACAATCAAGCAAATTGTATTTCTTGTATACAAAATTTTCACCTCGATTCTTCAAAATGTGTCGAAATTGCAGAAGAGTATAGAATTGCGAATTGCAGATTTTATATGAATATTTTTACTTGTTCTGTTTGTGAGAAAAATTTTTATATAAAAGATAACAAATGTAGTGGGGTTGGAAATTCTATAAGTAATTGTGAGGTTTATGGTGGGAGTGATTATTGTGAGAATTGTGAAGATGGGTTTTTGTTGGATTTTGGAAAAAAAAAATGTGTGAAAATTGAAAGTAAAACTAATTGTCAGGCTTATAGTAATATTGATTGTTTTGAGTGTAAGAATAGTAGTTTTAAATTTGAAAATTATTTAGTTAGGTTTTATGAGAATTATTTTAAATCGGATAAATTAAAAGTTTTGGAAAAAGAAAAATTAAATCATGTTTTATTTAACGAAAAATGCCTAGCAATTTCAATAAGTAATTGCAAAGTTTTTCAAGATTTCGAAACGTGTAAACTATGCAAAGAAGGATATTTTCTAAAAAATAACACATGCGTACTAAACCCAATCGACATAATCGAAAATTGTGAAAACTATTACTCTAAAAATTCCTGCCGTGAATGCGAACAAAAATTCTACTTAAAATCCCCAAAACTCTGCCACCCAATAACCCCAATAAAAAACTGCGAAAACTATTCCCAAACAGAAAAAACCTCAATCTGCCTAGAATGCCTACAAACCCATTTCCTAAAAGACAAAAACACTTGCATAGACCGGACAAACAAAGTCCCAAACTGCCTAAACCTCACAAAAACCGAAGACACCTGCGAAAAATGCTTACAAACCCACCACCTAATAAAACAAAAAACAAAATGCATCTTAAAAATCCAAAACTGCTCCGAATACTTCCCAATAGACGCCAAAAACGACGAAATAAAATGCCTGCAATGCAAAGAAAACTACTACCTAAAGGGTACTACCTGTGAAAAAGGCACAATCGAGCACTGTTCAAAATACAACAGAATCGAAAACGTGTGTTTAAACTGTCTAAACGGTTATTATCTGGATATGACTGGTTGTAAGAAACATGAAGAGATTGATCTTTGTGAGAATTATAGTAAGTTTGAGAAAAATAGATGTGATTATTGTTCTAGTGATTCTGTTTTGTTTAAGAAGGTTACCGAGTGTAGGGAGGTTAGTCTTGAGGGGTGTGAGTTGTATAGGAATGAGAGTCAGTGTTTGAGGTGTTTGAGTGGGTTTATGTTGAGGGATGGTTATGATTGTGAGGCTATTGATGAACAGTTGAATTGTTTGAGGGGGGAGTTTGGTTTTTGTGTTGAGTGTAAAATTGGGTATTTTTTGAAAAATGGGGCTTGTGAAATCCCGTTTGGGTTTTTGATTGAGAATTGTGAGGAGAATAATGTGGATGGGGTTGGGGATATGGAAAGTGCGAGGTGTGTTAGGTGTAAGGAGAATTCCGAGCCTTTGAATTATAAAGGGAATTTTCTTTGTGTGAAGAAAGATAAGTTGGCGCATTTTTCGGATCAGGATTTGGATACTAATTGTAAAGGGTATAAGTTTGATGAGGTAACTGGTACTTATCAGTGTACTGCCTGTGCTGATTCGTATTTTAGTGTAGAAAATTCTGATTGTTCTTTAACTTGTGCTAATAAATCTATTTATTTTGCTAGGTTGATAAAGAAAGATGATAAAGTTAATATATCTAGTGTTAATTTTTGCGGAGATTTAGAAGATAATTGTTTGAACTTCGGACCTCAATTAATTCAAAAAAAAGAAAATGGGGAAATTAGTTATGGTTGTACAAAATGTCAAAATAATTATATTAGAGAATTAGTATTTAACGAAGAAAATTCAGAAAATACCACTTTAGTTAAAAATCCAACTCATTTATATACAAATGCCGAAGATAAAATTTATTCAATTGCTGATTTTAAATGTACTTCCTCTTCAGTTTTAACTGACAAATTTATGAATAATTCTTTGGCAACAGATTGTCAATATTACGCAGAAATGCCAGATGGTCGATTAGGATGTGTAAAATGCTCTCATAATTTATCTGGAGAAACTGAAACTTTTAAAGTTGACCATTGCATGTTATACAATGAAGA
Source organism: Rickettsiaceae bacterium (assembly GCA_023301685.1). GTDB lineage: Bacteria > Pseudomonadota > Alphaproteobacteria > Rickettsiales > Rickettsiaceae > Megaera_A. The sequence continues at coordinate 2,395 of JALZUG010000039.1, forward strand.
AAAAAAAAATTGCGAAAAATGCATAACCGGAAAAAAATTAACAGACAACAATTTAAAATGCATAGACGAAACAGGACCAAACTTCTGTCTCCCAAACCATTTCATAAACAACAAATGCTACAAATGCCAAACAAACTACAATCTAAACACCACAGGCACAACCTGCACTTCAAAAACCGAAATCCCAAATTGCCAAATCGAAAACGCCTACACCAAAAACTGCGAAAAATGCATCTCGACCCACCACCTAAACCCAACAAAAACATCCTGCAACCTTACCCAACAAAACTGCAAAACCCACTCAACCTCAGGAAACTGCGAAAACTGCCAAAACGGATACACCCTAAACACCTCAACAACCCCAACAAGCTGCAAAACAGGCTACAAACTCTCCCTAGACAGCTGCCTTCTCTCCGACGCCTCCTCCAATTGCACATCTTGCAACGCAACATTTTCAGTAAACACCTCAACAACGCCTCATTCCTGCTCAAAAGAAGTCCCATTTCCAGAATGCTGGATTTTCGACCAAAATAACAGCGATTGTTTACAATACAAAAATAAAATCCCGTTTTTAACAATCGGGATTTGTGATCCAATAACAAAAGTGACGGGTTGTTTGGAGTATAGTAATAAAACAGACTGTGTGAAATGCGACCAAGGGTACTACCTTTACTCGGTGACTTGTTGTCATGTTAATGGGAATTATGGAGATGATTGTTCTGATCCGAAAACTCTTCCGGGGAATAATTGTGCTGTTATTGAAAAAGTTGGGGATGATTTTAAATGTAAAAGTTGTCCTGATGGGTTTCATATGGATGTTATTTATACTAGTGATAGGGTTATTGATCAGGATAATAGTGTTTATAATTATCAATGTGTGCCTGCTTCTTCTTATTGGAATGGGAGTGGTGTTAAGACTAGGATTGAACTCAAGGATAATGTTATTAATTGTGATGTTTTTGATTTTAAGTTTTTTAGGTGTGTTCATTGTGATTCTGGGTTTTATTTGAGTAATTTGAAGTGTTGTGCTTTGGAAACTGTTAATGTTAATGGAATTTGTGTTAGTATTTATAGTACTTATTCACATATTTCGACTTTTTGTACGAAGGTTGATAATTCGAATTTGAATGAGGTTATTTGTACTGGGTGTAAAAATGATGGGTTAGTGGAGAAATATTTGGTTAATAATACTTGTTGTAGTACGACTCAGTATTTTAATAATGATTGTGTTAATAATCCTACGAATTGTAAGACTTATGATAAAAATACACAATTATGTACAGAATGCAATCCGGGAGCTTATAAAACTTCCGAATTTAATAATTGTTGTCTTGAAACAGAAGAGTCAACGGGTGTTAATACTTGTGTAACAATGGTTGGAAATGGAAATAAAAATAAATGTGTGAAATATGATAATTCAACATCAACTTGTATAAAATGCGAAGATTTATTAACCTGGGATTCAACATTACAAAATTGCATAAAAATCGATTCAATTTTTAAAAATTGCTTACAAATAAACGAAGCAAAAAGATGTTCAAAATGCAACACAAATTACTTTTTAATAAACAACATTTGCTGCCAAAAAAACTCCGAATACTACGACCTAATAACAGGCGCCTGCAAAACCGCCTCCCCAATAATCCAAAACTGCACCCAACACCAAAACAACACAATCTGCACAACCTGCGATCCAAACTACTACCTAACAAACAACAACCAAAACTGTTGCCTAAAAGGAAACTTCTGGAACACAACCTCCTGCGTCTCAATTTCAAACCTAATAACAAACTGCTCTTATTTCGACTTCACCCAAAAAAAGTGTCTAACATGCGTAGGCTCTTCCCAAACAAATTACTACATGGTAACCCAAGGCACTCGTTGCTGCGAATTCGGCCAATTCGAAAATAGCTCCGGAAATTGCACGCCGATTTTGAATAAATTAGGATGCTCTAAAGTAGATGATAAAAATGCGACGAATTGTGTTGAATGTTTTGAAGAGTTTTTTGGGACTTCGAGTTGTACTGCTATGATTGATGATTGTAGGGTTAAAGGGGACACTGTTGGGACTTGTCTTGTTTGTGAGGTTGGGTTTGTTGGGAGTAATGATGGGAGTGTGTGTAATGCTGTGGATTTTACGAATTTGGATCAGGATGGTAATGGGTTTTTTAATTGTCGGAAGGAAAGTGCGAGTAGTGATGAGTGTGAGGTTTGTAGGGATTTTTATTATCTTTCAAAAGATTATGTTAGTGGTAAATCTGCTTGTTGTCCTTTTGGGTATTATTTTAAAGAAGATGGAGGTTGTTTGAAGTTTGATGATGAGTATTGTGCTATTATTGATAATGATACTTGTTCTCAATGTTATTTAAATAAAAATTATTGTTCTATAAATGAACAACAAATTTATAAAATAAAAAATGGGTTTTTCGGTTTAAACAATAGTGGAACTTTTACCTACTCTCGTTTAATAATAGATGGCTCTTATTATGAAGAATATTATAACAACAACGAAGAAAAAAAATGTTGCCCAGTATCAAAATATTGGAATTCCACATTAAAAAGCTGCGAAAAAATTCCTTTAAAAGAAAACTGTTTAAAATACAATATCGAAAATTCATCATGCAATGTCTGCAAATCCGAATACATTCTAACAAAAGGAAAATGTTGCAAATATAACCAAATATACGATCATTTCTCCCAAACTTGCACAACGGACACCTCAATAATAAACTGTCCAAAAGATTACCATTTATCAAACTCTCATTGTTGCAAAGAAAAAACATATTGGGATATTAATCTAGAAAAATGCATACCTTTATTTGACCAGAATTGTAAAAAATCAGAAAGTAATGGTTCTTGTACAGAATGTGTGACTGGTTATACATATGATCAAAAATATAAGAGTATTATTGAGTTGGAAATGAATAATAAAAATTGTATTAATCCTTCTTTGCGAATCGAGATCAATTTTTGTGTTTTATCTGCTTTAATTGTTAATTCCAGTAATCAAATTGTTTCTTATGATGAAGTTGCTTATACTACTAATAATTGTTTGGAATTTAATTTTGATCAAAAAATTTGTAATGAGTGTTCTCAAGGGAGTTATAAGACTGATTTGTATCCGAATTGTTGTATTGAAAATGAGACTGGGATTTTGATTGGAGAATCTTATCAGTGTATTTCTATTAATTTGTTGTTGCATAATTGTTTTAATTTTGATTCGGTCAATAGAAAATGTTTGAAGTGTAAGGTCAATTATCATTTAAGTGGAGGAAGATGTTGTCCGATTGGAACATTTTTGAATAAGAATACAATGGAATGCACGATTGTTGATCAACCTAGGTGTTCGAAATTTCAACTGAATTCTTTGAATTGTTTAGAATGTATATCAAATTCTTATTTCAATAAAAATCATTGTTGTAGACATAATCAATATTGGGGAAGTAAACCTGCAACTCCAACAAAAAAAGAGTGTTTATATTTTTCACATATAGGTTTACAAAGTTGTGATTATGTAACAGAGAATGGAGAATGTCAACAATGTAATTCAGATAAATACGTACATAAAGGAAATTGTTGTCTAGAATCTCATTTCTGGAAATCATCAGATTGTTATAAAATCCAAACTTTATTAGGAAATGAAACCGATAATAAAGGTTTTAAAAAATGCCTTCAAGTAAACG
>JALZUG010000040.1 GCA_023301685.1 Rickettsiaceae bacterium
TGTAATAGTGTGAGTGTTAATATAATAGATTGCCACGTCGCCTAGCAGCTCCTCGCAATGACTAGATATATATTGAGTGTTTAGAACGAACCGTCATAGAGAGCGCATCGCGGCTATCCAGTGTAATAGTGAGTGTTAATATAATAGATTGCCGCGTCGCCTAGCAGCTCCTCGCAATGACGAGATATATATTGAGTGTTTGAACGATATGTTGGTTGGTGACGAAATAAGTATGGCGAAATAGATTGTCGCGTCATTTCGTTTCTTGCAATGGCAGAATATATTTTTCGTACTTATTTTTTTCGTCTTTATATTTATCAGCGTCGGGTAATGGATCTTTTATTTTTGTTATATTGGGTCCTGTTTCAGATAATTCTTTATTAATCTCAATCCATTTGATCAGATCTGGAGATTCTTCGCTAATGGCATCTATTGGGCATTCAGGTACACACACTCCGCAATCAATGCATTCATCTGGGTTGATTATTAGCATTAATTCATGTTCATAGAAGCAGTCAACAGGGCATACTTCCACACAGTCAGTATATTTACATTTTATGCACTCATCAGTAACAACGTAAGTCAATTGATCCTCCCGCTATTATATTTTATGTTATTGAGTAAGATTCTAGTACGCATTAATATTAATAGTAAGAAAAAACAAATAAAGCTAGTAAACATTATCATCAATGGGATTAACATCGAGCTATGAATTGAAGGTCCAGACATTTTAAAAACGCTGGCTGGTTGATGTAGGCTATACCATATGTCTACAGAGAATTTTACAATTGGTATATTGATAAAACCAATTATAGCTATGACCGAAGCAGGTTTCTCTGCTCTTAGTATGTTAGTTCCACTGTTTGTCACAGATATGTAGCTTAAATATAGTAAGAATAGTATTAGCATAGATGTAAGCCGAGCATCCCATACCCACCAGGCTCCCCAGATTGGTTTACCCCATAGTGAACCAGTAACAAGAGTAATTAATGCAAAAGTTGCTCCTATCGGCGCTGCTGCTATTGAAAGTAAGTATGATATCCTGGTTTTCCATACTAGGCTAGAGAAACTACAAACTGCCATAAAACTGTATATTCCAAGGCTCATCCAGGCAGATGGAACGTGAACATACATAACCCTAACCATCTCTCCTTGCTGATAATCTGCAGGAGATGAAAATAATGCAAAATATAATCCAATGCATAAAGTAGATGGAAATAATATTGCTAAAATCGGAAGAAGTGGTTTTTCTATTTTTGCAAAAAACTGTGGTGTAAGAAGTTTTAACATTATCTAATTATAATAGTTGATAAGATATTTTGACTATATTTTTCGTTTCTGTGTGTACATCTACGAAAACTCGGATATTTATCTTCAAGCTCATAGGTGTCATCATCTATAGTAACAGCAATTTCTATGTTTTCCTGCTCAAGCTTTAACCTTACATATCCAGGAAGGTCAAACATATAGTGATTTTTATTTTTTGATCCAATAAAGAATTTTTTATAGGATCTATCATCGTGAATAAAATCCTGGTAGTATTTTGCATCAACCTCATATGATTTTTGCTGAATAGAAGGACCTATAAGAGCTTTTATTTGTTTTGCTCCATGTTGCTTCATTTTATTGTATAGGTGAGTGATTATGTTATTTTTAGCACCCTTCCATCCGCAGTGAGCAGCTCCTATAACAGACCCATCAGCGCTTGCAAGCAATACTGGGACGCAATCAGCTGTTAAAATACCCAGAGCAACATTTTTCTTCGTTGTTATCGATCCATCTGCTTCTTCTTGAGATTGGTAGTTAGTATTATCGGCATCTAGAATTTCAGTTCCATGAACTTGTTTTAAGATAACTAGCCCATGAGCATTATATTCATTCTGTATTACATCAATATTTTTTTGGGTCTCTGCTAAAATTGCAGCATTTTCAGCTCTATGTTTTCCATATTTCCCACTTGATGCTGTATAAGTTCGGTCAAAGATTTTATAATAAACTTTGTCTTTTATGAATTCAATTTCCATAATTGCATTTGAAGTTCTATATGTGAGTTTTACCATGAATAAGCTACCAGATAATCAACAAAAATACAATCTATTAGAAGAAACCCGGAATGTACTTAAAAATAATTTTGGTCTTACTCCTTGTATTGGAGCTGAAATTGAGTTTTATCTAGGCGATGAGGTGAGTATTCCAGCGTTGGAGAAGATAATTGGACATGCAATAAAAGTTGAAAAAGGTAAGAATCAGTATGAGATTGATTTAAGACCATCGAATGATCTTGTGGAATATACAAAATATATTGAACTAGTTAGAGATAAAGTAGAGCAAGGTGCAGAAGAACTTGGTGGAAAGGCGGATTTTAGCTCTAAGCCATATATTAATGATTATGGTAATAGTATGCACATACATCTGAATTTCTTGGAAGATAATGATATTGAAAAGTTTGCCCGAATTTTATGCTATTATTTATCAGATGATATATCGGTATTTTTACCACTTGAAGAGGATTGGAATCGTCTTGATGAGAAATTTATGGCTCCAACCCATATCTGTTATGGAGGTAATAACAGAACAGTAGCCATTAGAATACCTGACTCTATGCCAAGAAGGTTAGAACACAGAGTCCCAGCAGCAAGCGCAGATCCAGCGGCTGTTGTTTACGCCATTTTAGTATCAATTGCAACAGGTCTATCAAGTCAGGTAGATACAAAAACATACGCCAAAATATTTGGTAATGCCTCTGATAAGCAGTATGGTTTGAAAAGAATATTGCAATACACAATATAATAGTATTATTTTGTAAGGAGTGCCTATAAATCACACTATATTTTTAACAATTGAATTATATCTGACTATTTATATAGCCTATATTATTTTCAAGTAGTAAACTGAAGGGCGATGATTAATTTTATTTACATTAAATTATGTCTAATCTATTAAGCCTTATTCTTTTAGTTACTCTTCCAGCTGTTGCGTTTTTTCTGTATAAGCGTGTGAAAGGTGGAGCTAGCAAAAACGATGTTAGCTCTGGTGCTGAAAATACTATGTCGCAGGAAGACTATCAAGCGAAGAAATATCCTAAAGATGAGGAAGTGTCTCTAACATTAGAGGAGAGAATCGAACTTTCTTGGCAATTTCTTACAAATGTAACAGAACAGATTTTGAATAAATTTTCTAAGGAAGATAGAAATGTTGTGCATGATGCTGGAGAGAAAATGAATAGACACGGCATGTCTTATCAGCATGATGTTAAGCAAGAAGCAAAAGTTACAATAGACGTTGTCAAATCTAGAACTAAAAAGCAGAAGAAAGATAAAGGGCGTTCTAGATAGCGCTGTATTGAAAGTATATGTATGAAAATCATGCATTTGAGATGTTGTATGATTTCACTATCTACTACAAAACAATGTAATAAGATAATTTATTAGCTTAATATTCTATTATTTATAATATCTGTAAAATTGTGAAGAATAAAAGAACCATTGTCTGGTTTAGAAAAGATTTAAGACTTTCAGATAATCCAGCTCTTTTTGAAGCATGTCAGCAAGGAGAGATTTTGCCAATCTATATATTGGAAGATGATGATAGTAACTGGTCTCTCGGTGAAGCACAAAAATGGTGGTTATATAATAGTCTTAAAAAGCTAGGTTCTGATTTATATAAGTACAAATCTAAGCTTATTTTAAGAAAAGGCAATGCTCTATCAATAATTTCTCAGCTAGTCAAAGATACAAAATCTGATGCTATATTTTGGAACAGATGCTATGAACCAAGTTCTATTCAAAGAGACGCCAGAATAAAAAAGTATTTAAAGGATAGCGAAATTGAAGTAAAGAGTTTTGGAGCTAATTTGCTGTTTGAACCTTGGGAAGTGAAGAGCAAGTCTGGCAATTATTTTAAGGTTTTTACCCCTTTTTGGAAGAGTTGTAATTTAAATTATAGTCCAAGATCTTTATATAATTCGCCTGTTATTAAGCCTATCGATAGTGGGTTTGAAACTGATGATATAGAGTCTTGGGAATTAATACCAACTAATCCAGGCCGGACAGAGAAATTTAATGAATATTGGGTTCCGGGGGAAAATAGAGCTCAGAATCTATTATCAGAATTTATGGAGTATAATATTGAGAAATATACGACTAATCGTGATATTCCTAGTGTGAATGGTACTTCCAGATTATCACCTTATCTCCATTTTGGAGAAATTAGTCCGCATCAAATATGGTATAAGATAGAAGATTATCATAATATGAATGTATTTGGTAGTAGTGTGGATAAATACTTATCAGAAATTGGATGGCGTGAATTTTCTTATCATCTGCTCTACCACTATCACGACCTTCCATCAAAAGAGTTTAATCTAAAATTTCAAAATTTCCCTTGGAAGTTTGATGTTGATAATTTAAATAGGTGGCAAAAAGGTTTGACAGGATACCCTATTGTTGATGCTGGGATGCGAGAATTATGGAGTACTGGTTGGATGCATAATAGAGTCAGGATGATTGTAGCATCTTTTTTAACAAAACACTTGTTGATTCCGTGGCAAGAAGGTGCTAAATGGTTCTTGGATACACTTCTTGATGCTGATTTAGCAAACAATTCGGCAGGCTGGCAGTGGGTTGCAGGATGCGGGGCTGATGCTTCGCCGTATTTCAGAATTTTTAATCCAATAACGCAAGGTATGAAGTTTGATGCTGCTGGGGAATATATAAGAAAATGGATTCCTGAGTTAGCGGCTTTGTCAAATAAATATATTCATCAGCCTTGGGAGGTCTGTGAAGAAGAATTAAACTCCAGCGGTATAGAGCTTGGGACAACTTATCCTAAGCCTATTATAGATCACTTATATGCTAGAAATCGTGCTTTAGAGTTATATTCTAAGTTACAATGAGGCTTGTAGACCGACTATGAATGCATGGGTTCTTGCGCCTTTATGACTATGAGTAGTACCTGGAACGCCATTCAAATCTCCACTGATATTGTTTAAAGGAGCGTAGCCTTGAACTCTGATTGCTTCACCAAATATTTTAACATTAGGTCTTACCATGGATGATATGCCAGCTACTAATTGCGATTGCAGTCTCCAAGGAGATCCTTTAGGACCTGCTTTAAATTCGCTATATTCAAGTGATAAATCAATATCTTTTTTACAAACAACATTTTGGAAATTATATTTTCCTCCTATAGAAAATGAACTTACTTTGCTTGCAGCAAATACATTGAGTGGAGGTGACGGATTATGTGTGCCTGGCCATTTTTTAACTGTTTGAGCAAACTCACCTTGTAGGGTAAGGTTACTTAATTTTAGTCTTGCATAAGCATCCCAAGCTGGATTATGTTTCTTTCCAGGATTAAAGTGTGTTACTGGGAATTCTTGATTATATGCGCTGCCTTTTATATATGATGCTCCAACTGTTATATTTGAGTTATCCATTATTTCATGACTATAATTTATATCAGCAGCAAAATTATTGATTCTACTTGGAACATTTGTCCCTTTTACGGGCACATTTGCTGATCTAAATTGTGCACCACCTTGAATTGCAGTAACCGATGCGTTAAATCCGTTTATATCAATACCAATGATACCGCTATATGCAAGTGGTCCAAATGCATGCCATACTGTAGAAGCTGTAAAAGGGCTAACAGTATCCATCAACCCAAAAGGTACATCCTGTTTACCAAATGAAGCATAGATTGGATATTCATTTTTATCACCAAGTAAAATGTAAGCTTTTCTAACTTGCACCTGATTTCTGCCAAGAGAAGTATTATTTCCACTTCCAAAGCTTTGTTGTGGATTATAGAGGAGTTCGCTATATAGGGCCATCCATGGAGTTATTGATCCAGAGGCTTGAACTTGCACGCTATGTAATGCTATTTCAGATACTTCTTTACCAATCTGATTTGTAGAAGTTGGGTGTCTCATTAGATATCCAAATTTAGATTCTCTATTGCTAGTTTGGTAATCCGCAATAGCAATAATTGAAGCTCCAATATATAACGTTCCTTCATTTAAATGTTCTTCTTTATTTCTAAATAAGAATTGTTGTTTTTTAGAGATGTCAGTTGTTGGATCCATCATTTTATAACTATATACAGAATCCATTTCTACATAACTGTGACTTGCGTTATCCGCAAGCGCTGGAGAGATTAGTATAGTGGAGATTATAGAGAGTGATAATATTTTTTTTATAATCATTTTAGCTAATTTATTTTCTTATGGGAGTTTATATTAGAACATAAGAAGCTCTGATTTTTAACCAAAAAATAAATTATTTATTATTATTAATTCAAGCTGTTTTATTTATGTTTTTTATCAAAAATGCTCAATATTATAAATGTGAGGATTGCGAAGAATGAGACATAAAATATTGGGAACATTGTGAGATCAAAATTTTTCATGCAAAACAGGCATATAAAATTGGCTGTTCCAGACATAAGCATTGAACCAGAGGTGTGACCAAGGCTAACTCCTCTGTATCTTTCATTTACATTAAAGGCTTTTACAATTACCCCATGTGCAAGAGCATTAAACGGAGCAACTGATGCTGCAAGCAGAATGCAAGATACTAAAGTCAAATTAAATAGTTCATAATATATAGAAATTATAAGTAAAGCGCAAGAAAGCAGGGTCATTAAAACACTTGATTTGACAACTGCTTTTAGCGAGAATCTATCAGCCAAGAATCCAGCAAGTGGCATTGTGGCACCAAATACTAAAACAATCAGTATAGAAAATGTTGTAATAATTGTACTTGTGTTTGGCACAACTATTGGTAGATATTGCCTCATAAATACTATAGAAATTTGATAGGTAACACCAAATCCTCCGGCAAGTAATATCACTAACACTAGGGTTTTCCATTTTTCTTTTACAAAATCAAAAAAGCCATTAAATTTAAACCCATCTTCTTTTGCTTTTATGAAATCTGGTGTTTCTTCTAGATATCGTCTGTAATATATGGTGAGCAATGCAAGTGGCATTGATAGTAAGAACGGAATACGCCACCCCCATTCTGGGAAGATTGAAGAATTAAAAAAGTTTGTCGATGCAATTCCAAGTATGAGGCCACAGACTCCCGTCGCTCTTGCAACGGCTGAGGCCGTATAATGATATTTATTTCCCAAATGCTCTATGACGTATATAGCTGCACCATCATATTCACCGGCAACAAAAAACCCTTGGAAAAAACGACATAAAATCAGGATTTGAGTGCTGACAAAGCCGATTGAGTTATAGTCAGGTAAGAGTCCGATTGTAAGTGTTGGAACAGCAATTCCAATCATTGTAATTCTCAATGATATTCTTCTTCCATATAGGTCTCCAATTCTGCTAAAAAAGATTGAACCTAATGGTTTTGCCAAATATGAGAATGCATAAATTGCAAAAACATACATTAAGCTTTCAATTTTATCAACTCCAGGAAAGAATTTTGATGCAAGGATTCCTGCCGAAAATGCGTATAAGCTATAGTCGTAATATTCAACAATGGTACCTAAAAATGCGCCAGTAACTTTTTTTCTATTTTTCTTCATTAGGTGACCTTTCCATATGCTCTTTTTTTATTATCTTTTGTATCTCTTTTACTGCTTGCTCAAAATCATCATTTACTACTACGTAGTCGTAATTATTTGAATGAGATATTACTTCGGCTGCTAGTTTTAGTCTTTTTTCAATATCATCATCACTATCTTGTCCTCTGGATTCTAGTCTTACTCTTAACTCTTCAATTGACGGTGGTACAATAAAAATACTAACTACTTGATCTGATAATTTTTGCTTAATTTGTTGAGCACCTTGATGATCAATATCAAATAAGACATCATTCCCATTTGCTAGCACTTCATTTACATATTTTTTTGGTGTTCCATAGAGATTTCCGTAAACTTCTGCATATTCAAGAAATTCGTCGGCATTTTTTAATTTTTGGAATTCTTCAGTTGTCTTAAAGAAATAATCGATTGCTTCTTTTTCGTCAGGCCTTGGGTTTCTGGTCGTAACAGAGATTGAGAGCATAATATTTTCATTATCATCTAGTATCCTTTTAGAGATTGATGTTTTTCCTCCCCCCGATGGTGCTGAGAGAATAACTATCATAGCTTTACTTTGCACGCCCTTTACCATATCTTTAATATGAATGATTTCGGATTAGTATAATGACAAATGTAAAAAAGACAATAATTATTACCGGGGCTTCAAGCGGGCTTGGAGCGGAGCTTGCACTAAAATATTCAGCAAGTGGCAATAATCTTTTCTTGATTGCAAGATCAGAAGAAAGACTGAATAAAATTGCTGAAAAATGTCGCAGTAATGGTGCAAATGTCATAAATATAATTGTCGATGTAACTGATGCCGATGCAATGAGTAGTCATATTAAGGAAGTTGCTGATAAACATAAGATTGATATAGTCATTGCCTGTGCCGGTGTTTCAGCAGGGACACTTGATGGTCCTGAGACTGCTAAGCAAACAAATAAAATATTTGCAACAAATATAAATGGTGTATTGAATACTATTCTTCCTGCAATGCCACATATGATTCAGATGCGAAGTGGTAATATTGTTATCGTAAGTTCTATGGCAGGGTTCTTAGGCTTATCAAGCGCTCCATCTTACTCAGCAAGTAAAGGAGCAGCAAGGATACTCGGTCAAGCTCTGCAAGGCTATCTTAAAAACTACAATGTTCATGTATCAACCGTAATTCCTGGATATATAAAAACGCCAATGACTGAAGTAAATAGTTTTCCAATGCCTTTTATGACTTCAGCGGACAAGGCAGCAAGAAAAATTGTTCGAGGAGTAGCTAAAAATAAGAATATAATTGCTTTTCCTTTAATAATGTTCTTTTCTCTTAAGCTATTTAGCTTGCTGCCGAGTGCTTTGATTTCATACATAAACTCAAAACTACCTGGAAAGCCTTCTTTCGAGGATTTATAATTTTAAGTGTCAAAGGCAAAGGGTGTAAGATGTTACAATTTTACAATAATATGTCTTTGGGTTAATATACTATTATTAATCATTTTTTAAAAAGGGCTATACAAAAAAAATTTATAACTATATAAGTTATGCAAAATTAATTTTAGTAGTGACTATGAAAAAAATTATATTGTCTGCAATTGCAAGCACGTGCTTTTTAACTTCTTCAGCAAATGCTATTGAAAGTGATTTCTTCGTAAAAGCAAATATCGCATATTCGAAATTGAATAAAGTTAAAAGTATCAAATCTAAGAACGATATTGCATTTGGAATTGGCGCTGGTTACAATTATTTAGATAACGTAAGGCTAGATTTAACATTTGATCACTTCGTGAATCCAAAATTTAAAAGTAAAGATAAAACTATTTCTGGTAATATTAATACGTTGCTTTTAAATGGTTTTGTAGATCTAGTTGATATTAGTGTTGCAAAAATATTTGCAGGTGTTGGTGTTGGAGTCGGGCAGGCGCAAGCAAAAATATCTGGAGATCAGAATCTAGCAAATAACGGCAAAGCAAAGCAAAGATATAGTCTGGCTTATGCATTATATCTTGGAACGGGTGTAGAGTTTGCGCCGGGGATTACTGCTGAAGTAGCCTATAGTTATAGATCTCTTGGTGAAACTAAGAAACTAAATGGTTCTGACATTAAGTTCCAAGGGCAGCATTTAAGTGCAGGTCTTAGATTCGACCTATAGATATTAATTTTAAGTAACATTGAAGTATTGCGTATCTTAAAGCCGGCTTTTTCTTGCGATTTTAATTGTGATATTTTTACTATAGTTGACTTTTTCTGATATATTGTTATACGGGTTATGCTTGATGTTACTCAAGTTAGTATGCTAACATCCGAAATGTTAGCCGCAGTTGGCTTTAGGTTTTTTTAAAGCATCTGTAGTTTTTTAAATTTATTTATACAAATTTTTAGAGGAAATTATGAAAAAAGTATTATTAACAGCAGCAGCTGTATCAGTTCTAGCAACTTCTTCTGCTTATGCAATGGAAGATATGTTCTACGTAAAAGCAAATGTAGGTTGGTCAAAACTTAATAAAGTTGAAGGAGCAAAGTCAAAGAATGATGTTCACTTTGGTGTGGGCGCTGGTTACCATGTAATGGATAATGCAAGGGTTGATTTAACTTTTGATCATTTTGTTAATCCTACGTTCAAAGCAACAGGAGGAAAGCTCAAAGGTGATATCAATACATTACTACTAAATGGTTACTTTGATGTTTTCAACGTTGATGCAATGAAAGTATTTGTTGGTGCTGGTGTTGGTCTTGGTCAAGTTAAAGGAAAAGCTACATTTACTGGTAATACGCCTTCCACTACAGCTAAGCAAAAGAATACATTTGCATTTGCTGGTTATGTAGGTGCTGGTTATGAGTTTACTCAAGGTGTAACTGGTGAGCTTTCATACAGTTATAGAGATATGGGTAAAACTAAAAAATTCGGAAATGGTGCTAAAGCAGTTCATTTCAGAGGTCACCACGTAACAGCTGGCGTAAGATTTGATATCTAATTATAGATATTTTATACAGTAAGATTCGGAAAAGGAGACCATGTATTGGTCTCCTTTTCTTAACTTTTAAATTAAAACAAAATTAAGGAATAAAAAATGAAAAAAATACTATTAACAGCAGCAGCTGTATCCGTTTTAGCAACTTCTTCTGCATACGCAATGGGAAATAAGTTCTATGTAAAAGCAAATGTAGGTTGGTCTAAGTTTAATCAGATTAAAGCTGATACTGTGTTTGGTAGTATTAAAGCGAAGTCAAATAATGATGTTCACGTTGGAATAGGTGCTGGTTATAATGTTATGGATAACTTCAGAGTTGATTTAACACTTGATCACTATGTAAACCCCACTCACAAATGGTCAAAAAATGCAAATGGTGCAACAGCAAGCATAAAATTGAAGTCAGATATTAATACGTTATTATTAAACGGCTTTTTTGATATTTTTGAAGTTGATGCTATGAAGATCTTTGTTGGTGCTGGTATTGGTGCTAGTCAGCTTAAAGGAAAAATTACTGGAAGCGGGACAGTAGGTGGTGTAGCTCAATCTCAATCATTTAAGATAAAGCAAGAATATAAATTTGCATTTGCAGGTTATGTAGGTGCTGGATACGAATTCACAGAAGGTGTAACTGGAGAGTTGGCATATAGTTATAGAAATCTTGGTAAACTAGGTAAAGATGGTAAAAATAAAGATGATAATCCATTTGAAATCAGGGGTCACCACGTGACAGCTGGTGTAAGATTTGATATCTAATCATTAGTCTTTACAATAAAAGATAAGTTTAAAGGAGGTCTTTATGACCTCCTTTTTTATTTGTTTTTTTAATGTAATAATCTTTTCAGAAAGTGATTTTAATGTATCTATAAACTATGTTACGCATTCTTGTATAAATTCGAAATCTGTGTTGCCGATCATATCTGACATGTGACAGATTTTTTGTATTACTACAAAACTTCTAAGAAGTAACATAGAACACTTTATCGCGAGAAGAAGTGTGACGATCTATTTGTTTGAACGAGCTAGAAATATTGTATAAGAGATTGCCGCGCTGCTTTACTCTTCGCAATGACAAAATTACGCCTTTATTTGCAAACGAATGTATAAGGACTCCTTATTTTAATATGTTATATATCTACAAGAATGTTAGGTCAATAATTTTTGTGTAGTTCTTTTTCCGTATATGACATAAGATTTATGTCTCGTCATCGCGAGCGAATGCGCGGCGATCCAGTATTATGAGTGAATGATATTTGCTAAATCAAAAAATAAAATGCAATATCTATGCTTTTCAAGAAATAATTTAGCTTTACTTATCCCTATTATTCATAGCTTTTACAACTATACCACTAAGAGCTAGAAGGGCAATTAGGTTTGGGATACACATTAATCCATTAAATGTATCAGCCAGTTCCCATATTAGATTTACTTTTACAAGAGTTCCAAAAAATACGCATAGCACCACCAGAGCTCTAAATGGTTTTATTGCTCTGTAGCCAAATAAATATTTTACATTTATTGCAGCAAAATAATACCAGCTAATAATTGTTGAAAGGGCGAAGAAAAATAATATTATGGCAATGAAGTATTTACCGTTATGACCAAAATTGCTCATAAATGCTAATTGAGTTAAAGCTATAGAATTGGTCCATTCTTGCTGTGGCAACTGAATCATTTCAATGTAGAAGTTTGATGTTAAAATGACTAAAGCAGTTAATGTCAGAATTACAAATGTATCAAAAAATACACTAAAAATAGCTACTTCTCCTTGCTTGCATGGATTGCTTACTTTAGCTGCAGCATGAGCATGTGGTGTTGATCCCATACCAGCTTCATTAGAAAATAAACCTCGGGCTACTCCATAGCGCATCGCCTCACGGATTGTAATACCAGCAACTCCACCGGCAGCAGATTCCAATCTAAAAGCTGATTCAAATATTGATTTAAATGCTGGTAAAATATATTCAAACCTGATTATGATTATATATATACAGCCAAAAATGTATATTACAGCCATAATAGGAACTACTTTTTCAGTAAATGATGCGATTCTAGTAATACCACCTTGGATAACTAATCCAACTAGAATAGCAACAATAATTCCTATAACCCATGGAGTAGAATCAAAAGCCACACTAAATGCAAAACCAATAGAGTTTGCTTGGACCATATTTCCAATGAATCCGAGCGCCATAATGATGCAGATTGCAAAAAATATTGCTAACTTTTTATTTCCAAGTCCTTTGTCAATATAATATGCCGGCCCACCAACCGTTTCATTACCAATCTTAGTTCTATATTTTTGCGCGAGAATACTTTCAGCAAAAATAGTGCTCATACCGAAAAATGCGCTTAACCACATCCAGAATATTGCTCCAGGGCCACCAGCTACAATTGCTGTCGCTGTTCCAGCTAAATTTCCAGTTCCTACTTGGGCGGCAATTGCAGTTGTTAATGCTTGGAATGAGCTAATACCATCAGAATCAGATTTATCCTTATGCATTGCACTATTAATAACATTGCTAACAATTTGTGGAAACAGCCTAAGCTGAATAGCTTTTAATTTTACTGTATAAAAAAGCCCAGTACCCAGCAGCAGAGTAAGCAATACATAATCCCAAAGATATTGATTTATTGTTACAATAACTTCCATATTTTAAATAGTATAATTCTAAATAGGTGTGGATTATAGCAGAAAACAGTTTGTAACTCTATAGTTTGTTTTATTTCTTTAAACTGCTTTTATAAAGTGATAGCAAGGCTGTTTGACTGATACCCACCTCTGCCATTCTGTATAGCCATAAATTAGAATCTACAGCTATTTGTTGATATTCTGGTAGTTTACCATTTGCTTGGGCTACCATAACTCTTGAGTTTGCTTTTTTAAGATTATAATATTTGCCAAATGTATCTTGAAATAGTTGAGATTCAAGATCCGATTTTTTACTAGAAACAAAAGTGTTCATAGCCACTACGCCATTTTCAGTAAGAATTTCTTTGACATTACTCATGAACTCATGAGTTAAGAATCCATCGGGGATATAGTCTATACTAAATGCATCAATTAAAACTAAATCATATCTGTGAGGTGGCGAATCCTTAACATATTGTACACCATCTTCAACAAAGAGTTTATTAGTATAATTAAACTCGTATCCAAAATATTTTTCAACAACTGGAGGTATGGCCGGATTAATTTCAACAGAATGAATTTTTGCATTAGGAGTCAAAATGTTTAAAGCCTTCTGAACAGTTGCACCTCCAAGTCCTATAACTAGAATTTTTCTAGGATCTTCGTTGATAAATAATGTGCTTAAAAACATCTGAGCATAATCAAATAATACGGCTTTCTTGTTTGATAAGGACATGCAACTCTGAATTATGTTTGCAGGAGGTTCAAGGAATGACATGCACCTTAGGCCTTTTGAATCATACACCCAAATTGGTCCGTATTCATTCTCTGTATGATAAGAAATTTCTGGACTGCCGCTTTGCCAATAAATGGCTGATAATCCTAATATTGTGGCTATTACTGCGGCAATGAAAAAGTTTGTTCTCATAAGAAATCTTTATGCCTTTTTTGTATGAATTCTATCAACAATTTCATCTCGAAAATGCCTAATTAATCCTTGAATAGGCCATGCTGCAGCATCGCCTAGCGCGCAGATAGTATGCCCTTCAACTTGTTTGGTAACGTCTAATAGTTCATCAATTTCTTCAACTTTAGCCTCTCCTTGAACTAGTCGCATCATTACTCGCCACATCCATCCTGTTCCTTCTCTGCAAGGTGTGCATTGACCACAAGATTCATGCATGTAGAATTTACTCAGACGAGCAATGGCAAAAATAATATCAGTTGACTGATCCATGACAATTAATCCACCTGTGCCAAGACCAGATCCAGCAGCTCTCAATGAGTCAAAATCCATAGTGACAGTTTCGCATACGTCTTTTGGAATCATAGGAACTGATGAACCACCAGGAATAATGGCTTTTAAATTATCCCAACCCCCACGTATTCCTCCTGCATGTTTTTCGATTAGCTCTTTTAGTGGAATTCCCATTTCTTCTTCGACATTACAAGGTTTGTTTACATGTCCTGAAATGCAGAATAATTTACTTCCTGTATTATTTTCTTTTCCAAGTGATGCAAACCACTCGGCCCCACGCCTTAAAATAGTTGGAACAACTGCTATTGATTCGACATTGTTAATAGTAGTTGGGCAACCATATAAGCCAGCTCCAGCTGGGAACGGTGGTTTTAAGCGAGGCTGACCTTTTTTACCTTCTAAGCTTTCAAGTAAAGCGGTTTCTTCACCGCAAATATATGCACCAGCCCCTCTATGTAAATATACATCAATATCGTAGCCCGCGCCGCATGCATTTTTTCCAATCAATTTTGCAGCATAAGCTTCGTCAATCGCGTTTTGCAATGCTACCGCCTCATTATAAAATTCACCACGAATATATATGTAGCACGTATGTGCTCCAATTCCAACGCTTGCTAAAACACAACCTTCAACTAGTTTGTGTGGATCATACCTAATTATGTCTCTATCTTTGCAAGTGCCTGGTTCTGATTCATCAGCGTTAACTACCAAATATGAGGGGTTTGGGTGATCTTTTGGCATGAATGACCACTTCATTCCAGTTGAAAATCCAGCTCCACCTCGTCCTCTTAGGCCAGAGTTTTTTACCTGTTCGACTATCCAATCGCGTCCTTTTTTGATAAGGTTTTTAGTAGCATCCCAATCACCTCTCTTTTGCGCAGCTTTTAAAGCTGGAGACTCTGCGCCATGTAGGTTAGTAAAAATTTTGTCCTTATCCGCGATCATGATCTCCTCCTTTTAAGAAGTATTCTGGGATTTTTACATCTACTACATTTTGTCGATGAGGAGTTGCATTAAATATAATGAACCATTGTCCTTTTTCAATATAGAATTGTACTTCTCTTTTCTCAACTTTATCGAGAAAATGTTCCCATTTGCAAAATTTTGAAAGATGCATATCTGAAAGTTTAATTATTTCGCCCATCATATTATTGCTCAGCATATTAAAGACATCTTTTACTTCAAGGATAGCTCCAGTATCTCTATTAAAAGTTAAAACATCAATGCGCCAGGGCTTGTCATTTCTTTTTGTTGTCCATCTAATGCTGAAATATTCCTTAGTTCCAGATTCTGGAACATCAAATTCTACAGAAAAGTGAGTTCTTCTACCCTGATTGCAAACAGCATATAGTTCAACAAAATCGCGAATTTCATCATTAATTTGGATGATTAATTCTTCATCGCCATTAGATAATACTGGGTATGGAACAGCTCCTTCACATGCACCTGAGCGAATTGTATGAGAAAAATCCAAGGTTTTCTCTTCAACCAGAAAGCCATTACTTGTATATTTAGCAAAGGCATTTGCAGTCAATAGGATCGAAATTAATATTGTATATATTATTTTTTTCACGCTTATTCCTTTAATTATATTATGCTTTTTTGGTCTTAAACTCTTTAATTAAATCACCCATCTTTTTGGAATCCAAATCTTCATAATAATCATCGTTGATTTGGACAATTGGTGCATTTACGCAAGCTCCAAGACATTCAACTTCAGAGATCGTAAACATTCCATCTTTTGATGTTTCGCCGCACTTTGCTTTTGTTAGTTTTTCGCATGTTTCCATTATTTCTCCAGCTCCTCTGAGCCAACAAGGAGTAGTTCCACAAACCTGAATATGATATTTTCCAACAGGTTTGAGATTATACATCGTATAAAATGATGCAACCTCGTAAGCACGCATATAAGGTTCTGAAATATAATTTGCTACGTATTCTATTGCAGGAACGGAAAGCCAACCCCCATTTTGTCTTTGAGCGATATCTAACAATGGAAGCATTGCGCTTTTTTGACGGCCATCCGGGTATTTTGCAACTATCTCTTGTGCTTTTTTTAGATTGTCTTTATTAAAGGCAAATTGTTCTTTATTTATACTCATCTATCAATCTCCCCAAATACAATATCTAAACTAGAAATAATTGAAACTACATCTGCCATTAAATGACCCCTTGCCATAAAATCAAGTCCTTGCAGATGAGCAAAGCCCGGGGCTTTTATCCGACATCTATAGGGTTTATTTGAGCCATCTGAATATAAATATACGCCAAATTCGCCTTTTGGAGCTTCTACTACTCCGTAGGCTTCTCCAGCAGGTACATCATAACCTTCAGTATATAATTTAAAGTGATGAATCATAGCTTCCATTGATTCTTTCATCTCGGATCTTTTCGGAGGAGTTATTTTGGAGTCTATTGACTGAACTGGACCTTTCGGAATTTTTTTCAGACATTGGTCAATAATTTTGACAGATTGGTACATTTCTTCAATTCGAACTAGATATCGATCATAGCAATCTCCTTGTGTGCCAATTGGAACATCAAAATCAAGTTCATCATATACTTCATAAGGGTTACTCTTGCGAAGATCCCATTCAATTCCTGACCCTCTAAGCATTGGTCCAGAAAAACCCCAGTCCATTGCTTGTTTCTGGCTGACAACACCAACACCAACTAGACGTTGTTTCCAAATTCTATTATTATTTAAAAGAGTTTCAACATCTGCCAGATAACCTAAAAAACTATTATTAAAAACTGCTATATCTTCAAGTAAACCATCAGGTAAATCTTGAGCTACACCACCTGGTCTAAAATAATTTGAATGCATACGTGAGCCAGAAACACGTTCATAAAATTCCATTATTTTTTCACGCTCTTCAAAAAGCCATAATAGTGGAGTTGTTGCACCTAGATCAACAGCTTGAGTGCCGATATTCATTGTGTGATTAAGTATTCGAGTTAGTTCAGAGAATAAAACTCGGATATACTGCGCACGCTTTGGTATTTTGCAATTTAATAATTTTTCAACAGAAAGTGCATATGCATGTTCCTGACACATTGGTGCAACATAGTCTAAGCGATCAAAATATGGAACAGCTTGTGCGTAGGTTTTATGTTCAATTAATTTTTCGGTTCCTCTATGTAGCAAGCCAATATGAGGGTCAGATTTATTGATTACCTCACCATCCATTTCTAAAATAAGGCGTAATACACCATGAGCAGCAGGGTGCTGAGGACCAAAATTAATAGTCGTCGTTTTTATTTTAGAATCGTTTTTTGTTGCTTCTTCCATAATTTCTTTTTAGCTCTATTTTGTTGCTTTCTCATCACCAGGAAGCTTATATTCACCTGGACCTTGCCATGGTGAAGAAAAATCAAAATTTCTAAATTCTTGTTCAAGTAGCACAGGTTCATATACAACTTTTTCTAGTTTTTCATCGTATTTTACCTGTAAGTGTCCAGTTACTGGAAAATCCTTACGCAGTGGATGACCAACAAAACCGTAATCTGTTAAAATTCTACGCAAGTCAGGACAACCATCAAAACTGATACCAAACATGTCAAAGGCTTCTCTTTCATACCAACAAGCAGCACTGAATAAATGTACAATTGATGGTGCTAAATGTTCTTCATCTAGCTCAATTTTAAATAATAACCTTTTATTTAGTTTTAAACTTAAGAAACTATAAACAACTTCAAATCTATGCGAACGTGTTGGGAAATCAGCAGCAAATAAATCTGTTAAAATTGTGAAGCGTAAATCTTTACTTTCTTTTGCAAATTTTAATAGTGAAATTAGGCTATCACTTGATGTTTTATATGCAACAAAACCTTCAATTTGAAGTGGAACAATATTCAAATTATTATCTTTAGCGAATTCGTCAATAATATGTGAAAATTCCATGCATTAACCTTTGAATTTGCTTGTTCTTTTAATCTTGCGTTGTAGTTGCATGAGGCCGTATATTAATGCTTCTGCAGTTGGAGGACATCCTGGGACGTAAACATCTACAGGTACAACACGATCGCATCCTCTAACAACAGAATATGAGTAATGATAATACCCACCACCATTAGCGCAGCTTCCCATCGAGATAACATACTTTGGATCAGCCATTTGATCATAAACTTTTCGCATTGCTGGAGCCATTTTATTGGTAAGTGTTCCCGCAACAATCATAAGGTCAGCTTGTCTTGGACTAGGGCGAAAAAGAAAACCAAATCTATCCATATCATATCTGCTAGCTGCTGCTTGCATCATTTCTACAGCACAACAAGCAAGACCAAACGTCATAGGCCACAAAGAGTTAGCTCTTGCCCAACCAGTCAAATCATCAATTTTGGCTATAACAAACCCTCTATTGGACATTTCTTTGTTGAAGAGGTCATCCTGATTTTGTAATATATCTTTCATAAATTTTTACCTAATTATTCCCAATCAAGAGCCCCTTTTTGCCATTCATAAACAAAACCAACAGTCAATACAAGTAAAAACACCATCATTGACCAGAAGCCAAATTGACCAATTGCTTTTAAATTTATTGCCCAAGGAATTAAAAAAGCTACTTCCAAATCAAAAATGATAAATAGAATAGCTACTAAATAAAAACGAATATCAAACTGACCTCTTGCATCATCAAAAGGTTCAAATCCACATTCATATCCAGATAATTTATCTTTCTGAGGTGTTTCTTTTGCTAAGATTTTAGGCAAAACCATAACAATTACTGATACTAATGTCGCAATTCCAAAAAAAATAGCGATTGGTAAGTATTCAGCAAGTATTGCAGTATTTTGCGGCATATTCATTTTTTATTATTTTTAGCGTTTATACTTTAATTAGCTACACCAAAACCCTGAATTTATCAACGCGAAAATAATAAAGTCCTACTATTCCATAAAAATTAGTAACTTTTTGACAAAAATTCTTCTAAAAACAACCGAAACTTTGATTAAAAAATATTGTTAAATATTTCATCTTGAGGTACAATATTCTACATATATTGACCTTATGAAATTTGCGGTATCGTTGTGAGAGTAGTTTTAATATTTTTGGTTGCATTTTTGACTGTTTCTGCATTTGCAAAACAGTCAGATAAGCATATGGTACTTTACAAGACAGATGTAAGAGAAGCAAAAAAACATCGAACTAATGATTTGTTTAAATCTTACTTAGAGCTCAGTTCTTTTCGTCATAAAACTTTGGCACAAAATGTTGCAAATGTGAATACACCTGGCTACAAAGCAAATGAAGTAGAAATGCCAGATGATTTTGATGGTTTAGTAGGAAGAGGGGCTTCTTCAAGAAAAATTGCCATGGCAAGAACATCATCAGGACACATCGGTGGAAGTAAGGGTTCTAACGGAAAGTTTGCTAGTCATAAACTAAAAGATCCGTACGAGGTGAAAAAGAACGGTAATAATGTTTCGATGGCGCAGCAAATGTCTAAAGTTTCATCAAATAAAAAAGACTATGAAGTAGCAGTTAAAGGTTATGCTACATTAAACTCGTTGTATGGAACGGTGGTTGGTAAATAAAATGACAAGATTTTTTTGTATTATAGTTGCAGTTTTTATAGGAGGAACAGTTCCGCTCTCTGTTTTGGCTGATGATCTCAAGAAAGCATCTGCTATTGCAAGACATGGAGTTCGTTTCCAGTCGGAAAGATTAAAAATTGCCGCTGAGAACATTGCTAATGAAGATTCAACTGGAGCAGCACCGGGTGCCGATGCATATCGTAGAAAAGTGATTTTTGCAGAGAATAGGTACAATAAAAAGCTTGGTACGAATGTAATTAAGACAAAAAAAGTTGATGTAGATAATTCTGATTTTATCATGAAATTTGATCCACATCATCCTGCAGCTAATGCAGAAGGATATGTTAAATATCCAAATATTATTAGGGAAATTGAGCGTGCTGATGCTGCTGAAGCTCAGCGTGGTTATGAAGCGAATTTAAGTATTATGGAAGTCACGGGTTCTCTAACGCAGAAGACAATCGAAGCAATAGGTAGGTAATTATGTCAGTAGATAGTGTTGGATTATTAGCTCAGCAGAGCTACACACAGATTCAGGATAGACCGAAACTAGATATTGCGGAAACTCCAATGACAAGAGCTGTATCGTTTCAAGATACTGTTGAGAGACAATTTAATAGTTTTGCAAATATGTCTCCTGACCAGATTCTGAGCCGTATTCAAGGAGCAAAACAAGCAGGTGCTGCGGGATTTGCCGGAGTAGCTTCAGCAGCTGCCGCAAGTAACGGGTTATCTAGTGGAATTGTAGGTAATACAGTAAAAGCTATCAGAGGCTCTGTATCAAATCATGAACAAACTGCAAGAAAAGCTCTTATTGGTGAAGCTTCCCTTATCGAATTACTGACAGCTACTACTGAAGCCAAAAACACTATGGAAGCAACTGTTAAAGTACGTGATAAATTTCTTGAAGCGTTTGATAAAGTCATGAATATGAGTATGTAGCCAATAATAGCTTAGTAATTATTGTATATACAATTTGATCTAGCTTATTATTCTTATATTTCAAGATGTTTCTTTAATAAATTAGCCATGTATGAGTAACAAATCTAATTATATTTTACTTCTGTTGTAAGAAAAAAATTATTTTTTACAGTTAATTATAGAGATAATTTAGAAATTTTTAGAAAACCTGAACTCATTTTTTTGCTTTCTTTTTTCCACTCTTTTTTCAATTATATTGTGAATAGATAGTATAAAATAGAATGGAAACATCATCATAAGGATACCAGGAAAGTAATATTCTTCTCCTGTATTGTAGAAAAAATTATCTACATAACTGATAGATAAATTAATATATTGTGTTGTAAATGAAAATGATATCAAGATTAGTAATAGTCGTATAGGGAAATATAAGTAATCTAGTTTAACGCGGATAAAGTAGCAAAAACCAATAAATGGATTCTTGCAAACATCAATAGTAGCTAGAATTTCATTAGTCATCTCGCTATTTGGATCGATATTGGTCATGGCGTCGGCATGCCAGTTTGCCTTTTTTATATCTCTGTTTATTAAACTTATACGAGCTGCAAGGTAATGATTTTTTAAATTAACTGGGTCGATTTTAAAAATTCTATCAACAAATGTTTGAGCTAACTTATACTTGTTATTATTGAAATGATTACACGCTAAAGTCATGAGACTTTCTAGGTATTTTGGATCAAGTTCAAGTGCATGATAGAGCTCTTTCTTTGCCTGTTTCTTTTGACCATTTGTATCAAGTATTAAGGAATAAGTGTGGTGATATTCTGGATTTTTAGGGTTTATCTCTAATGCCTTTTCAATATATTCTATTGTTGTACTACGTACTATATTGTTGTCATATCTCAAGGCGTTATTATAACGATAGTAGCCAATTATTGCATGAAAATGATACGAATCACCATAATTCGGATTGAGCGTAATAGCTATATTTAAATGCTCTTCTGCCATATCAAGATAAGTCATATTATCATGTTGGCTACAAGCATTGATATAGCACGATGCTACATCACAATGAATATTACAATATTCTGGGTAAATGGAAATTAGTTTATTATATATGTTTGCAGCCTCTAAGTAATCTCCTGCATTGAATAACCTGCTTGCATGCAGGATTTGTTTAGTATAATTACCTTCTTCCATATTTGTCGATAAATTTTAATATATCATTATATTGACCAGAATCATTAGCATATCTTGCGTAGTTACTTGCCGTAGATAACCATTCAGCAGTTGTTGGCTGTAATTCATATAAAGCATTCATAATTATTTCTTCATCAATATCAACTTCTACTCCTTTATCCAAAGATTCATCAATAGCTAAATCACATGCTATTTCCATCAGATTTGCAAGATCGGCTCCTGAGAAGCCTTGAGTTTTCTTGGCAATTATTTCAACATTAATATCATCTGTACAAGGTCTTTCGCTTATAAGCATATTTAGTATTTTAATTCGTGCTATTTGATCTGGAGGTGGTATAAACTGCACACGATCAAATCTACCAGGTCTTCTAAAAGCAGGATCAATTGACCACGGTACGTTGGTTGCACCAATGATTAATACTGCTTCATTGTTATTTGAAAACCCGTCCATTTCAGATAAAAACTGACTAACTAAATTAGCAGCAGAGGCATGATTATCGTGTTTTCTCGTTGCTGCAATTGCTTCTAATTCATCAAAAAAGATAACAGAAGGAGAGTTTTGTCGGGCAGTTTCAAATATAGCTCTTAATCTTTTTTCAGACTCGCCAATGTACATATCCAGAACATCGGAGATAGCAATAGGAAAAAAAGTGGCATCACACTCACCGGCAGTTGCCTTCGCAAGCATGGTTTTTCCACAACCTGGAGGACCATATAGTAGCATTCCTCCACCTGCTTTTTTACGAAATTTTTGGAATAAAGAGGGTTTTTTGAAAGGTAAGATTATCCTTCTTTTTATTTGGTTCTTTACTTCATCAAGACCACCAATATCAGAAAAAGTAATTGTTCTATTATCAACATCCCAGACTTGATTGGCTATACTCCGTTCACTATGTTGAACTGGTTCATAACTATTAAAAGCGAATTCTTTCTTATCTTGTTCATCTTCACTATAGCTTTCTTCATCATCATCGCTTTGTGTGTTTTTATCAAGTATAGCATGTGTTTTAAGTTCAAGCTCAAGGACTTTATCCTCAAGGACAGGGTTTAATACAATTGCTTCTTGGTAAAGTTTATACGCTTTACTATATTTTTCCTGCTTTGCATAACCCTTAGCTTTTAATATAAGTTCAAAAGGCTCATCGCCATCTAGTAAGTTTAGGAGATCAACTATCTTATTATCAGCAAGTAGGATATTTGCTGCTAGTTGCTTTGTAGTTGATTCAGAAATTATTTCCATATGCTTTTTAATCAAACTAGATGCTTTTGAATATTCTTCAATATCTTGATATTCCTCAAGTATGAGACGTAATAGCGTTTCATTTTCAGGGCTTTGTTCAAAAGCTGTAAGAAGCAACTGTAGTTTCTCCGACATAAGTACGTTTATGTTATTAATACATTAATAAAAAACAAGAAATTAGAGCACTTATACATAAATTGTAAGAATAAGTCAATAATTGTAACCAGCCTAAACGGATTACCTCTAACCCGGTTTTAATTGCATTAGGTCTTATCTAAAATTAATAATGCAATCTATCGTTTCGCTATTTAATCATTCTAACTAAAGTATTATCCTTACGGATGAAGTGATGATATAGAGCAGCAAGAATATGTGCTGAGATTAGAATTACAAATCCCCAAGCTGCATATCCATGAGTTGCATGGAAGAGTTTTGCTAGTTCTGGGCTTTTTTCACTTGCTGCTGGTATTGTGAATATTTCAAATACAGAAATAGGGTAGCCGCCGAAACGTGACATTAAGACGCCACTTATTGGCATCACTAACATGAATATATAGAGAAACAGATGCCCAGCTTTTGCTGCTAGTTGTAATATTGGCGGAATTCCATCAGCCGCTTGTACTGTAGCATTAGTAATGCGCCAGAGAATACGAATAGCAACAAGGCAGAGGACTATCACACCAAAAGCCTTATGCATTCCATATAATTCAAATTTTTCAGGCGAAGGATCCATGGAAGACATTGTAAACCCGACAGCAATCAAACAAATTATAAAAAGACCAATAATCCAATGTAATATTTTGGTAATTGAACCATATGAATTTTCAGTGTTTTTTAGCATTTTTCTTCCTATTTTAATTATTTTTTTATAACCATCCCTTGCCCTGTGGGTAATTCTAGGACTTTATGATCACGATTTTTTAGCCATTCAATTTCAGCAATTGTTTGTCTATCGTAGCCCATCCAGCCAAAATCGTCAAAAACAATAATGCCTCCTTTTGAAACCTTATCAAAAAGATGTTCTAGTGCAGCAATTTCTGATTTAGAAGAATTCATATCAATGTGTAGAAATGATATCTTTTTAGGGCATTTATTTTTAAAACTTTCTGGTACTATTCCTTTAATTGGTATTACATTATTATATTTTTCAAATTTTTGTATTACTTGTTCATATATCTTAGGGTTATCTTTATATACTCTGTTGGAGCGTTGTTCTGAGTTATATTCATCAGGTATTCCTTCATATGTATCATATAAATACATTTTTTTTCGTATCTTAGAAAAATCTAGATATTCTGCAACAACCGACATAGAGAATCCTAGATATACTCCACACTCAACAAAATCTCCTGGTGTATTCAAGCAGTGAGATGCCGCCCAGCATAAAGTATGAACCCTCCATTTTAGAGAATCTTCTTGTTTTGTTGTAACATTCCGCTGAAAAGAGTTACTAAAATCTGTATCTTGCGTGAAGGTTAAATTCCTATTGAAGGTTATCAAATTATCTGCCGCATATACTTTTCTAAAACAATGCTTAAATGCAGCTAGCGAATTGTTGAAATTATTTTTATTTTCTCCCGAAAAATTACCATAGAACATAAAAATGCTTTTACTTGCGTTTCTAAAAGTTAATTAGAATTCATTTTTCTTGAGTAAGCAATAGATTTAAGGCGATTACAAATTTTTTCAAAAATGGGACGTGGTAAAATTTCCTTACTTACTATTTCCAAGAAATGATTTTGGATCTTTATAGAAAAAGACGGCTTGCTAAATGTTGGTCCATCTACTTCTTCGGCTATACATAAAAAGTTTCCGATAATTTGACAATTATTATGCTCTTGCTTACTTATAATTTTCTTAGAGATTTTAATTAGTTCTTGGCTAGGTTTAAAGTTTGAGCTATATGCAAGAATTAACGCCAACTTTACTCTATTTCTATGAGTAAATGGTATTTCTGATCCTAAAATAAATTCAGATATTGCTGTTGGATGCAAAGTTTTATCAAATTTATGCTTTAGTTTGAGTAGCATAATTGACAGTTGCATAATTTCAGAGATTTCTTCTTCATTTGAAATGAGAGTGGATACTATCGAAACATAACTATCAAAATCTGTTTTTTCATTATGGTAATTACACGTATATTTTACTTTTTCAATTACTATATCCTGATCTTTCGGATAGTTACTGATAGATTCAAGTCGAACTCCTTCCTTTAGACCATATGTTGAAACAATAATATTTTTAGGTTTAAATACTGAAATCATAGATTTAGCAACTAGTATAGCGTTGTTGTTAATTTTACGCTTTACTATTTTATTTTTGGCACTTTCAGAAGATGATTTAATCTTATCTAAATAATATAGAAAGTTTTCAGTTGATATTTCTAGGTTATGCAAGTTCTTCATTGGGTAATTCATAAAATCAATATAGAGTCTGCCAATGAACCTTAGTGCACCTCCAATTAGATATAGATTATCATAATTATATTCGCCGTATTCACTTTTTATGATTTCTGTAATAGTTTGTTGGTTTCCAAGATTTTTACTAGAAATTACCTTTGTACCAAGTTCAAGCGATTGAAGTTTACCAATTTGAGTATTTGAAACTTCAACTAATTCCAAGCTTCCACCACCAAGATCAGCAGCGACTCCATTACTATGTCTAATACCTGCAACCAAACCTAGAGCTGTAAGACGCGCTTCTTCTGCACCAGAGATAATTTCAATATCAAAATTATATTTATTTTTTATGAATTCGATAAAATCATTAGCTTTTGGATGTTCTCTTAAAACAGCGGTAGCCACGCACTTAATACTCGTAACGTCAAGCTGTTTATAAATATGTAGTAAATATTGAATTGATAAATATGTTTGATGTTTAATATCAAAATCTTCTTGAGCTAGAAGGCTTAAAATATCATTTTTAAATTTACTATTAAAAATTTCAGGTGCACCTATATTATCATTTTCATAGATTACAGCCCTAATGGCATTATAGCCAATATCCATTATTGCAGAGCGCATTTTTCTTTTTTTTTAATTACTTTGCAGTATGAGATCTAAAGTCTATTTTTATATTTGATGTTTTTTTTATTAGTAATCTATATTTAGATTATTATTAGTTTTTTTTAAAACATCAAACAGTTGAAGTGTGACTTAACTAGTCACCGCAGGCAAAAACCACTTAAAATTGTTTCTTTTTTATCTTTGCCAGCAGCGCTTAATGCCTCTAACTGCCTATACCTTACGCCTGTTCTTCATCATTATTACTATCCTGCGCATCAGGATCAAATGGCGTTTGGGTTGGTACAAATGTAGGCGGTAACAGCCTGCTTGTAAAGAATTTATCTTCGTAATACTTAATTTTCTTTGAACGAATAGGTGGGAATGATTCGATTAGAACAATCTGATCATCTCTTGGAAGAGTAATAACTTCTTGTGGAAGAAGCAAAGCTCTTTGTACTTTTGAAACATTTTGTGTCCTTGTAGAAACATTCAAATCAAAGAAAAGAGGCTTGTTATAGGATGTTTGTTCCACTGTTTTATTACCACAAAGCTGTGAAATTAGATTGGCTGTTTCATAGTTATTCGCAGCAAAAGTGATTCTGAATGTAGAGTTAGATAAGAATGAGTTCATACCAGCTTCTTCATAAGTACCTTTTAGCTGCTGTGTATCCTGAATAATTAAGAATAATCTCACTCTATATCCCCTGAAATATGCAATACCAGCTTTAAAAGCTTCCATTTTACCAAGAGTTGGAAACTCATCGAGCAAGAACATCACACCATAAGGCTCTTCTTTTTCATCAGGCATTTTTCTACTTAAGAATTCCGAAGCTTGTTGATAGAAAACCTGCATTAATTTTTGTAGACGCTGAATGTTATCAGGAGTTAATCCCACAAATACTGTAGTTCTTTTCTTTTTAAATTCCATAACGTTAAAATCCGAAGATGCTGTTGCAGCATCAATTAGCGGATTTGCCCATAATTCAAGTGATGAGTTCATCGTTGAAACTACACCAGAACGCTCTTTGTCAGCTTTTTGCAGGAATGCTGCTATATTCATATATGAAACTGGATGTATTGCGTCCCCAAGAGTATCAAGAACAACAGCAAGATTATATACAACATCATCACTTCTCATTGTACGAACAACTTCACCAAATGATTTCGTTTTAGTATCATCAGCAATCAAGTACAATACGACACCAAGAAATAAACTTCTTGCTTCATTATTCCAAAAATCTTTTTCAGGCATGATTAGATTTGATATTTTTTGTACATCATCAACCATTTGACCAGGCTTAGCACTCACCCAGTCAATAGGATTATAGCAATGTGTTACACCATCAGGGTTAGAAGGTTCCCAAACATAAATTTCTTGCCCTTTTTTAGAGCGCCATCCGCTAGTAAGTTGATGGTTTTCAAGCTTAATATCGTGTACAACAACCGAATGGTCCCAAAAGAGTAAGTTGGGTATTACAAATCCTACACCCTTACCAGAACCAGTCGGTGCAAAAAGGAGTGAGTGTTGAAAGCCATCAGCTACAAAATAACCAACGGAATCTTTGCCAAGAAGTATTCCGTGTTTTGAACGTAAATTTGCTCGTTCAATTTCTGATTGGTTCGCCCAAGATGCTGAGCCATATACATCTTCCTTAGGTTTGAAGAATTCTAATGTTTTAATTCTATTAAAATTACGAACATAATAGATTGTAACAATAGTTAGAGGTAAAATTAGAGCGATTATAAGTTTTACTTTTAAATAATCGTACGCTTTAAAACTTAATTGCGACCATGATGATAAAAGCCATACAGCCCATTTATAGGCTATAGTGATTGCAGTTAAGTCAAGACCAAGAGAGTTATATTCATTCGTGACAAATGCAACAAAAAGTCCGCTTACCCATAATGTACAAAGTAGTACAAAAGGATGCACTACCATATGGCCAAATATTGTTCTTGCTGTTTTAAGAATGCTACTAAATCCCATCTTCTTCGTCCCTTACTCCTTTGAAATAGATCTCGGATACATATCTCCTACCGCCTCCGCCTCTCTTAAGCTGAACTACGATATCAACTACATTTAAAATATATTTTTTGATTTCGTCTGGCGGCATGCCAAGTCCCGCTTGCATTACCATTAGTTTTAGCTGTTCAAGAGCCATTGATGGAGCATCAGCGTGCAACGTCGAAATGGAGCCTGGATGACCAGTATTAATTGCCCTTAAAAAACTAAATGCTTCAGCACCACGAAGCTCACCTACAATAATTCTATCTGGTCTAAGACGTAGACAGGCTTCGATCAAATCTTGTGTAGTAACTTTTGCCCTACCTTGACCACCTTTTGATGCAAGTAAATGCACTCTATTGGGATGTTGTGGCAATTGCACTTCTCTTGCATCTTCTACTGTTATTAAACGCTCA
The DNA here is from genome assembly GCA_023301685.1 of Rickettsiaceae bacterium. Classification (GTDB taxonomy): domain Bacteria; phylum Pseudomonadota; class Alphaproteobacteria; order Rickettsiales; family Rickettsiaceae; genus Megaera_A. The sequence continues at coordinate 28,715 of JALZUG010000040.1, forward strand.
TCTTGAGGTATCTCTCCAAGTGCTGCATTGGTAAAAGTTGTTTTACCAGTTGATGTACCACCGCTAATTATAATATTCTTTTTGCAAAGTACGGCGTGGCGAATAAACTCTTTAATATTTCCTTTGTTAAGGTAATTAGCAAGAATTGCATTATTTTCATCTACAATTTCTTCGGTTGAAGTATCGTCGAAAGCGCCCATTTCGGCATATTTATCCAGAGACAGATGCATCGTTGAGCCCTTTCTGATTGCAAAAGCGGCCATATTTGGCTCTACAGCTGGAGGGAATACGATTTGGATACGATATCCATTAGGAAGAGTGGCGGAAAGAAGTGGAAACTCTTCTGAAATTCTTTGATCAGTTGATTGTGCAACAAGTCTACCAAGTCCAAGAAGATGATCAATATCAATCTCTGGAACTTCCTCAACTCTTAAATCACCTTTTTTCTCAACCCAGACTTCGCCTGGTTTGTTAATCATTAGTTCGTTAACGCCATCTTCTGCAAAAATCTCTTTAAAGGGTAAGAGATAAGTTTCTAATGCCGCATAGCTCATCTTAGTCTCCTTGACTTACTTATTGCTGCTTTTGGGAACTTGTAATCTTTATTTACATAAATTTTAACAGGAGTTCCTTGATCAATTGTAATTGTTGGTTTGAATTCTTGTTCCTCAACCAATGTTTTAACAGTATCAGAGATATCAGTGAAAGCTTCCTTTGATGCTCCTTGTGCCTGAGTTTCTTGAACGTTTGAAGTAGAGTTTGAAAGCAAAGAATTCGATGCTGTTGTTATAGCAGCCATAAGGGATGTTAATTTATCGGTATCAGTTGTACCAGTTGGAGTTGCACAAGCTGTATTAATTTGTGTAAATGCAGTTGAAGTTTTATCAGTTATGCCGGCAAGAACATTTGCACAAATCTGGGCTCTTTTTTGCTGATCAGTTAGACCGGCTTGAGTAAATGTTGCATTGGCTGTATTTTGAATGTTTGTAGCCTGAACATTTTGATTTGCAACAGCTTGAGTGCTTGCCTGTGGCTTAACAATAGTATCAAGAGCATTTGCAAGTGCTATATTCATCATTGATCTAAGAATTGAATTTGACAAACGTTCTCTAAATTTATTATCAACGCGGCCTTGATTGCCTTTTCTACCCAAAGAATCAGAACCTGTACCACTTAGATTTAAAGTGTAACCATTTGCAAGATCAACTCTTGTCCATTCAATTGCAATACGACCATATGCACCATCAATACCTGTTGCATAATTTCCAAATACTCTAGATCCTTTTGGAATTAAAATATTTCTACCCCATTCAGAATAGACATCTCTTTTAATTATTGCACGAATTTCACCGCCAAAATCTGTGTTAATCGCTGTCTCTATTATAGCATCAAGCATTTTACCGCGGCCAAGTATACGATTCATATCTCCTCTATATGAAAAATCAGCCTCTTGCTGAATTTGTTCAGGAGTTTTTTCTGGCAGAGTACCAGCTACTAGAAATATTGCGGATTTTCTTTTTTTCTCAAGCTTTTTGTCGTCATCTTCAGTTTGAATTTTTCCAAAAGGTAAGCTTGGCTCTGCGCTAGCAGCAGTTCTTGGGTCTGGAGTAGGCAAAATCTCAGAATCAGTTGGAAGAGTCGGAAGTGAAGAGTCTGCTGTTGGCAGAGCTTCTGTATCTGTTGGAGGTGGGGGTGGAGGCGTTGGATCCTCTAGCTTTGGCGGTGATGGAAGTGTTGGAATAGTAGGTATATCACTGTCAACAGATACTTGAACCGGCTTTGCAACTTCTGTTGGAACTGGTGTGTTATCCTTAGGAGTATCTGAATCACCCGAACTAATAAAAAAATTATAAAATATATAAATAAATACACAGACGATACCAACAAGTATCATCATGCTTTGTTTAGGGTTAGTTGCAACTTGAGAAAGTTCCTGTTCAACTTCAGGTAATTCTCCTTGTTCTGGATTTTCGTCCTGTGCCATAATTAGTGCTACCTAGATTTTTTTGGATATTGGAATCTAACTACATATACTAAGTCTTTTTCATCACCGCTTTCAAGTTCTTTGGAAACGAGATCAAACTGATATGTCTTTTTATTAGTTATTATAGTCATATTAGTACGGATATTACGCTCCATTGGCTTAATAAATAGCCTATTATCCAGTGGAGTAATTTTCCACGCAAATGAATCTCCAAGAGTAATAGTTTCTATTGACTCATTTTTCCCGAACTCAATATGTGATTGAAATCCATAATGGAGAACCAAAAGAAAAACTTCATTTGGACTATATACATAAGTCTTAATTCTACTATCTGTTGTTAATGGCTCTTCGCCAGAATAGGCATTACCTACCGTTGAAGAACATATTAGTAATAATGCTAAAAAGATTCTAACTACTATCATCGTCTACCCTGTATCCTGTTACTTGAAAACCTAATGGATTAATATCTTTGTCTTTTTCTGTTAACTCCATCGGGATATATTTAAACTCAACCACAGCAATTTTGTTATATACTTTGCGTGCTTGAGCAGTTTCGTTAATTGAAAATCTTAGTATGTATTTATTGTCATTTAATTTTGACCAAGATTTTACAATTAAGAATGTTGTATTTTTTTGTCCGTATTTAATAGCGGGGTTTACTTCTTCATTTCTTAAAAAACCTCTATATTCCCAATATATTGAGTTTGCTGAAAGAAGTCTTACAGTTTTTTTAGCTAATGTTGTGAAATCAACTGGATTATATGTCTCACGAGCTACAACATATTTTTTGATAAAATATTGCGCTAGAGCTTCGTTGCCGTTTAGAATTTTTGAGTTAATAGGATTAACAATTTTTGCCATGCCAGTTGTATCGTCAATCTGGATAACGAATGGATCAAAACGCTTTGTATTAATAACGTATGCAACAACTCCAATTGACACAATAGAAAGGCATAATAGTACAAGGAGTAGTATAAATAGTAAGTTTCTCTGTACAGTAATATTATCAAATCTTTCTTCGTACCAATTCCTTATTTCTTTTACAGATTGTGCTTGATCATTTTCTGTAGCTTCAGCGGGCTTATCTTTGCCACCCGGATTTTTGAACTTATTTATTAATTCGTTAATTTTGAGCATAGTTACTACTTAAAAATATTTACGTATACTTAAATTTAATTACACAGCCTTTATTATGTAGCAGCTATTAAGATTAAATAAACAAAAACATCCAGTTGAGCGCAATTGTGAATATTTTTTTTATTTGCAGTTGCTTTTAGATTCTATTTTTAAAGTGATTTATGTTTAAAGCTTAATTTTAGTAGTACACTGCTTTTGTAGTTTTTTATCATTTTATTAAATAGAAAATGATGCTTGCCGCATTTGAAGCGTTTAAGCTTTCTACGTCTTTAGATATAGGTATCTTAACTAAAAAGTCACAGGATTTAGTCGTTAATCTGCGCATCCCTTTGCCTTCAGAGCCAATTATAAATGCAATTTTATCTAAGTCCTTTAAGGTGCTGGTGTTTGCATCACCTGATGCATCAAGTCCAGCGATCCAAAATCCAAGATCCTTTAATTTGTCTATGGTATTTTTGAGGTTTGTTACTTTTACTATATCAACTAGTTCAAGGCAACCGCATGCAGTTTTTGCAATTGTGGCGTTCTCCTCGGGAGAATTATCGTTTGGAAGAATAACGGTTTTTATACCAAATGCTGCTGCACTTCTGATTATTGCTCCAATATTTTGAGGGTCAGATATTTGATCTAGTATAGCAATTTTTGCTTTAGGTTGATGGAGGTCGATAGATTCTAAACCATTTTTAAAAATAGTGTTGACAAGTGCAATTACTCCTTGGTGAGTTTGGTCTTTGCCAATTTTTTTTATAATAAAATCATTTTGTACTACCTCTACTGGTATATTTGGTATTTTCTTCTTTAATTCGCTAGCGTGTTTAGATAAGCAGTAGATTTGCTTTATATTTCTTGATTTATTGTTGGCTGCTGCAAGTACTGCATGAGTTCCATACATATAGTATTGTCCCTTGTTTACAGTAGCTGATTTTTTGTTGTTTTTCATGCTTTATATAGATTTTTGATCAAAAATGTGCTTGACATAAATTACTATTTATTATAGAAACTTACAACCAAACATTTAGATATGTCACCCTTTTTAGGCATAAATAACTTAACTATAACGTTTGTTGCGAATTAGTTCTTGCGTTTATTGTCAAGGTGGTCTATTTTGCTGTGAGTTCTACAGGAGGGGTGGCCGAGCGGTCAAAGGCAGCAGACTGTAAATCTGCCCGCGTATGCGTACGAAGGTTCGAATCCTTCTCCCTCCACCATTCGCTTTAGAAATAAAGTGTTGGTTTAGGTGAGAAATTGCGGGTGTAGCTCAATGGTAGAGCCCCAGCCTTCCAAGCTGGTTGTGTGGGTTCGATCCCCATCACCCGCTCCATTGCTTAGGGCTTTGGTGTTGAGTGATGGTAATATAGTTACTGATTGTTAAATTTATATATTAGTTATTTCAGGAGTTGAAATTATGGCAAAAGAAAAATTTGAAAGGAATAAGCCGCACTGTAATATTGGTACTATTGGTCATGTTGACCATGGTAAAACTTCTCTTACGGCTGCGATCACAAAAGTTTTAGCGGCAAAAGGTCAAGCCGAAGCTGCTAAATATGATGAAATTGATGGTGCTCCGGAAGAGAGAGAAAGAGGTATTACTATTTCTACTGCTCACGTTGAGTATGAAACAGAGAAAAGGCACTATGCTCACGTTGACTGCCCAGGTCACGCTGATTATGTTAAAAATATGATTACTGGTGCTGCTCAAATGGATGGAGCTATTCTAGTTGTATCAGCTGCTGATGGCCCTATGCCACAAACTAGAGAGCACATTCTTCTTGCTCGTCAGGTTGGTGTTCCAGCTATCACTGTTTTCTTGAATAAAGTTGATCAAGTGGATGACGAAGAGCTTCTAGAATTAGTTGAAATGGAAGTTAGAGAGCTTCTGTCTGAGTATGATTTTCCTGGTGATGAAATTCCAGTTATTAAAGGTTCTGCTCTACAAATACTTGAAGGTGGTGACACTAAATGTATTGATGAGCTAATGGATGCAGTTGATTCATACATCCCTCAACCAGAGCGTGATACAGCTAAGCCGTTTCTTATGCCGATTGAAGATGTATTTTCTATCTCAGGTCGTGGTACTGTTGTTACAGGTAGAATTGAGAAAGGTATAGTTAATGTTGGTGATGAATTAGAAATCGTTGGTATTAAAGAAACTGAAAAAACTACATGTACTGGTGTTGAAATGTTCAGAAAGCTTCTGGATTCTGGTGAAGCTGGTGATAATGTTGGTGTTCTTCTTCGTGGTACAAAGAGAGAGGATGTTGTTAGAGGTCAGGTGCTTTCTAAGCCAGGGACTATCACTCCACATACTGAGTTTGAAGCGGAGATTTATGTATTAACAAAGGATGAAGGTGGTCGTCACACTCCGTTCTTTAAGAATTATCGTCCGCAGTTCTATTTCAGAACAACTGATGTTACTGGTGAGGTTGAGTTGCCGGCTGGTAAAGAGATGGTGATGCCAGGAGATAATACAAAAATTATTGTTAAGATGATTTCTCCAGTTGCTATGGATGAAGGTCTGCGTTTTGCTATCCGTGAAGGTGGTAGAACTGTTGGTGCAGGTGTTGTATCAAAAATTACTAAGTAAAGTTGTTTACAGGGCTTGAGGAGAAATTCCTCAGGTCCTGAACATGAATCAAGTTGATGCCATTTTGTTTGGTATTAACTAGGCTGTTTAAAATAAAGGTTGATAATGAATAATCAAAAGATAAAGATTAAGCTAAAATCGTTCGATCATCGTTCGCTTGAGCATGCTACAGGTGAAATCGTTAGTGCAGTTAAGCGTACTGGTGCTGATGTTAATGGTCCAATCCCTCTACCAAGACATATAGAGAGATTTACTGTTATTAGAGGGCCGCACGTTGATAAAAAGTCAAGAGAGCAGTTCGAGATTAGAACTCAGAAAAGACTAGTGATTATTAATTATCCTACTCCGCAAACCGTTGAAGCTTTAAGGAAAGTAGATTTGCCAGCCGGTGTTGATGTTGAAATTAAATTGGTAGGTGCTTAAAGATGAGAACGGGTTTAATCGCAAAAAAATTGGGCATGAGCTCAATGTTTACAGAGCAAGGTGATAGAATAACTCTTACATTCTTGCAATTAGAAGATCTTCAAGTTGTTGGCCAAAAAACTATAGAAAAAGATGGTTATAATGCTGTTGTTTTGGGTTCAACGCTTAAAAAGGTTTCAAGAGTTTCAAAATCAATGAAGAAAGTTTTTGCTAACGCGAAAGTTGAGCCAAGACAGATTCTAAAAGAGTTTAGAGTATCTGACGGCAATATGTTGGAAGTTGGCGCTGAACTTAAGGCTACTCACTTTGAGTCAGGTCAATATGTTGATGTTTCTGGTAGATCAATTGGTAAAGGTTTTGCTGGTGTTATGAAGAGGCATAATTTTGCTGGGTTAGAAGCAACTCATGGTGTTTCGATTTCTCACCGTTCGCATGGTTCGACGGGTCAGTGTCAAGATCCTGGTAAGGTTTTTAAAGGTAAGAAGATGGCTGGTCACTTAGGTGATGAAAACGTTACTATTCAAAATTTACAGATTGTTGAAGTTGACGCTGAGAAAGGAATAGTTATAGTTAGCGGTAATGTTCCTGGGTCAAAAGGAAAATACGTGCTTATCAAAGACGCGGTTAAAAAAGCGGTAAATGCTTAAGATATAAGGATTTGAGAGAATTTAGGTAAGAAATATGAAAGCTGAATTAGTAAGTCTAGAGAAAAAAGTCGTTGGCGAAGTTGCGTTAGATGATTCTATTTTTGGACTAGAAGAGAGAGTAGATATCATCAAAAGAGTGATAGACTGGCAAAGAGCGAAAGCTAGAAGTGGGTCTCACAGCGTAAAAACTGTTGGTGAGGTTTCTGGTACGACAAAAAAGCCATTTAAGCAGAAAGGTACTGGTAACGCAAGGCAGGGTAACGCAAGAGGTGTTCAGCGTCGCGGTGGTGGTGTTGCTCATGGTCCGCAAGTTAGATCTCATGATATTAAGTTGCAGAAAAAAGTTAGAAAATTAGGTTTAAGACACGCTCTTTCTGTGAAAAAGTCTGAAGGTGCCTTGCATGTTGTCGATTCAGTTAGTATGAAGAAGGTAAAGACTTCAGATTTAATTAAATCTCTATCTAATTTTGGTTCAGGCAAGTTTTTTGTTATTGATGGTGATGTCGTAGATAATAATTTGAAATTATCAGCAGCATCTGCGTTCAATGCAAACGTGGTTCCGGCTATTGGTGCAAATGTGTATGACATTATTAGTAGTGACCATGTTTTAATATCTAAAAATGCATTGACGCTTTTAGAGGAGAGGTTGAAGTAATGATAGCTAAAAATAAATATGATTTAATTAAAACACCAATTATTACTGAGAAATCTACTATTCTTGGTGAGTTTGGTAAGTATGTTTTTGAAGTTTCTCCAAGAGCTGATAAATCTTCAGTAAAGAAAGCAATTGAAGAAATTTTTGGTGTGAAGGTCGTAAGTGTAAACATTTTAAACCAAAAAGGTAAAGTGAAGAAATTTAGAGGTTTTTTAGGTCGCAGAGCTGATACTAAAAAAGCTGTTGTTACTTTGGAAAAAGATCAGACAATTGATTTAGCTGGAGGTATTAAATAATGCCCTTAAAGAAATATAATCCAACTACTCCTTCACAAAGAGGTTTAGTACGTGTTGATAAAAGTGACTTATGGAAAGGTAAGCCGCATAAAGCTCTTACTAAAGGTCTTACTAAATCAGGTGGTAGAAATAATTTAGGAAGAATGACTTCTCGCCACAGGGGTGGTGGGCACAAGAGGCTATATAGAATGGTCGATTTTAAAAGAAATAAACTAGATTGCCCAGCGACAATTGAGCGTATTGAATATGATCCAAATAGATCAGCTTATATTGCACTGATTAAGTATGATGATGGTGTTTACTCATATATCCTTGCTCCAGCAAAAATGAAAGCTGGTGATAAGGTTGTGTCTGGTCCAGGTGCTGATATTAGAACTGGTAATTGCTTGCCATTGAAGAATATCCCAGTTGGTACGATAGTGCATAATGTTGAGATGAAGCCTGGTAAGGGTGGTCAGCTCGCAAGGTCAGCTGGTACATCAGTAAGCCTAGTTGGTAAAGATTCTGGTTATGCGCAAATCAAATTAGCTTCAGGAGAAGTTAGGCTAGTTCCGCTAGAATGTATGGCTACAATTGGTACACTATCTAATTCCGATAGAAAAAATACAATAATTGGTAAGGCTGGTAGAAGTAGATGGCTTGGGAAACGTCCTCATGTAAGAGGTGTTGCGATGAACCCGGTAGATCACCCTCATGGTGGTGGTGAAGGTAAGACTTCAGGTGGACGTCATCCAGTTACACCTTGGGGTAAACCAACTAAGGGTAAGAAGACTCGTAAGAATAAGCTTACATCTAAATTTATTATAAGAAGAAGAACTAAATAGTAGGAAAGAATTATGTCACGCTCGGTATGGAAAGGCCCATTTGTAGATGGCCACTTGCTAAAGAAAGTGCAAAATGCTATGGAAACTAGCAGGAAGGAAGTAATTAAGACTTGGTCGAGAAGATCAACAATACTTCCAATATTTGTTGGTTATACTTTTGCTGTGCATAATGGTAATAAGTTTATTCCTGTTGCGGTTTCAGAAGAAATGGTAGGTCGTAAACTAGGTGAATTTGCTCCAACCCGTACCTACTATGGTCATGGTGCAGATAAAAAAGCGAAAAGAAAATAAGGTAATAGGATAAAATGAGTAATTTATTAGCAAAAGCTTCAATTATACGCCTTAGAACGAGTGCACAAAAGTTAAACTTAGTTGCAGCATCGATTCGAAATATGAAGGCATCAGATGCATTAGTGCAGCTAACTTTTTCGCCTAAGCGTATAGCTGTTGACGTTAAAAAATGTTTGCAGTCAGCTATTGCGAATGCTGAAAATAATATGGGGCTTGATATTGATAATTTAGTTGTCACTTCAGCTACTGTTGGTAACTCTATTACAATGAAAAGAATAAGAGCAAGAGCTAGGGGTAGAAGCGCTAGAATCAATAAGCCGTTTAGTAATTTGTATATAACAGTATCCGAAAGAGAGGAGAAGTAATATGGGACAAAAAGTAAACCCACATGGTTTCAGAGTAGGGCCAACATTATTTAAAGGTTGGGAATCTGTTTTATATGCAGAGAAAGATTATTCTGAGAAGCTGCTGCAAGATCTTAAGATTAGATCTCTGATTATGAAAAAATATAAGCTTGCTCAAGTGAGTCGTGTTGTGATTCAAAGACCAAGTAATAGTATTGTGGTAAACATTCATGCTAAAAAGCCTGGAATGATTATCGGTAAGAGTGGTTCTGATATCGAGAAGCTTAAGAAAGATGTACAAAAAATTGCTTCAACGGAAGTATTCATCAATATCCATGAAGTTAAGAAACCTGGCATTGATGGAAATATTATTGCACAAACAATTGCTCAGCAACTAGAAAACCGCGTTTCTTTTAGAAAAGCCATGAAGACAGCAATTCAGAATAGCTTTAAGCAGGGTGCTAAAGGAATCAAGGTAGCTTGCTCTGGTCGTTTAGGTGGTGCTGAAATAGCAAGAACTGAATGGTATAGAGAAGGCAGAGTACCACTTCATACGCTTCGTGCTGATATCGATTACGGTACTGCTGAAGCAAATACTACTTATGGTGTGATTGGTATTAAAGTTTGGGTTTATAAAGGCGATTTTGGCCAGAAAAACAGAAGATAATTTGTAATTTAATTTAGTGGATATAGAAAATGCTAGCTCCAAAAAAGCAAAAATTTAGAAAAGCTCATAAAGGAAGAGTTGCTTCAAAGTCTAAAGCTGGAACAATGCTTAGCTTTGGTTCTTTCGGCTTAAAATCAATCGATGGTCTTCGCGTAACAGCAAGACAAATTGAAGCAGCTCGTCGCGCAGCTGTTAGGCATATGAAAAGACAAGGAAGATTCTTTATCAGAATATTCCCTGATTTGCCTGTTTCTAAAAAGCCTAATGAAGTGCGTATGGGTAAAGGTAAAGGATCTCCAGAATATTTTGCTGTGAGAGTTTCACCTGGAAGAATTATGTTTGAGATTGAAGGTGTAGGCGAGGATGTAGCAAGAGCTGCTCTTGAGCTTGCGGCTGCTAAATTACCGGTAAGAACTAAAATAGTACAGAGATATGAGTAAGAAGAGTAAGTCAGAATTTACATCAGAGGCGTTAGCAGGTCTTAGCGTTGAAAAGTTAGTTGAAAAGTCTGCTTTTTTAAAGAAAGAGCTTTTTAATTTGAGATTTCAGAAAACTTTAGGCGAACTTACTAACACAAGCAGATTTGCTAAAGTTAGAAAAGATATAGCGAGAGTGAATACTGAATTAAATAAAAGAAAAGCTGGAGTATAAGTCAAATGCCTAAAAGAATTTTACAAGGCACTGTGACAAGTGCAAAAAATGATAAAACTGTTTCTGTAAAGGTTGAAAGAACATTCAGACATCCTTTATATAAAAAGACAGTAAGAAAGTCTGCGAAATATGCAGCACACGATGCTAATGGCAAGTGTAAAGTAGGTGATAAGGTAAGAATTCAGGAATGTAGACCAATGTCCAAGACTAAATCTTGGATGGTAATCGAAGATTAAGTCGTTGACTTTTTCATTAATTTCTGTATGTTATCCTTTGTTTAATATTGTATATATTTGGAAGATATAAATTATGATTCAGATGCAGACCATCCTTAAGGTAGCAGATAATTCAGGTGCTAAAAAAGTGATGTGTATAAAGGTGCTTGGCGGTTCTGGTTGCATGATTGCTGGTTGTGGCGATGTAATAGTTGTTTCAATAAAATCTGCAATTCCTGGCGGTAAAGTTAAGAAAGGTGAGGTTCACAGAGCTCTTATCGTTCGTACTAGGAAAGAGATAAAAAGACCTGATGGGAGTACAATTCAGTTTGATTCAAACTCGGTTGTATTAATTAACAAACAAAATGAACCAATTGGTTCTAGAGTGTTCGGTCCTGTTCCAAGAGAGCTTCGTGGAAAAGGATTTATGAAAATAATTTCTCTTGCTGAAGAGGTGATTTAAATGCATAAGCTAAAAATAAAAAAAGGTGATAAGGTTCAAGTTGTAACTGGTAAAAACAAAGGTAAAGTTGGTGATGTCATTAAGGTATTTCCATCAGAAAACAGAGTTGTAGTATCAGGAGTAAATTTAGCTAAAAAGCACACAAAACCAAGCCAAACTAGCGAAGGTGGTATTATTCAGAAGGAACTGCCGATTCATGTTTCAAATGTGAGTCATGTAGATCCAAAAACTAATGAGATCACTAAAGTTGGCTATAAAACGCTTGAAGATGGTAAGAAAGTCAGGGTTGCCAAAAAATCAGGTGAAATAATTTCTAAAGAAGGTAAGAAGTAATGTTGTCACGATTTAAAGATCTTTATAATAAGCAAATTATAAAAAGCTTACAAGATCAGTTTAAGTATTCAAATAAGCACCAGATGCCGAAGTTAGTAAAGGTTGTTGTTAATATGGGTGTTGGTGATGCAGTTTCAGATTCAAAAGTGATAAATCATGCAATTAATGACATGACATCAATCACAGGTCAAAAGCCTTATACGACTTACGCTAAGAAATCCATTGCAACATTTAAGCTACGTGAAGGTATGAAGCTTGGTTGTAAAGTGACTCTTAGAAGGGATAGGATGTATGAATTCCTTGAAAGACTTGTTATTGTTGCGCTTCCAAGGGTAAAAGAATTCAGAGGTTTGTCAGTCAAGAGTTTTGATGGTAGAGGTAATATTACTTTTGGTATTAAGGAGCAAATAGTATTTCCTGAAATCAACTACGATAAGATTGATAAGATACGCGGTATGGATATTACTATTGTTACTACTGCAAAAACAGATGAAGAAGCAAAAGCCTTATTATCAGGTTTTGACCTTCCATTCTATAATTAATTTATAAAAAGAAAGCTACGATATGGCAAAAAATGGATCTATACAAAGAAATAACAAGAGAAAGAGACTTGCAAAGTCTTTAGGTAATAAGAGAAAGGCGCTAAAGTCTGCAATTATGAAGAAAAATCTTCCTTTGGAAGAGAGGTTTGACCTTGTTGTTAAGTTGGCGGAGTTGCCAAGAAATTCTGCTCAAAATAGAGTGAGAAATAGATGTGCATTGACGGGTCGTCCTAGAGGATATCACCGCAAAATGGGTATATCTCGTAATATGCTTAGAGAGCTGGCTGCACAAGGTTTGCTTCCAGGCGTTATTAAAGCTAGTTGGTAAGATAAAAGAATAGATTTAGGTACATTAACATGACAATGTCAGATAATATAGCAGATATGCTAACAAGAATTAGAAACGGGCAGAAGAGTAGATTACTTTCTGTAGTTATGCCTGCTTCAAAATTAAAATGTGCAGTCCTTGATGTTTTAGTGAAGGAAGGTTACGTTGCTGGTTATACTAAAGATGATGCAAAAGAGGTCATAGATGTTTCTCTAAAGTATTCACGTATAGGAGATCCAGCTATTAGTGAAATTCATAGAGTTTCAAAGCCTGGTAAGAGAATGTATTCTGCAATAGCAGATTTATCAGGATATTATAATAATATGGGAATCCACATTCTATCTACACCGCGTGGCGTTATGTCTGATAGAGAAGCTAAAAAGCTTAATGTTGGTGGTGAAGTAATTTGTAAAGTATTTTAGAGTATAAGGATGTCAAGAGTAGGTAAGTTACCAGTACAAGTTGCTGATGATATAAAAGTTGAGATTTCAGGTCTTCTTGTGAAAATCCAAGGACCGAAAGGATCGCTAGAAAAAGAATTTGCTGGTTTCATTGCAATTGAGTATAAAGATTCGCAAATAACAGTAAAGCCTTTGAACGATTCTGCAGAAGCAAAAGCGATGTGGGGAACGGCTAGAAGCATTATTAACGGAATGGTTGTTGGTGTTAAGGACGGTTTTAAAGAAGAGCTTGAAGTTAATGGTGTTGGTTATAGAGCTGCTGTTAAAGGCAAGTATCTAAATCTTACTCTAGGTAAGAGTCACAATACAAAGATAGAAATTCCTGAAGGAATTAAAGTTGAAACTCCAAAGCAAACAGTAATTATGCTTGAGTCGCATGATAAACATAAGCTTGGTCAGTATGTTGCAACAATCCGTAGTCAAAGACCACCAGAGCCTTATAAAGGTAAAGGTATAAGGCGTAAGGGTGAGTACGTACAGAGAAAAGAAGGTAAAAAAGGTTAGTTTTAGGTAGAATATGAGTGCAAATAATCCAGTTTTTAGAAAAAGAAGAGATAGAGTACGTGTTAAATTAAGAAAGGTTTCTGATAGAAATAGACTTTCTGTATTTAAATCTGGTCGTCATATCTATGCTCAAATTATCGATGATTCGACTTCTAAGACTTTAGTGGCTGCATCAACACTTGATAAAGCAATCAGGAGCCCAGCAAAATCTAATTGTAACATTGAGTTTGCAGTTAAAGTTGGTAAGCTTTTAGCTGATCGTGCTGAAGAGAAGTCAATAAAGCTTGTGGCTTTTGATAAAGGAGGCCATAAATATCACGGTGTTATCAAAGCTCTTGCTGATGAAGCAAGAAAAAAACTACAATTTTAATAGAGAAAGCAAATGTCTAAAAATTCCAAAAGCAATGATTTAATAGTTGAAGATTTAGTACACGTTAACCGAGTAACGAAGGTTGTAAAAGGTGGACGTAATTTTTCTTTTGCAGCAATTGTAGTTGTCGGTGATGAAAACGGAAAAGTTGGTTATGGTAACGGAAAAGCAAAAGAAGTTACAGAAGCACGTGCTAAAGCAACAAAAGATGCAAGAGGAAGTATGATTTCTGTTCCTTTATATCAAGGTAGAACAATTCACCATGATATTATAGGTAAAAGTGGTGCAGCTAAGGTGATTTTAAGAAGAGCCGCTCCAGGTACTGGTGTTATTGCTGGAGGTCCACTTAGATCTATTTTTGGTCGTCTAGGTGTTGAGGATATTGTTGCTAAGTCATTAGGTTCTTCTAATCCTAATGCAATGATTGCGGCAACTTTTGATGCTTTAAAAAATCTTAGATCACCAAAGAATATTGCTAGTAGAAGGGATAAAAATTTAACTGAACTATCTGTAAATTCAGAAAAATCTGAGTAAAAATAATAAGTAAAGATAAATACTGATATGACTAAAGAAAAAGCAAAAGCTAAAACTAAAGCAAGCAACCAGATAAAAGTTACTCAAATTGGTAGCTCAATTGGTCGTTGTTCCGATCAAAAAAAGACTTTAGTTGGTCTTGGTTTAAATAAAATTAGTGCAACGAGAGTGCTTGAAGATACTGCATCTATCAGAGGAATGGTAAAAAAAGTTAGACACTTAGTTAGTGTTGAGGCTGTATAAATAGAGGAATGAAGGATATGAAATTAAATACATTATTTAACGTCCCAGGTTCAAGAAAGCCAAGGAAAAGAGTTGGTAGAGGTATCGGTAGTGGTACAGGTAAAACTTGTGGTAGAGGCGTAAAGGGCCAGAAATCAAGGTCAGGTGTTGCGATTAAGACAGAAGGTGGTCAAATGCCACTTATCAAAAGATTACCTAAAAGAGGGTTTAATTGCTCTAAATCTGTAGATTATACAGCAATAAGTGTTGCTGATATTGAAGTGTTAATCAGTTTGAAGCGCGTTGATGCTACAAAAAATATTAACAAAGACACTCTAGTATCTATTGGATATATTAAAAGTAATAAAACTCCTGTGAAGCTACTTGGTGGTGTAGAAAAAATTGAACATAAGCTTACAATTGAACTAGATGCTTGTTCAGCTAGTGCAAAATCCGTTATAGAAACAGCTGGTGGAAAAGTACTTTAATAAAAGAATATTATAATGCAAAAATCAAAAGGCGAACTTAGTAGTAGAATTTTATTCACCCTGGGTGTTTTGGTTGTTTGCAGAGTTGGTTCATTTATTCCTATTCCTGGTATAGATTCTGTTGCTCTTGCGAGTTTAGCAGAGCGAAGTCAAGGCGGGATACTAGGAATGTTCAATATGCTTTCTGGTGGTTCGCTAGAGCGGATGTCTATCTTTGCTTTGGCCATCATGCCATATATTACAGCTTCGATTGTAATTCAATTAATGACGATTGCTTATAAACCTCTTGAAGAGATGAAGAAAGATGGCGAAGTTGGTCGCCGTAAGATAAATCAACTTTCCAGATATTTAACGGTGCTTTTTGCATCGTTTCAGGCTTATGGTGTTACTATTGGTCTTGAATCAACTGTTACACCTCATGGTCCGGTAGTTATTATTGCGCCTTTAATATTTAAAATTTCGACAATTACTACACTTGTTGTAGGCACCATGTTTTTAATGTGGCTTGGTGAACAAATTTCTGCTCGCGGTATTGGTAATGGTACATCATTAATTATCTTTATTGGGATTGTTTCTGGTTTGCCTAGTGCTATTATTAGTATGTTTGAATTATCTCGCAAAGGAGCAATGTCGCCAGTAGTTGTGATGGCTATTTGTGCTGGTGTGATTGCAATGATTATCACGATTATTTATTTTGAACGTGCGCAGCGTAAAGTATTGGTGCAATATCCAAAACGACAGGTTGGAAACAAGGTTTATGGTGGTGATTCAACTCATATGCCATTAAAGTTAAATACTTCAGGTGTGATTCCGCCTATTTTTGCAAGCTCCGTGTTGTTATTTCCAACTACAATTTCTGGGTTTTCTGGGAATGATTCAGAACTTATGGGAACAATTTCGCGATATTTAGGTCATGGCAAACCGCTATTTATACTATCCTATGTAGCCTTAATTGTGTTTTTTAGTTTTTTCTATACTGCAGTAGTGTTTAATTCAGAAGACACTGCTAATAATTTGAGAAAAAATGGTGCATATGTTCCTGGTAGAAGACCAGGCAAGAATACGGCTGAGTATTTTGATTATTTACTAACACGTTTAACAGTTGTGGGTAGTATGTATCTATCAGTTGTTTGTATAGTTCCTGAGCTTTTAATGAATAAATATTCAATGGCTTTTGCTCTTGGTGGAACAAGTTTTTTGATTGTTGTTAACGTTGTCCTTGATACCTTCACACAGATCCAGACGCATTTATTTAGCTCTAGGTACGAAGGTTTAGTTAAGAAAATGAGGTTAAAAGACAAATGATAAAAAATATAATAATTTTATTAGGACTACCGGGGTCTGGTAAAGGTACACAAGGAGCCGTTCTGTCAGAAGAATTAGCAATTCCGCATATTTCAACTGGAGATATTTTAAGGAAAATGGTTCTTGAGGATGATAAGGATTCAAAATTACTTGCCAAATACATGGGTGAAGGAAAGCTAGTTCCTAGTGATTTGGTAAATCAGCTGGTTAAAAGATTTATTCTATCGGATGCATGTAAAGATGGATGTATTTTGGATGGTTATCCGAGAACTCTTGAACAAGCTGAATATTTTATAGAAAATATTGATGCAAATATTAGTACTATATTTTTTGATGTTCCTGATGAGGTTGCAACTAAAAGAATTTTAGGAAGAATTGCATGCGCTTCATGTAATAGGTTATATAATGAATATTTTGACAAACCCAAAAAAGAAGGTGTTTGTGATGAATGCGGCTCAAAAGAATTTGCAGCACGTTCAGATGATGACGAGGATACAATTGTAGCAAGGCTTGAAGAGTATAGAAAAAATACTTTGCCAATGATTGAATACTATAAAGAAAAAGGAAGATTCTTTACTGTGCACGGTGGAGAATCGAAGAAAAAGGTTACTGAGGAAGTGGCCTCAATTGTAAAAAAGATTTGACTTTGTCAAATATTTTTATATTATGCTGTTCTAATATTTTAAAAAATTGGAGAAATTTTTGTGGCAAGGATTGCGGGTGTTAATATTCCACCAAATAAGAGATTAGTGATTAGTTTAACCTATATATTCGGTATTGGACTGACTGCTGCTCAAAAAGTTTGTAAAAATACAAAACTGTCAGAAGACAAAAGAGTTAAAGATCTTGATGATCAGGAGCTTGTTAAGCTTAGAACTGAAATTGAAAAGAATTTTCAAGTGGAAGGTGATCTAAGACGTGAAGTAAGTCTTAATATAAAGAAGAAAAAAGACCTGCGCACTTATGAGGGTCTAAGACATATTAGAAGATTACCTGTTCGTGGTCAGAATACACATTCTAATGCTAGAACAAGAAAAGGTAAAGCAGTGGCAATTGCTGGTAAGAAGAAATAATATTAGAGATTAAATAATGAGTCCGACAAATAAAGCTAAAAAGAAAAAGAAAAATATTACTCTTGGAGTTGTTCATATTAAAGCAACTTTTAACAATACAATAATTACAGTTACTGATGTTCAGGGTAATGTGATAGCTGGTTCTACAGCTGGTGCACACGGTTTTAAAGGTGCAAAAAAAGCAACTCCTTATGCGGCTCAAGTTACTATGGATAAAGCATCAGAAGAAGCAAAAGAACATGGATTAAAGACAGTTTCTATTAAAGTTAAAGGCGCTGGCTCACAAAGAGAAGCTGCAATGAGAGCCGTTTTTAGTCAGAATTTTGTTGTTACTTCAATAACGGATGTATCTGGTGTTGCCCATAATGGTTGTAGAGCGCCAAAAAGAAGAAGATGCTAGTTTTTCTCGTTTAGTCGAGATATTTAAGAGATTTAGGGAACAAATATATGTCATTACTTAATAAGAATTGGAATTCATTAATCAAGCCATCAAAAATTGTATATGATGGTGCAAATGATGAAAGCAATGTAGCTAATATCATAATTGAGCCACTTGAGCGTGGCTATGGTTTGACGTTAGGTAACTCTTTAAGAAGAATTTTGCTATCATCTCTTCAAGGTGCTGCTATAACGGCAGTTAAGATTCCAGGTGTTGAGCATGAATTTTCTGCAAAATCCGGTGTTAAGGAAGATGTTGTTGATATTATTCTTAACTTAAAAAAAGTTGCAGTTAAGCTGCATACAGCTGAGAAAAAGACTATTAGAATTACAGAAAAAGGCCCTTGCGTAGTTACTGCTGGCATGATTGAAACAGGAACTGATGTAGAAATTATGAACCCTGATCAACATATCTGCACATTATCAAAAGATGCTGATTTAGAAATGGAGCTTTACTGTGAAGTTGGTAGAGGTTATGTTCCAGCTGGAAGTAATAAGCAGGATTACCCAATTGGTGTGATTGCAGTTGATGCCTTGTATAGTCCTGTTAAAAAGGTTTCTTACAAAGTTGAAGATACTCGTGTTGGACAAGTTACAGATTATGATAAATTGATTATGAATATTGAAACTGATTCTTCGATTACTCCTGAAATGGCTATAGCACTATCAGCTAGAATCATGCAAGATCAGTTGCAATTATTTGTTACTTTTGAAGAGGAAGAAGAAGAGAAGCAAGAAGCAAAAGAAGAGCTAGAATATAATCCAATTCTACTTAAGAAAGTTGATGAACTTGAGCTTTCTGTTAGATCTAGAAATTGCCTGCAAAATGATAATATAGTTTATATTGGTGATCTTGTTAATAAAACTGAAGCAGAAATGCTTAGGACACAGAATTTTGGTAGAAAGTCTCTAAACGAGATTAAAGATGTTCTTTCAAAGTTCAATTTAAAATTTGGTATGGAAATTACTGGCTGGCCTCCTGAAAACATTGAAGAGCTAGCTAAGAAATATGAAGATCCATATTGATTCAGTTTTGGCTCTAGTTAGCTTTAAGAATAAAATTTAAGAAAAATTTTGTGGGTAAATGAGAAATTACTCTTTTGCGAACAAAATAGTTTGAATATTTAGGTATAATAAAATGCGTCATAAGATAAAAGGAAAAAAATTAAATAGGACTTCGTCACACAGAAAAGCAATGTTTGCTAATATGGCTGTTGCTCTGGTGATGAATGAGCAGATTAAAACTACTGTTGCTAAAGCAAAGGCACTTCGTCCTTATATTGAGCAACTAGTTACGAAAGCAAGAAAAGGAACTTTATCTGCTAGAAGAGATATTATTTCGCGCATTAGAGATAAAGTAGCTGCTGAAAAATTAATGTCAGTGTTGGCTACTAGATATAAATCACGTCCAGGCGGATACACAAGAGTTGTTAAGGCTGGTTTTAGGTATGGTGATAGAGCTCCTATTGCATATATTGAGTTTATTGAGAGAGATGTTGCTGCAAAAGGCTGCATGACTCCAAAAATTGAGAATTTAACTGAACAAGAAATACAAGAATAAGGTTTAACGTATGGCTAATCATTCAGCTACAAAAAAAGCAATTAGAAAAACAGTTAGAAAGGCTGCTATTAATAAAAATAGAAAAAGTCGTATCAAGACTTTTGTTAAAAGAGTAGTTACTGCTGTTGATGCAGGTTCTTCAGAGGAAGCTAATAAAGCATTAGTTGAAGCTCAATCAGAAATTATGAAAGGAGTTTCTGCACAACTTATTAAGAAGAATACTGCTGCAAGAAAAGTTAGTAGATTAGCTAAAAGCGTAAAAAATATTTCTGGAGGAGCAAAGAAAGCTACAGTTCCTAAGACAACTGTTACTAAAGCAAAAACAGCTGAGAAAGCGGTTGCAGCTAAGCCAGCAGCTGCGAAGAAAGCAGCTACTACGACAACAAAGTCAGCTCCTGCTAAGGCTACTGCTGTGAAGAAGGCTACAACAGCAACTACTAAAGCTAAAACTGCAGCAACAAAAACTGCGCCTAAGAAAGCTGCAGCTAAGAAAGAAGAAAAATAACCCCATAACTTTTAGTTTGAAACTCAAAAAGACATTCCAAGTACGGAGTGTCTTTTTTTATTTTAGGTGTTTATAGCTTAAATGTTAGTTGTGTTTATGACGATATAGCACTTAGTTAGCAGCTTGTGGGTTTATTGTTTTGTGATTGATAAAGAAGATAAAACTAAAAGATTACTTTATTCGCATATTGAATAATATAAAGTATGAAGATTATTTGAAAAAAGGACATCTAGTTAACATAGTCATCCTTTTTCATTGATCAATGATTAAATATTGCTTGATAAGCTTAAAACTTATATTTTGCACCAATACTTAGAGTTTTTGTTAGTATTTTAAGCTCTTTTAGCTTGCCGGAATGAGAGTCTCCATCACTAAAAAATGTTGTTTCCGTTCCATTAATTAGTGCAAGTCTCTTTATTCCTACGCGTGCAAAAATATCTAGGTTATTTGTTGTTTTGTAAAGTAGCTTTGCATCAAGACTTAGACCAGCTCCAAATACTTTATGTTTAAAACTAGGATCATGTGCAAAATCCTCGCGTAAAATCCAATCTGCCTCAGCTCTATATCCAAAGATATACGCTTTGATAAAGGGTGCAAAACTTAGTTTATCATTTAATTTATAGTGAAGGTTTATACCATACCATGGAGCGTAGTTATGGTACTTATAGGTTGATATAAGTTTTGATTTTGGAACAATTTGTCCAGTAAGTCGAGTTATAGAAGTAAATGGTATTCGATCAATTGTGCTAAATATCCCGTGTTGTCTGTTGTTACTATAGTTATAATCAAAACCAAAGTAATGCGTAATAAAAGCATATGGAAATTTAGAAAATCTATCTTGGCTTACTCCGACTGCGCCTGAGATATCAAAAGTATTTCCTTTAACCTTTGAAAAGGTCCTAGAAAATTCACCCAATTGATCCCAGTCAGAATCTTGGTTTTCACTATCATCTAGTATTTTCCCATATTTTATCAGTCCCATGAAATTAAATTGACCACGTGTTGGTTCAGTTAATATTTCAACTCCAACCTCGGCAATTTTATTTTTCCAAGTTAGTTCTGATAATTTAGGAATACCATTACCACCAAAAGACCATTGAAGAAAATCATGTCTTATTCCAGCATATGGTGAGATAGATATTTGATTTATAGAATTATTTGAGAATGTTTTTGTCTTTTTGGTTTTGCTTTGAAACATACTCTTTTCCGCAGATTTAGTTGCTGCAAGCACACTAGAGCAAAGCACAAAAATAGAAATAAGGGCTATTTGTGATATTTTATGTACCATAATTTTTTCCTAGATTAAGATTAGTTAAGAAAATGCATATTAATATTTGGTTAGTTTTTTGTCAATCCTAATATTTATAAATGCTTAGGTGGCAAAAATTGCAATCAACGATTGCAAGAGGTGTGGAGTAGCTTTAACAGTGTGCAAGTGAGTGCTGTAGCATAAGTTTTATACTACAGCATCGTGATAATATTATTAAACTTTTCTGGAAACGTGACCAGTGTATAATTGCCGAGGTCTTGTTATTTTGAATTCAGGATCTTCCCACAGCTCTTTCCATTGAGAAACCCAGCCAGCTGTTCTTGCTACAGCAAATAATACAGTAAACATTTGTGGTGGAATTCCAAGAGCTTTGTAGATAATACCAGAATAGAAATCAAC
>JALZUG010000041.1 GCA_023301685.1 Rickettsiaceae bacterium
AAAAAAAAAATAATTTTTTAAAATAAATCAATTTTTGTTTTTTTGATTTTAAATAAAAATAATATTTTAAAAAATTTGTTTTATAGACTCTTATTAATAAATATATTTAAAAAAATCCTAATTAAGGCAAATAGAAAAATATTTATAATTCTTATGCAAAACATTCGAAAAATTTTTATAAACCGTTTCCAAAACTTTTTCATTTAAATCCATAAATCCCAACAAACCTTGAAACTTCTCAAAATACTGCCTATGATATTTCTTAATAATTCTCAAAAATATACAAAACACAATATATCTTGGATTAAACCTAAAAATACAATTACTAAAAATAGCTTTTTTTAAAATACCAATAAAAGTTTTATAATAAAATTGATTTCCATTAAAAATATCTTCCACAATAAAATTCGTATAAGACATATAAGGAGGAGTTAAAATATGAAAATTTATAATATCCAAAATAATTTTTTCAGAAATTAAAAATTTTTCCATTTCTGGTTCTTTTGGAAAAAAAATATCAATTATTGTGGGCCAACTTATTTCATTTAATTTACAAGCTAAAAAAAAACAAGCAAAGGAAATAATTTTTAATTTTTTTATTAATGGGTTTTTTTTATTTGTGTTTTTTTTTATTATTGTTAAAGGGATTTGTGTTGAATTTGTTAGGTTTTCGTTATCAGATAAAAAATTGGAATTTAATAAAATGAATTCGTCTAAATTTTTATTTATGTATAAATCGAGTAAGTAAATTGATATTATGAAAGTTTGGATGTCCATATTGAATCTTTTTTGTCTTTTTAAAATTTTATTTATCATTTTTGATCTTAGAAAGAATAAATAACATGCGGGATTTATGTTTAAATCAAACATACATTGTTTGTCAATTTTTTTTAGATATTCAAAAATTTGTTTTGGATAAGGAATTTTCGTTTTGTTATTTAGATCAGGATTTTTATGGGATTTTTTTTTTTCTCTTAAAATTTTGGAGGTGGATATGTTATTAATATTTTCTTGGTTATTGATTTTCATTAATAAAATAGTTTTTTTTCATTTTGGACCGTTTTTTTTTATTTTGGAGTCAAATAAAGACGTTAAAAAAAGTATAAATTTTTTTAATTTATTTACTTTAACAATAAAAATGGTTCCAATCCAATTATTAGAACTTAACTTATAAAAAGATAAAAAAACAAATTAATTAAATTAAAAATGGCGGAAGAAAATCAAAATAATAATGTTTTAACTTTAAAGGTAAAATCTCAAAATCAAGATGAAGTACATTTTAAAATAAAAAAAAATACTCCTTTAAAAAAATTAATGGAAAGATATTGCGATCGAATTAATGTTCCAATAAATAGTGCAAATTTTGTTTTTGAAGGAGAAAAAATATTTCATTATAATACACCTTTGCAATTGAATATGAGAAATAAAGATGAAATACAAGTAGTTATCGAGCAGGTTGGAGGATGTTTTTTTAAATAAATTTAAATAAAATTTTAATTTAAAACGAAATTTATTTTTAATAACAAATTTTTACACTTTTAAACTTTCTTTCTTTTATTAATTAATTAATTCTAAAAATAAATCTAGAAAAAAATAAAAAAATTTTTTTTTTTAAATTTGATTTTTAATTCCGGTGATAGAAATTATAAATGTTAAATAAAAGATTATTTTTTCAATTGAATAAAAATTTAAAAAACAATTTCTGTCAAAAATCTTTTTTCCAAAAAGAATATGAAAGTTTTGTATCTGAAGAACATAATTTCGAAAATAAAGTAAATAATCTAAAATCACTATTAAATGAAGAAAGCCATAAAAAACTTATTTTTCAAGATGGAAATTTCTTATCTTTATTCGACAAATTATTATATAACCCAAATTTTAGAAATTTACTAACTCAAGATAATGAAGCTCTAGACATATTAAAAAAAAATTTCCAAAATTTCTCAGAAGGAATTGGAATGCTTGGAATCATAAATCTTCTAAACATTTACAGTTTATATAATCTAAAGGATCAGAAATTATTAATAAAAAACATAGAAAACGGATCAGAATCAATTTTCAATTACAAAGAAGAAGAATTTATCCAAAATATTTACGGAAATCCATCTCTTTTCACAATATACAATTTCCTCAAACAAATAAAAAGCGAAAAATTAATTAAATACGAAGAACTAATAGAAGAAATCTATACAAATTACATATCAATTCTTCCCCCTTATCAAATAAACAATTTATTTTATCATTTCCAAAGTTCAAATCCCCATCGCGAAAAAAGAGAAGATATAAGAAACAAAATAATGAACAATATAAAAAATTTAGAAATAGAAGAATTAATTCAATTAGTATATTTCGGACTCGACGAAAACGAAAAAAAAATTTGGAACGATCGATTTTATGAATTAATAAGCTCAGAATTTTTAGACCCAGTTAATTTTACGGAAAAATTTTTGAGATCTTCGGGCGTCTTAAATAAGACCATTTTTGACAAATTAGCAGTACATTTTAAAAATATTTTTAATGTTTTGCCCGATCAACAAAAATTGTTGGGGGTTCAGAGTATGTGTTTTCATTATAATAAACATTTGGATGAAGATTTTAAAAAGTTATTTGAAAATGTTGATTTAGTTATGGAGAAATTTCCGCCTTTGGTTACTTTGGCTTATTTTTCTTTGGTTTTTTCGGAATTTAAACATAAGAACTTTGATGAATTGGAAAGTATTGTTATGAGTAAGGATTTTGTTAGAAAATTAAGTCCTGGGGATATGAATACTCTAATGAAGTTCTTGGAGAATTCAGTTATAAAGGCGAATTTAAAACCTGCTGTTTTTGATCATTTGGTTGAGGAGATTAAAATGTTTACTAAAGATAATAAATAAATAAGTTTTTTTTTATTATTTAAAAAAGTTTTGAAATTAAAAATAAATAATAAAAGAACTGCTTAAAAATCCATCATAATAATTCCAAAAAAAGCTTAAAAATAAATACATAAAAAATAAAAAAATAGTAAAAAAAAAATATCAATTATTATAAAAATTAACCTTGAACTTTCATATCTTCCGCCATACTTTTAATAGTATTACTATTAATAACAATAGAATCATTAATCTCATCTAAGATAAGATTAATCCTCTTATTAACTTTCTGCATTCTGAGTTCCCCTTCTTCAAAATGTTCAATCAAAAAATTCTGAATATTTTCCAAATTTTCAATAAACAAAGTCCTCTTTTGAGCCCAATCTTTATATTGTTTCAAAGTTCTATGATATTTTATTACAGCCACTTTTTCGGCAGGTTTTACAATTGTTCTAAATAAAGGCACTTTTATTCTTCCCCAAGAATTTTTTAAAGCATTATATATGTTATGTACTATTTTAGCCTGAGTGCTGAATGCATTAAGGTTTCACCCGTGGACCCCGATAGATACAGGACACAGTACTCATTTCCTTCATAGACCTTATGGGGCCTACCCTAATAACAAGTATTTACTAACATAAATGGTGGTATATAAAGTAGTTTTGCTATATTATAACTTTTAAAGATAGTTTATACTTTAACAAATTGAAAGACATTCATTTCTGACCAGATTGCAGCTTCATGATTTGTCTCCCAGAGACCCCAGATGCCCCTTCTGAGCTTGGCCTCTTCTTGCTGGTTCTGACAATGTCATTCTGGTAGGTCACATAGTTCTTGGCAAAACAATTAAACATTTTTTTGGCAACTTCCTCAAACACTGGAAGATAGTCATGACCCTGCTCACACCTGACACTTGAGAGTGGCTCAGTGGACTCAGTACACTTGAGTACCTCAACACAGACCACTGCAAAGGCATCCCTGGGGCACTTGCACTCAAGAAGTTTGATCTTGGCCTCCTTCTCCTCCTTGACCAGGAACATTTGCTCATAGATCAAGTGAATGATCATGCATGAGACATAAATGAGGTCAGAAGGAGAGACCAGTCCTCCTCTATCCACTTGCTCAACAAACTGTCCCTTGTCTTGCTCCCAGTTTTCAGGGAGAGCTTCTTCAAGAAGCAGGCTGGGAGGGACATCTGAAAAGACCAGGAGGCTGACACAGTCTTTGCAGTCTTTGAGCTGCTTGAGGCTCTTGCAGAGGGAGAAGACAATGAACCCAGCAACATAAAAGAGCGCCTTGAACTCATCAGTGAGCTGGAAGTTCAGCTGAAGATCCAATCTCTCCAGCTCCAACTCAAAGAGGACCCAGATTTCCTCTTTTGACTGTTTGCCCACTGCCAGGATTCCTTTGATTTCCTTCATGGTTACTCCAGAGAACTTAACCAAGGACTGGACCCTGATGGTCTTCTCACATTCAAGGATCTGCCGAACTGAAATGTAGTAGATCCCACCGCAACCTCCTCGGAGCCGTCCAAAATGGCTTTCAATCACATCACTCTGGATCTTCCCCAAGAGGACGTACAGGAAGCCCTTCTCGTGCAGAAGATACTCCGAGAGGTCGGAAAGAGCCAGGCACGTTTGTCTTGCAGCATTGCAGGTTTCGCGGGTCAGGGAGTTGCCCGAGTACTGGTCCCAAACCTGAAGCCAGTCTGCAAATTGTTTGAGGAATTGGGTGGGCTCGGAGTTGTCTTTGGTGATAGGGCGTAGATCTTGATCGCGCTTGTGCAAGCCCTTGAACTGGCCCTTCACGTTCACAGTCTTCCACCACTTCTTCACGAGCTTCATGAACTTGACAGTCGGCCACCACTCAGGCTTGTCACGATTGGCTCGATACTCGAGGCCAGCTATCGTGCTTTCGTGAAAGAACGAATCAGCCAAGTTAACACAGGTTTTTTCAATGTGCTTTGGGTTCATGACCTTGTCCTTCAGCTTGTAGGCCATCCGAATCGACTGGCCTCGCTCCGAAACGTAGAGGTCCTCGACATGTGAGAATCTTGGGTCGCCGATAACTTCTCCCAGGAAAGGGGGACACTGGAAGATCCTCTTGTTCACGAAATTGTTGTAGAGGTTTTTGAAGACGTGCACGGAGTCAAAGGTCAGGTGGATCTTCTTGCCTGGGGCCAGGGGATGCTGAACTGATGTACCAAAGCTACCTCCTCCAAGCTCGTGAGAGAAGAATCTCCGGTTGATGGCGTGGTTGTCAGCTGAAACTCCAACAACATCAAACCCGACGTCTGTGACTGCCTCAAGCACCCGGTCGAATTCTGCCTTGAGGATCTTGGCATTCAGCTTCACTTGAGGGGTGATGGAGACCATGTCAGAATATCCAGTAGCAGCTGACTTGATCATGACCCCAAGCATGGTCTTGGTGACTTCTCCATCCTTGACTCCGAACAGCTTTCCGCTCACAAACTCCACTCTCTGTGAGTTGTAGACCTCATCAACCAAGACAATGATTGTTTTGTCAAGGTCAGACAGGTTCTTGATGCGGAGCTTGAGGTACTCCACCATGGACTCGGAGAGACCGTCCGAACAGTCGAGCGAACTGGAGAGGCGTCTGAGGTGAGCAATGCTTGGAAGGGTAAAGAGCTTCTCCTTGATGAACTGCTTGTAGAGAGCTGGACTGGTGCGCTCCCACATCATGGCTGTTGCTAAGAGAGCTGGTGAGTACCGCCGGCCGTTTGGATCCTTCAATGCCAAGCGGAGCTGATCCGCACAGAACTTGACTTTCCGCTCAGTGACCTCGTCGTCGATCTCGATGTCCTCAAGGTCCTCAATGATGGTGTTGAGCTTGTTCTTGTTCAGCTGAAAGCAAATAAAAAGAAACATATTTCAATATCCATGTTATTATGAAATTAAATATATAATTATATGATATAAAAAATAGAACCAAACCAAGTAAACAACATCTTGAATCATATTGTAATATTGGAAAAAATACTAATCAAATATATTTTTTTTAAATTTATTAAATGTTTAAGGTAAATAAAGTTAAGCAATGTTTCATAACTTTTAAAAATAAAATGTTGGGCAATTAAGTATTTCTTTTAAAGTTGAAATTATCAAATACCTCCTCCTGGTTGTCCCTCATGTTCTTGAGGAAGGCCAAGATGTTGGAGAGGGTAGTTGAGGCCTGGATTTTACCCCCTGATGTAAGGTGGCCCACCTTGGTTGAAGGAACATTCTTCCCAAGGACAAACATGTTGAAGGTCAGGTCCTCAGAGACTCCCAAGGAAAATGACAGGAAGGGGCAGGACCCTGACTTCTCAAGGGCACCAAAGATGACCTCTGTCCCACAGTCCTGAAGAATAGACACCCCTTGGGGCAGGGATGTCCCTGACAAGGACTCTCTCAGCTCATCCAGACTGGCTATCTCCTCAGCTTGGAAGAACTCACTGATGTCCTCCTCCAATCTCTCAACTGCTTGCTGAGCTCTAGCTGATGAGGTTGCTCCTTGGGACCTTGGGGGATTCTGGGGTTTAGACAGGTATGAAGGGCAACCTGGAAACTGGGAGGGAATTGCTGTTGGTTTCAACCTCTTTCTCTGGAGCACAGTTCTCTTCTTCTTCCTGTCCTGGTTGGTATCTCTAGATTCCTCTGCAAAATCCCAAGGGTTGAAGTGTAGGGAGCAAACTGCTGAATTGGATGAGAGAGTCTAATCTTTCCTTGGGATGACCTTGATCCACTCCTCTCTGATCCCTGGATCCACTGGGAAAATGTGCAGTGACACTGCCTCAGGGGTGACCTTGCCCTTGTACCCAGAGGTGCAGTTGGGGATGAGACACTTCTTGCCCATTTTCAGTCTGGATTTATTAATTTCTTTGAATTGTATTTTTCACAAAAGTTTTTTTTTTCAAGATTTAGATGTTTCAAGAATAATTCAGCTGATTAGCCAGCTTTGACACTTTGGCCAGATTTATTTACTTGTTTTTAAATTAAAATACAAAATAGTAAGCACTTTGGTAAGCACTTTGCAAATTTTGTAAATTTCGGGTACTACTTTGCTGGTCACAGGTGGATTTGCTTGATCACTTGTT
>JALZUG010000042.1 GCA_023301685.1 Rickettsiaceae bacterium
CATTTTCTTCTTCTTCTCCTCCTCCTCCTCCTTCTTTTTCATCTTGGCTTTTTCGTTTGCATCCCTAAGATCCAGAGCTCTAAGAGTTGAAATATGACGGTTCCTTCTTTCATCTTGCTCAGCCATTTTCTTCTTCTTCTCCTCCTCCTCCTCTTTTGTCTTCTTCTCCTCCTCTTCTCTTCTCCTCTTCTTCTCCTCCTCCTCCTTCTTGTGCTGTCGTTCCTCCTCCATCCTTCTTGCAGCTTTAGCAATTTCCTCTTTCTTTCTAGCCTCCAATTCTTTCCTTCCCAAGTTTTTTTTTCTTTCTTTCTTTAAAGCTTGCTGTCTATTCTTCTTCTTCTTTTTCTTCTTCTCCTCCTCCTCCTCCTTCTTCTTCCTCTTTGCATTATTTCTGCCCATATCTTGCTTGTTTCGTGTTTCTTGCTTATTTCTGCCCTCATACTCACTAACCTTTTCTATCTCTTGATCAAGTTTAGGCTTACCTTCTAGCCATTCCACTGGTACAGTAGTATAGGGGTAACGATTTGTTGAACGCTTTCTCCGAAGAGTACCATTTGCCAACCCCCCATTTTCTGCAATAGTTTCGTCCAAAAGATCCTGGAGCTCAATTTTAGTTTTGTTCATAATTGCCTCTTTTAAAAGTGGCTCTAGATTATCAAGACAGCTTTCTCGGCTGTGGCATTCATCGGTCAAATTTGTTGAGGGCGCGGGCGCGGGCGTGGGCTGGGGCAGTTCCCCTGGGGCAATTCCTTTTACTACTAGAGGAAGTTGTTGGTAAAGCTCCGTTATATTCGTGGCTTCTGCCCTTTGGACAAAGCTATTTAAAATGATAATAATTAAAAAAAAAACTGATTTTTTTTTATTATTTTACCTTTCGTCACAAAGAGAGTAGTTGCATTTCTTTGAATGCCGGTATTCCTCGGACCTTTTTTCGCACTTATCCCTACCGTGTATAAAAGACTCACATCCAGGGGGTACATAAAAAGTGCACCTTCTCAAGTATTTATAGGAGAATCGGCACTTCCTACACTCATTACCACTACAGAACATTTTAGGCTCAGTTATTCCTCCCGCAAGGGAGGCAAAAAATATTAAGACCAATACTGATCTCAACATGTTTGTAACTGATGAAACTCTCGAGATAAATCAACACAATTATGCATCTAAATGAAATTGGATCCTATTTTTGGTGGCAAGAATCAAGCCATAGTTACACTCGGAAAATTCTATGCTCGCTTAACGCACATTTACCTGCGCCAAGGGGGGGGGGAAAGCCAACCAGTCGTATTTGGTGGTTTGAGTGAGGAAGAGAAGAGTGAGTTGAAAAGAGAAGCATGGAGGAAGGCAATTTTGAGAGCAAAATAAGGCGCCTTTACGAAGATGAAGACAATCCGGCGTCGTTCAGTGGCCTATTAACATTCCAAAAAAATCTCGAACTTACTTACAATATAAAAGTATCTCTGAAAAATTTAAAAAAAATTTTGTCAAACAATCCAACTTATTTGCAATTTGCTAAAAGAGTGCGCAAGTTTCCTCGCCGCCATTATTCAATTATCGGCTTTGCATCACTTTGGCAGTCTGACCTCACAGAAATGAATATATCTGACGGCTTTCGCTATATATTAATAATTATAGACGCTTACACTCTTTTTTTGGTAGCAAAGCCATTAAAAAATAAAACTGCGGAAACGATAACGAGTGAATTCAAGCTTGTTTTTGAAGAGTATGGTGCTCCTGTCTGCCTTGAAACGGACGCCGGGGGCGAGTTCCAGAATAGAAAGTTTCAAGACTTTTTAGAGGAAAATCATTGCCGTTACCATTTAAAACGGCCACCTTTAAAGATGAGTTTTTTAAATATATTTAATCTCTTTTTTATATTTGTATTTTTAAAATACGCGGTGTTTGCAGAATGTGCTATTTTCCACTTCAAGAGGAAGCTATTCCTAATGATGCATACAGCCAACACTAAAAAGTGGGAACATTTGGTCGAAAAGGTTACCTATAATCACAACTATTCACATCATGAAAGTCTCGGAAATTTAAGGCCGATTGACTTGAATTCGAGAGAAAAAGCAGTTGCTTTATATGGCAAACGAAAGGGGCTGGAAGAGGAGCCCTCTTTTCGAGACTTTGAGAAAAACAAGCAATTATATGAGAAGAAAGGAACCATAAAAGAAGGAGACTATGTGTACCTGGCTGTACCAAGCACCTCTGCGCCTCCAAAAGCCGGTGATTTCCAGGTATATGGCTTGCCTATCCAACCAATTTGGTTGGTTTGCCTGGCTATGTGACTCTCAGACAGCATCAAGTTGGTTGGGTTGAATGACTTCAGGCCCGACAAGGCAGGTTTTTTTTAATGAAACTTCAAAGTATCTATTTTTTTGTACTGCTGCTTATTTTTACCAGTTTTGTCGGGCTGCATTTGATTGGACCAGTCTGGTTGGGTTGGAATAGTTGCGCAAAGCTAACCAAACCAAGCTGGTCTTATATAATTCAACATTCCCCTTTCCCCTTTCAGTTTGGCGCCTTATTTCAAGTAAGCGAGATATTCTCTTCCAAAGTTCCCCCCCTTTTTGTGCTACGAGACTTGATGGGAAAGGTTCTTAAAGACAAGTATTACTATCAACAGGTAGGGAAAAAAAAATCTAACTTTAAAAAAAAAATTAATTGTAAATGCTAATTATAATAACGCTTAGGAATTGCGAAAAACGTCACCACCACGAGAGGGCGTTACATTCCATCCCCAACGAATTGTTAAGACCAAGATTATTGACAACAAAAAATGGTTTTACTTTAAGTATCGTTTTTATGACAGAAGGTAATTAATTCCAGCCTTGTTTTCTCAGATTGCATATCTCGTCAATTCAATTATAATTGATGTTCAAGGCTACAACACTGTAATTCAAACTGCCTGCATGATTCAATGCATGCGTTAAAAGATAAACTTTTTCTAGGTTTAATACTTGGATCCCGGAGGACAAATTGGTTCCCTCTGAGCGAGCACTAACTGATGGATCCTTATAGAAGATCAATCATCGTTCAGGGTCCAATTTCAAGCAATAGCTTAGAAATTAGCTCTTTAATACCCGAATCTGAAAAGTCAAAAATAGATATAAATCAGTGGTCCTTTCGCATCACTTCTTTGGGTAATAACAGCTATAGACCGAGCTTAAACTGGGTCACTAATTAGGTTATGCTATTTTAGGCTTTGATTTGAAGAGAGGCGAGGCAATTAACGCAGTCCTTGAAACGAGATGTAATTTGCACGGGGGCTTGATTATCGACGAAAGGGGCCACTCAGTAAACAGATTTTCGACCTGTTTTCTTTTCCATTTGGATACATCAACAGTGAAAAGTCTCTGTTTGAGTTTTGACGAGTCAGAGGTAAACGAAAATAAAAATTATAATTATATAATTTTTTTATATATATTTTTTTTTAGTCTCAATGGCTTCCATTGACTTATCGCCCAACACAGATAACTCTTTCATTTCATCGAATGCGACCTAACACTGGAGAGAAAGAGAGAGAGATTGGAATTGCTTTTGCTCATGTTTTGCTGAAGCGAAACTTGTGAACCCCGTCACTCTCGTTAAATTGAAACCGAAACTAGCGAGAAAGAGCGGCAAATTGGCGGGAAAAGATGGACGCGAGGCGAATGTCATTGCAAAAAAATAAGCGCTTCTTAAAAGGTCTTTACCTTGGCAATAAGGTGCAAAATTTGGCAAGACTTGAGGTTGCCAGTAAATATCAAATTAGCAACTTGTTGAATGTGATCCATTATATCTGTAAGGGAGATATAAAAATTAAAAAAGAAAATTTTGATGCCATTAAAAAAGCCAAAAGAATTGATGCTCTTTACTCCCTCCGCAATGCGTCTGAGGTGAAAATTTTCAAAACCAAGCCAATTGAGTCCCAAATATTATTTTTGAAAAAATTTGCCTCTTTGTACGTCTACATCTTACATCCCTTGTTTAATAAATATTGATCATTATGTCAATTGCAAAGGTAGTCATCAACTACACTGACTATGAAAGGTATATATTTTAATTAGCTTTTTTTTTCTTTTTAATAAAAAATATTTTATAGGCTGAAGAAATGCGAGAAGGAGTTGCTATCTATTAAAGCAAAGGCCACAAAAACTGTCCATTTACAAGAAGGTGCAGGTGAAAACCCTGTGCAAGATTTGCAGCATAAAATATTAATAAGTGAGAATGGGCCATCTGACCAAAAGACTTTGCCTCCAATCACCTCTGAAGAAGTAACGCCTGCTCTCGGCTCAGACGTCAAAGACATAAAGCTAGTTGTGCCCAAACTGGCCGTTAGTGATACTGTGGATGGTGATTGGTGGGTCCTTGAATAATTAGACTATGTATTCAGACGAGTTCCAACGCATATTTGATGAACACCCAAGTGTTGTCGAACATTTCAAGGGTGCCTACCCTTGTGACAAGCTTCCTAATAACAATGAAACAAATGATTTAAGCATGATCATTGGAAATACTGAGTAATAAATGTTATAAAATGTAAATAATTTTTTTTTTTTCCAGTTTCCATAATACCTTTTTTTAGTGTTGCAGGAAAAACCGGGAAACACTGGTACGCCATATTCATCAACGGGTGAGGGTTTTTTAAAGCTAAAAAAAATAAGTTTTTATTTATTTTAAATGGTTTTTTTTAGTACCATCTGTGAAGTATTTGACTCTCTCGGAGGAACAGAAGATTTCATTCATTCTTTGCCAAGATATCGTAAATCAATTGAATTCAATTCAACGCAATTGCAATCGCCTTCCTCCGACAAATGCGGCCAATTTGCCGCCTGCTTCTTATTACTCCGAATTTTTAATCTGGATATTTCATTCTCAGACTGTGTGAGCACTTTTTTTACAAGTGATTTTGATTTAAATGAGAAGAAAGTGTTGGACTTTATTGAAAATAATGAATGAGACTGAGAGGGATGTCGCGCTCCGTGAACAAAGTTTGCAAATTGACCCGAAAGCTTCTTATCAAAAGCTGGAAAATGTGTCTGATCAATTCCTAAAAATTAGGACTCCTGCTAGGATTAATAGTAATGATTATTAATTATATCATAATTTGACATGGTTTAATGATATTTTTTTTTTCAGTTAGCGGCCCTACAATGGTTTGTATTTTATATCACCCGACCGAATATCTGATATCAAATTATTAATGGGTTTTTTTTAGTGTGGGAAGAGTACGCTAATTGCTCATCTTATTGAGCACAAGGAAGTCCTTTTTACTAATACGTTTAGCAGAATTGTCTTTTGTCTGCCTGCTGGAACTTTCAACCAACATCAGGCTTATCTGGACAAATTAAAAGGTATATGCCCAATGATCGAGATTTATGAGGGAATTCCAAATGTGGAACGCCTTGGCTTAACAGATGATGTGGACAAACACAAGTTATTAATCTTGGATGATTTGGTGACGAGCATTTTATCAAGCTCCTATTTCTTGGAAATATTTGTGAAAACAAGCCACCACTGCAACCTCAGCATAAGTCAGTTAGCAATTTTGGTATAAAGCTATATAACTTATTTAATAACCCTTTTTTTTAGTTTACACATCCCAGAATTATTTCATCGGCGGCAAATTTGGTACTACAATCAACCGACAGTGCTCTGAGATATGCATCTTTAACTCAAAGAGTGACCAACAAGTCTTGACCAATTTGGGTAAGAAGAGCAGCATTTTTTTATATAAAAATACCTCTGTGTACTCATTTCTCTTTGGAAGCTAGTGAGGGCCAAACGATACGTAAATGCAATGTTATGAATGAAAACTGATTTTATGATCAACGGATTAAAATTTTTTTTTGTAAAAAGCGTTTTTTTGTATCTCCTCTCTGTTACGCTCCAGGGCCAAAATGCTAAACGACAATATTGAATAATAACTTGAAAAAAAAAACTTGAACTTGAATGGCAAATGAGATATGGCAAAATTATTTGCAAATCGGCAAAAAAGGGCCAAAAAAAGAATCACATTTACTAAATAAACTTTTGATTTTATATAAAGAAATTTGCCTGA
>JALZUG010000043.1 GCA_023301685.1 Rickettsiaceae bacterium
TTTGCATGATGGAAATAAAATAGAAGAATCTGTAGAAATTCTTGAGAAGAAAGGTTTGATTTATAAAGGTGTGTTGCCTCCTCCAAAAGGTAAGGTGCATGATAAATGGGAAGAAAAAGAGCAGATGCTCTTTAAATCTTCAGATTTTGGTGATGAGCAAGATAGGCCGGTTCAGAAAAGTAATGGCGACTGGTCATATCTAGCAGCTGATTTTGCTTATGCGAAGGATAAAATTGATAGAGGCTTTGATAGATTAATATATATTCTTGGTGCAGATCACAGCGGATACATAAAGAGAATTAAAGCGGTTATTAGTGCTTTGAGTAATGATAAAGTTGCAAGCGATATACGGACAAGTCAGCTCGTGAATTTTGTCAAAGAAGGGCAGCCTATTAAGATGTCTAAACGTAGTGGAAATTTTATGACTGTTCACGATGTTGTAAATGAGGTTGGTAAAGACATTATTAGATTTATTATGCTTACAAGGCGTAATGATATGGCGCTGGACTTTGATTTTGACAAGGTTAAAGAGCAATCAAAGGATAATCCAGTTTTTTATGTTCAATATGCGCACGTACGAACTAAATCTATTATTGCAAAAGCAAAAGAAACAATAACTGATGCATATACAAAATTTGAAACGAATAATTTTGATTTGTCTCTTCTTGATTCTGAAGAAGAGATTCAGTTGATTAAATTACTTGCATCATGGCCAAAAGTGTTGGCTACTTCTGCAGTGCATAGAGAGCCACAAAGAGTTGCTTATTTTCTAATTGATGTAGCATCAAGGTTTCATTCAATTTGGAATTTAGGTAAAGAAAATAAAGAATATCGCTTTAATACTGAGGATGATATTGAGTTAACTGCTGCGCGTCTTGCTCTTGCAGAGAGTATACGTAAAATTATTGCTGGTGGTTTTAAGGTTATTGGCGTTACTCCCTTGGATAAAATGTAGAATGCAAGTATGTTTATTCGTCATGTATATGGAGAAGAAATACATAACTATATAGTTGATATAGCAGCTCTACGACTTGAGATATTTAAAGATTTTCCATATTTATATGACGGAAATGTTGAAGATGAACATAAATATTTAGAGCGATATTCGCTTTCAAAAAATAGCATTGTATTATTAGCATTTGATGATGATGATATTGTGGGAGCATCTACTGCTCTTCCATTACAATATGCTGATCTTGGTTTTAAGAAGCCTTTCGAGAATAGTTCTTATAATATAAGTGATATTTTTTATTTTGGTGAGTCTGTTCTTCTGCCTCAATATAGAGGTAATGGTATTGGAAACAAATTTTTTCAAGAAAGAGAAAAGTTTGCTCTAAGCTTAGGGTATGATAGTTTTGTATTTTGTGCTGTTAATCGAGGGCAAAATCATTCATTAAAACCTAATAATTATAGAGATTTAGGCAAGTGGTGGTCAAGAATAGGCTATCAACCTATGCCTTATTTTGTTTGTAATTATAGTTGGAAAGAAGTTAATTCTGAGAAAGAAGTTATGAACTCTCTAACATTTTGGCAAAAAGGTTTGTAGCAGGGCGCATGAGATGAAAAAGAAGGTTATAATTGTTCTAGTACTTTTTGGTTTGAGTCTTCTTGTCTTTGTGGTAAGGAATTATTTTTATTCTCTGCAATCAGGAGATGTAGTGACTTTGTTGCCAGATGATTCGGCTACCAAAAAAAAGCCTAAAGACCCGGGGGGGTTGGTTCTGCCAAACTCTGATAGCTTAGTGTATGAAAGATTGAAAGGGGGGAAGCGTAGAGAGAAAAGGGTGAATCTTTTGCCAGATCCTGAAAAGCCGATAGAAATTATAAGAAAGCAAGAAGTCAAAACTAAGCTTTTAGATTCAATTGATGAAATACTTGATAATATTGAATATTATGAAAATGAGTATATTGCTTCAGAAAAAAGTGATAAAGAGAGCTTTGGCTATGTTGTTCCTAATATACTTTTAGCAAAGGATGATAGTAAGTTAGATAAAAATAGTATTTATGTTCCAGGGACAAGTTTAAATGTTATAAAAGCTCTAGAAGGTGAGCATAAAATTGCTAATTATAATGTAGTAGATAAGGAAGAGGGGGGGTATAAGATCCAACTTGCTTCAGCTTATTCTCAAAGTGATGCCATGAAGAAATGGCAAACTATTTCTCAAAAACACAGAAAGATACTTAATGATGCAAATTTAATTATTAAAAAAATTGAAGGCAAGAACGAGCGAATATTTTTTCTAGTGATGGCTGGTAGCTACCCTTCATTAAGTCATGCAAAATTACTCTGTAAAAAACTTTCTAAAAGAAAGCAAAATTGTATCGTGACAAAATAATTTTTTATATTTTTTATTTTTTGGCACGCTTTATGCTCTTATTGTTGTAGATTATATTAAATTCCCAGTGGGATCAATGGCTACAACAATTTTTGAGAACATAATAGATGGCAATTTAGGAGGAAAAATCCCTTCAAAAGGAGTTTCTTCTGTTCAAAAATCAGATTCTTTTAAATTCCGTGAGTTAGTAAGAAGTACTAAAGTTGATGATTCTAGATCTGAGGCAAAAGTAAAAGATGAGCATAATAGTACTACTGAGGCAATAAGTGCAAAACAAGCTAATAATACTAAAGAACAAGTAGCTGAAGAAACTAGTACAGAGACAGTAGTTAGTGTTGATCAGACTCATGTTAATCAAGAAGCTGTTACTACGCTTCCAGTTGTAGAAAGAGAAATAACGTTAGTTGTAGAGGCTGAAGAGGATATTGTTCCAGAAGAAGAGCTAGAGCAACAAGAAGAAGAAATTATACATATATCTGCTATTGGTTTGTCAAAAGAACAGGATGATGAAATTGAGTTACCAGATTTAATTAGCAATGATCCAGCTAATAATAAAGTAGCTGAAGAAAATGTTGTGGTGCCAATTGCGCTGCCTGAGATAACAAAAGTTATTAATTCAAGTAATGTTAACAAAGGTACTACTGTCACTACTAATGAAGTTGTATCTGAATCAATAGATATTGCTGAATTACCAGCTGAAGACCAAGCAATGCATCAAAGTTTGAAAACATTTGACTTACCATCTGGGTTTGCTCCAGATGATGTATCTAGAGATGTTGAGCTACTAACTGATAAGCCTCAAATAACTCCTCAATCAGATGGTATTAAGCAATTAGAAGAACTAAGCTCTAAACTTGAAGCGCCAGTTAAGCTTATTATTGATGAGAACGTATCTGGGAAAAATATTGTAGAAAGTGCCAAGCCTATTATGGTTACTCCTTCATTAAATTTAGCGTTGGCAGATACTACTAGACATGGAAAAAATATCATTTCTAGAATGCAAACACCTGCTAGTGATCAGAGCGCATCTGTTGTTTCAGAAGGGGAAGAATTTGTTTTAGATAATGAAGCTATACTCTCTAACTTAGGTGATAAGGATAATAGTAGCGCTGGGCAAAGAAGCTTATCTTCTCTTGAAACTTTTGGTGCAGTTATTGAACGGGCAAATGATGAAACATTTGAGATTACATTTAAAGGTCAAGATTTTGGTTCAAGGCGTTCTGAAATGCCAAAACCAGCTATGCAAGTATCATTGGCAGTAAGTGAAGTATTAAATTCAAGCTCAGCATCAGGTCAAAAGCAAATAACTATTAATTTACATCCACAAACGCTAGGAGCGGTTAAAGTTGAAATTTTATCTCAAGTAGGGCATGATGGAGCAAGTAAAGTAGAAAGCATCAAAATTAGTGCTGACAAGCATGAAACTTTAGTTATGTTAGAAGAGCGCAGAGCGGAACTTGCTAAAAGCTTAAAAGAAGTAAATGGCGCTGAAGAGAAAGAAGCTTCTCTTCAATTCGAAATGAGCCAAGATCAAGGTAAAGGACAAGGTGCATATTTTACTTCATTAGAAGAAAGAAATAATTGGATGAGCAAGTTTGTTGGACTCGTAGCAGACGACGAATTACAAACAGGAAATACTTCCCCTGAAGTTGATGAGTATGCGACTCGTGGGATAATCACAGAAGATAAAGTAGATTTAGTAGCGTAAGTAATAATGGCAGCAGAAGTAAGAAATCAAGGGAATCCGCTAGCAACAGCTTTAATGAAGCCTAAAGGTAAAGCAGGTAGCAATTCTGGTGTTGTTGGAGCAGGGTTTAGTGAGCTTTATAAATCTATGGATGCTCCAAGAAAAACACCATCTCAATTGATGAACTCTGCAGAAGATATGGATAAGGCTGTAAAAAGTATAGATGATGCAATGGATTTTGCTACTAAGCTGATGCTTTCTGCTGCCAAAAATATGGGTATGCCGAGTGAAGACGGTAATGATGGTAAAGCTCGTGAAATGTCTGAGATGGCTCAATCAATTGCAACAATGATGGCGACAAAGGCAAGTGTTCAAGCGCAAATGCAAGCAATAGAGCAACAGAAAAAGCCAGCTGTGGATTTGATGTCTCTAAAAGGTAAGCAAGTTGAATATAATGATTCAAAGCGCGCCTTTTTTGGCAAGCCTGTTACTTATAATTATAGAATTTCGCATAATGAACCAGATCCAACTGCATCAGTTAATTTAACAATGACAGTTAGAAATGAGCAGGGCTTAGCTATTAAGACTGTAAGGCAAACAACTAAAACTGGTGAGTTTTCTTATGAGTGGGATGGAAAGAATGATAGTGGTCATCAAGTGCTTCCTGGTACATATACTCTTGATCTAAAAGCTGAAGGTCGCAAGATAGTCGGTGGAAAATCATTGCCATTTACTGTTAAAGCAAGTGCAACTCTGGTTGGAGAAGTTGAAGCAGTTAAGATCGAAAATGGCACAGCTACTGGTGTTGTAATTAATGGTAAAACAGTAACTAGAGATAATATTGTAGACGTTCGTGAAATACCAGAGCCTGAGCTTGAAGTTCCTTTAACTCCAGATTTAATTGGCAGAAAAGTTGATCTTGATTTCTCAAAAGCAAAAGTTAAAGCTGACGGTTCTATGGAAGTGTATTTCAAGAATCATGTAGAAAATCCTGGCGACCTAACTGTTAGGGTTTATGACGAAGGTGGCAGGTTTTTAACAACCTTAACAAGTAAGAGTAAAGTTGAAGCAGGTGTTGGTAAGGTTTCCTTTTCTAATACAAACTTAGATGCTGGTGTTTATGATATAAAAGTCTTTGTTCAAGATAAGGAAAATCCAGCAAATGTAAAAGATGTTGAGCTTTCTTATAATGAATCAATCTTAGTGGCTGGAGTAAGTAATCGCTTTGGAACCGTTATGTCTGTTGAAGAAAAGACATATGATCCAATGCATATTACTTCAGTTCTTGGTAATTATACAACTCCAATTGAGCAAAGAAGAGCCGAATTAATTGGTTCAGAAATTGTATATCGAGATGATTTGTTTAAATAT
Source organism: Rickettsiaceae bacterium (assembly GCA_023301685.1). Lineage (GTDB taxonomy): Bacteria > Pseudomonadota > Alphaproteobacteria > Rickettsiales > Rickettsiaceae > Megaera_A. The sequence continues at coordinate 5,395 of JALZUG010000043.1, forward strand.
GCTCCAGGAACGGATCCTGTTTCGTTTACATTTAAGCTTCCTGAAGAAGATGCATTAATCTCAACAGGAAGAATGAATATTTATGATGAAAATACAAATGAACTAGTTGCAACAGTTAATGCAGAATATGATTTAAATTCTATGTTAACGGTTGAAAGTCAAGCTACAATTAGACCTTATTTGAGAGGTACTTTTGTTACAGCTGATTATTCTTTAATTACTGGAGAAGAGAGGGTTAGAGCTAATCGTTATATAAAGAGCGAGATTCAAGCTGGAAGGTTAACAGTTGATGCTCTTTATCTTGAGGCTTACAATAATGGCCCGGTTGCGATGACTTTCCCAGTGTGGAATGGTCAAGATTCTAATGGAGTTGCGGTTGATGGTAATAGACTGCTTAGGAGAGACTTTACGCCGATTTATAGCAGAGATGGTGATGGTTCTCTAGTTGCCGGTGATACTGATAAGCAAATAGTTGTTGGTAGAGTGGATGCAGTTGATGAAGTTGAAGGCGAACTTCAAGTTCATGTCAGAGGTGTTGATGGAGTTATTCCTGAAGATCTAATCCTAAGTACTCGTAAGATTTAGTCCAAATCACAGACTCAATTCAGAATTGTTTAAGTATGAAGGTTTGACTTTAAGAGTTGATAATTATATGATTTGATTGTTGTAATTATCTACGTTCTTTATTATGTCAAAACTAACCAAAACTTACCTTTTTGATGTAACTTTGCAAAGGTATGTTCTTAAAATACAAAGAGATGGTTTTATTGAGCCTTATCTTGCATTTCATTTTATAGACAAAAGTTCTGTTCCAGAAGGGGCGTCAGTTAAGTGTGTGAAACTAGTGCAAAAATATTCTAGTGAAGGCCAATCCAGTGATTTAGAAGGCCTACAACAACAACTTGAATCTTTTAGTTTAGATGCAGCAGGTATGAATTCTGAGATGGATTGTAGTGAATCATAAAATATATTTCTAAAGTACATGCAGTGTCTTTGGACATTAATTCTGATAGATAAATCCAAAGAGTTTTGTGTATTTGCTACAGGTTTATTATGGTTGCGTAATATAATGTTGTTTTTTTATATATCTTTTTGCTCAGAGCTTGTAAATCACTGTCAAAACTTATAAAATCAACTAGATATGTAACTTGAAGGATAAATATAACTTTATGTCTCAGGATAAAAACAATAAAACACGACCAATATCTCCACACTTAAGTATTTATAAACCTCAAATCAGCTCTATTCTATCGATTGGGCACAGGTTAAGTGGAGTAGGGCTTTTTTTCGTTCTAGCTGCATTTTGCTGGTGGTTTACAATGTGGGTTTTTAGTAGGTTTGAGCCTTGCTATCTTGAATGTTTTGATAATTCAATAGTCAAAGCTATATTAGTTGTTGCAAGCTATTGCTTTTTCTACCATGTTTCTACTGGGGTAAGGCACCTAGTTTGGGACACAGGTAGATGGTTTTCAATTCCGGCTATTAATGCAAGCGGCTGGGGAGCTGTGATTTTATCTATAATATTAACGGCAATTTTTTGGTTGTGTATGTGAGGTTATTTATATGAAAAATAAATATAGATCGGATTTATCAAAAGCAAAAAATCTTGGTTCTGCAGGATCTGGTTCTGGACACTGGTGGCACCAGAGATTTACAGCGATTTTACTTACATTACTGACAGGGTGGGTATTTTGCTTTTCTTGGGAGATTAGTCATTCAGAGTTGAGCGGAATTATCGAAGTATTTAAAAAGCCATATCATATGGTGATGGTCACTTTATTCGTTTTAGCGGGTTTTTATCATGCGGCACTTGGCATGCAAGTAGTAATTGAAGATTACGTACATTGCAGAGCAGCAAGATTAACCTTACTTTTAATGACCCAAATTTTTTCAATTGTAACAGCTCTAGCTTTTATTTTAGCTGTTTTATATGTAATGACTTTATAGTGGATTTTGTTTTATGACTGTACCTTATAACGTAATTAATCACGAATTTGATGTAGTAGTAGTTGGCGCAGGCGGCGCAGGACTTAGAGCAACATTTGGAATGGCAGAAGCGGGCTTAAGCACAGCATGTGTAACAAAAGTTTTTCCGACAAGAAGTCATACTGTTGCTGCGCAAGGTGGTATCAGTGCGGCTCTTGGAAATATGGGTGAAGATGACTGGCGCTGGCATATGTATGATACTGTAAAAGGTTCAGATTGGCTTGGTGATCAAGATGCTATTGCCTATATGTGTAAAAATGCACCTGAAAGCATTATTGAGCTTGAGCACTATGGTGTGCCTTTTTCTAGAAATAAAGAAGGAAAAATTTACCAAAGACCTTTTGGTGGGATGACTACTGAATACGGTAAAGGTAAGGCTGCTCAAAGAACTTGCGCAGCTGCTGATAGAACAGGTCATGCAATATTGCATACTTTATATCAACAGGCGCTAAAGCATGAAGCTCAGTTTTTTATTGAGTATTTTGCTACAGACTTAATAATGGAAGATGGTGAATGTAAAGGGGTTCTAGCTTGGAATCTCGATGATGGAACATTGCACGCGTTTAGAGGTCATATGGTTGTGCTTGCTACTGGCGGCTATGGTAGAGCCTATTTTTCAGCAACATCTGCGCATACTTGTACAGGTGATGGTGGAGGAATGTGCATTAGAGCTGGGCTTGCCATGCAAGATATGGAATTTGTACAGTTTCATCCGACAGGAATTTATGGGGCAGGTTGCTTAATTACTGAAGGTTCAAGAGGTGAAGGTGGATATCTTGTGAATTCAGAAGGCGAGCGCTTTATGGAAAGATATGCGCCATCAGCAAAAGATTTAGCATCTCGTGATGTTGTGTCTCGTTCTATGACAATGGAAATTAGAGAAGGTCGAGGTGTCGGAGAGCATAAAGACCATGTATATCTACATTTAAATCATCTGCCACCTGAAGTTTTAGAAAAAAGATTACCAGGGATTTCTGAAACTGCAAAAATATTTGCAGGAGTTGATGTAACCAAAGAGCCAATTCCGGTGCTTCCTACTGTTCACTATAATATGGGTGGGATACCGACTAATGTTCACACAGAAGTAGTTACACTTAAAGACGGCAAGGAAGAAGTGGTACCTGGCCTTATGGCAATTGGTGAAGCTGGTTGTGTATCAGTGCATGGAGCAAATAGACTTGGTTCAAACTCGTTGCTTGATCTTGTCGTATTTGGTAGAGCTGCAGCGCACAGAGCAGCTGAAGTTGTCAAATCTGGTGTTTCTCATAAAAAATTAAAAGATGATACGCTCACGCCTATTCTTGAACGTTTTGATAAAGTTCGTAATGCTAGTGGAAAAATTTCTGTTTCAGACTTACGTTTGAAAATGCAAAAAGCGATGCAGAACCATGCAGCTGTATTTAGAAGCGATAAAACGTTAAAAGAAGGTAAAGAGATGATTGATAAAATCAGGCAAGAATATGCAGATATAAATATCAATGATCGTTCCCTTATATGGAATAGTGATCTAGTTGAAGCATTCGAATTAGCAAACTTGTTAGATCAAGCAGTTTTAACAATGCATGCAGCAGAAAATAGAAAAGAAAGTCGTGGTGCTCACTCTAGAGAAGATTTTCCGGATCGTGAAGATGATGAGTGGATGAAACATACAATGATCTGGTTAGAAGAATCTGGAGAAGTGAAGATTGACTATAAGTCAGTGACATTAGAGACTAACGATGAAGAGGTGGACAGTGTTCCACCAGCTAAAAGAGTATATTAGATTTGTGAGGAAAATATGGCTGAGCTAAGACTACCACCAAACTCAAGAGTTCTTGAAGGAAAAGTGCATGTTGGATTAGAATCTGCAGATTCTCCAAAAAAACTAAGGATATACAGGTATGATCCAGATTCTAGTGAAAATCCGAGAGTTGATACTTATGAAATAGATCTTACAAAATGTGGCCCAATGGTGCTTGATGCACTTATTAAAATTAAAAATGAATTAGACTCTACTTTGACATTTAGACGCTCATGTCGTGAAGGTATTTGTGGTAGTTGCTCAATGAATATTGATGGAACTAATACGCTTGCATGTACTAAACCAATAGAAGAGATATCAGGGGATATTAAAATCTATCCGTTGCCACACATGGAGGTGGTAAAAGATTTAGTTCCGGATATGAATCATTTTTATGCACAATATGCTTCGATTGAACCGTGGCTTAAGACTGATACTCCGGTTTCAAAAGGATCTGAAAGATTGCAATCTGAAGAAGACCGTGAAAAACTAAATGGGCTTTATGAGTGTATTTTATGCGCTTGCTGCTCTACATCATGCCCAAGTTACTGGTGGAATGGTGAAAAATATTTGGGACCTGCGATTTTACTACAAGCGTACAGATGGCTAGCTGACTCTAGAGACGAGGCAGATGGCGAGCGATTGCACGATCTTGAGGATCCGTTTAAACTATATCGTTGTCATACAATTATGAATTGCACTAAAACTTGTCCAAAAGGATTAAATCCCGCCGAAGCAATTGCTGAAATTAAAAAGAAAATGGTTGAGCGTGAGGGCATATAATTTGCATGAGTGTTTTTAGTAGAATAAGATATATTTCTATTTTTGTATTATTTTTAGGGCACGCTTGTGAAGCGTTTGCGGAAGTTAGAAATAGAAGAGTAATATCATATTTTGTAGATAATATTATTTTCCAGACTTTATATGAAGGTGGCTATTATACTTTAGGTATTATATTGATACTTTCAGTATTTTCTTGCTTTTCTAGAAAGTTTAGGCAAGTTTTTCTGAGTATTCTTTTTGCTATTTTGGGATTTTTTCTCCTAATATTTGTTTATGAAGCCCTTGAGGATTTTGAATTTATCCCTCCTATGTATTCGTAATAATATTATACTAGATTTGAAAGACAAATCTTTAAAAATTAATTTTATTAATCATTAGTTAATATTTTGAGTGGTACCCTTAAATATGAGGTAGATATTTTTCTGCTTCATTAATTAGAGGAAAGGAGGTTATTATGTCTGTTAATTTAACAAAAGTATTTAAGAGCTTTTTGCCATCAAGATGGAAAGAAAAAGATAGCCATAAACACCATCATAATCCTAAGATTAAGTCGAGTGAGCATGATCAAGAAGTTATTGGTATTATGAAATTAATGCCAATACAAAAATTTGATGATGGTATTGATGAATCAGCTTTTTCTATAGATCCAGATCTTTTAAAAGGTTTTCTTGGCAGGGAGTTAGGGGGAGCTATATCAGATATAAGTAATGGTTTTGACTTCGGGTTTGAAGGTGGCTAATAGGTTTATGAATAAAGTATTTTAATTAAAATATAGAAATCACTCTTCTCATTCCGATTAGAGTGATTTTTTTAATGAATGACTATAATCCAAATGCATCCGATACTTTTGCACAAGTTCTATTAGCTGTTATTCGAGCTTTTGCAGCGCCATCATCTAAAACACTTTTAATATAAGCTTTATCCTCAATGATTCTTTGGTATTCATCATTAATTGGAGATAGTTTTTCTATTACTATATCTGCAAGATCAAGTTTAAACTTTGCAAATCCTACTCCATCATATTGTGTGACAATATCTTCCTTCGTAATTTTTGCTAGACTCGAATATATATTTATTAAATTCGATATTTCAGGTCTTTTAGATTGATCGTAAGAAATTTCGGCTATACTATCTGTTTTGGATTTTTTTATCTTTTTCATAATAGTGTCTGCTGAATCAGTTAGATTGATTCTAGATGCATCACTTTCATCTGATTTACTCATTTTTTTTGTTCCGTCTCTGAGGCTCATAACTCTTGTTGCAGTTCCTTGGATAAGTGGAGTAGGGATTTTCAGTAGTTCTTTGTTAAATTTTCGATTTACGGCTCCAGCAATATCACGTGTCAATTCAAGATGCTGTTTTTGATCATCTCCAACAGGCACAATATCTGCATTATAAAGCAGAATATCTGCAGCCATAAGGATAGGGTAGGTAAACAGTCCTGTATTTGCATTATCTTGTTTTTTGCCGGCTTTATCTTTAAATTGAGTCATGCGCTTGAGCCAGCCAAGTGGTGTGATACAGTTTAGCATCCAAGCAAGCTCAGTATGTTCTTTAACATCTGACTGCATAAAAATTATAGATTTTTTAGGGTCTATCCCTGATGCTAAATAAGTTGCAGCTGAGCTTAGAGCTCCTTTTTGCAATTCTTCTGGATCTTGGTCAACTGTTATTGAGTGCAGATTTGCTAAAAAGAAATAACAGCTATATTCATCTTGCATTTCAAGCCAATTTTGAATTGAACCTAGATAGTTTCCAAGGTGAAGGTTACCTGTGGTTTGAATCCCAGAGAGAGCTGTTTTTTTCATTATTTCCTCATGTATAACAAGTCTTATTATATAATGATCAATAATCTGCAATAATAGTTTTACGAAATCGAAAAATACTATATAGTGCTGTTTTTATCAATTATATTAAACATAAAATATGTTTTGGCGTTTAAGAACACTTGCCTTTTATACAATAATTAGCATTTTTATGGTATCTTTTTTTGTATTGTTTTGTACTCCAATGCAATTATTAAAGGCTCCATATGCATTTAGATATAAAGTATCAGAAGTTTTTTCATATATTTTTATATACTTAATATGGTTTATTTGCGGAATAAAATATAAAGTTGAAGGGGAAGGAATTCTTCCAAAAGATGGTAAGCCGTATCTTGCTCTTGCAAACCATCAATCTTTTTGGGAAAACTTCTTTATGCAGCTCATTATCCCAAAACATTCTTGGGTAATAAAGAAGGAACTTGAGGCAATTCCAATTTTTGGCTGGGGAATAAGGACTGTACAGCCAATTGCAGTTGATAGAAATAATAGTAGATCAGTAGCTCAGATATTAAGAGAAGGTAGTAAAAAAATTGATGCAGGACTTTCCTTGGTGATGTTTCCAGAGGCAACAAGAGTAAAAGTTGATAAGAATGTAAAGTTTAAAGCTAGTGCTGCAAAACTTGCTATCAATACTAAAACTCCAATTGTACTAATTGCTCATAATGCTGGGCTTGTTTGGCCTAAAGGTTTTTGGTTTAAACGCTCCGGCACAATCAGTGTAAAAATTATTGAATATATTCCTGAAGAAAAGGTTGCTGCGCAAGATGCACGCGAATTAACATTATATATTCAAGAAACTATTAACCAAGAAAAAAGTAAGCTTGTAGAGCTTGGTGTATCATTATTCTAATAAATTTTTAATTGGGTAAGAATTGCCAGCAAAGTTATAATACTCACAATTTATTTTATATGCACAAAATTATTGACGAGTAGCGGTTAATTGTATATGATACGCATCTAGCCAGATAACATTTAGGTTAGATCAAAATTATGACGGATATCTCAGAGAATAGTTTGCAAACTAGCAATGCTCCTGAGGTTCTTCCTCCCCCATCAAAATTCGGAAAAATTCTTGATTATGTTTGGCCAATAGCCAGGTCTGAGGCGCCAAAATTTCTTTTCATAACTTTATTGATGTTTTGTATTCTAGGGATACAGAACTTGATTCGTGCAATGAAGGATAGTGTTATTAATACCATGATTGGTACTGAGACTATTTCTTTTCTAAAATTTTGGGGTGTTCTGCCAGCTGCTTTCTTAATAACCATAGTATATGTAAAGCTTGTTAGTGTAATGAAAGGTGAAAATATCTTTTATCTAATTATGTCTACATTTCTTGGTTTTTTCCTGTTGTTTGCATTTTTCTTATACCCTAACCATGAGGTGATTCATTTAAATTCTAAGACTGTCCAGGGTTTAGTAATAGATTATCCAAATTTTAAATGGTTTATTTTACTTCTTTCTAAATGGAGTTTTTCCTTATTCTATGTTATTGCAGAGCTATGGCCAAACGCTATTTTTGCTCTTTTATTTTGGCAATTTATAAATAAAATAACTACGGTCGATGAATCAAAAAGGTTTTATCCACTATTTGGATTGCTTGGTCAAACGGGGCTGTATTTATCAGGTACTTTTTTAATTAACTTACCTGCAATGAATGATTATTTTGTACAGTTATTTGAGTTATCTTTACCAAGAAGCGTTGTTTCAATTCAGATTGTTGTATTAGTAGTTACTATCCTAGGTGTAATAGGTTTGTTAGCTTTTTGGGTGTTAAATAATAAAATTCTTGATGTTGCTACAACAGAAAACTTACAATTTAGAGTTAAGAAGAATCAAATGGGAATTAAAGAAAGTCTTCAAATGATTATTCATTCTCGTTATATAAGGTTAATTACTATACTGCTTTTCTCTTATGGTGTAGCAATTAACTTAGTTGAAGGTCCATGGAAAGCTGAGGCTGCGCAAATTTATAAAACTCCAACTGAGTTTGCTGCATTTGTTGGTAATTATTTAAGCTATACAGGTATTTTAACTATAGTATTTGTTTTGCTTGGTTCAAACATAGTAAGGCGACTTGGATGGTTGTCAGCAGCAATTATTACACCATTTATGGTTCTAATAACTGGTCTAGCCTTTTTCTGTGTAGCAAATTTTGATCCTGTTGCAACTTTTATGATGTTATCTTTTTCTTTTACAGACCCTGTAATGCTAGCAATTGTTATTGGAGCTATACAAAATGTTTTAAGCAAGTCAAGTAAGTATACTCTGTTTGATTCAACTAAAGAGATGTCATATGTTCCTTTGAATGAGCAGCTTAAAACAAGAGGTAAGGCAGCAGCAGACATGATTGGAACAAAGCTAGGAAAATCAGCAAGTGCATTATTACAATCGATGATATTTGTTATTATCCCATCTGCGTCATACACTTCTATATCACCGTTTTTGATGGTAGTGTTTACTATAATCTGTGTAGTATGGATTTGGGCAGTAATTGAGCTTAATAAAGAATATAAAGCAGTCTGTGAGCATAAAGGAGAAGAAAGTATATTTTAATGTCCCAAGAATTACCAATTTTATATTCATTTAGAAGGTGTCCTTATGCAATGAGAGCCAGGATGGCATTGCATTATAGTGGTGTTAATTGTGAAATTCGTGAGGTTTCTCTTAAGAATAAGCCAGATGCTTTAATTAATATATCTCCAAAAGCTACAGTTCCAGTTATACAATTTGCAGATGGAGTAATTATTGATGAGAGCTTAGATATTATTCATTACGCAATAGGTCAAAATGATCCAGAAGGAATAGCTGAAGTTTCGAAGGATCTTCAAGAGCAAATTGACAAGCTGATCACAAGTAATGATTCAGAATTTGCTTTGTTGCTTCGCAAATATAAATATTTTGAAAGATATCCGGAAGAGTCTCAAGAGTTATATAGGAAGCAAGTTGAAGAAGGTTTTCTAACAAAATATGAGCAAATGCTAGATGGTAATAAGTTTTTATTTGGTAAGAAATCAATAGCTGATATAGCAATTTTACCATTTATTCGTCAGTTTGCCTTTGTAGATGAAGAATGGTTTTTTAGTAGTCCATATAAGAATCTCATTAATTGGCTTAATATGGCACTAAAAAGCGATGCTTTTGAGAATATTATTTTGGCAAAACATAATCCATGGAAAGAAGGGGATGATCCCGTATATTTTATTTAAAGTTCTTCTTTGAATTTCATTGAAAAATAGTTATAAATTTTGTATATATGAAATTATAATGAGTTTACTTAATGAATCAGGATATTGTTATATTTAGTTTGCCATAATATATATGGGATTTTTTTACTAAAGCATTGTCGTGAATTCATTTAAATCTATTATATCAAATATTCTTGTTTACATGCGTGATTTAGAGAGAATTCATAAATGAATAAATTAATATATTATTTCGGTGGCGGTAGTACCGAAGGTGATGCTTCCATGAAAGATATTCTTGGAGGTAAAGGCGCTAATTTAGCTCAAATGTGTAAATTAGGACTATCAATTCCCCCAGGCTTTACAATTTCTACTTCCTTATGCCATTCAAATACAGAAAAAGAATCGCATTTCACTCCTAAATTTGAAGAAGAAATTAGGCAATATATTTCGCAGTTAGAAAAAGAGACAAAAAAAGAATTTGGTTCTAGTACAAACCCACTTTTACTATCTGTGCGTTCTGGTGCTAAAGTTTCCATGCCGGGTATGATGGATACTATCTTGAACTTAGGCATGAATGATGTCGCAGTAAAAGCAGTAGCTGTAAAAACAAAAAATCCACGTTTTGCATATGATAGCTATAGGCGTTTTTTGGAAATGTATGGAAATGTAGTATTGGATATTTCAAGCTACTTGTTTGAAGAAGTATTTGAGAAGCATAAAGGAAATAATAATATCATTAAAGATAGTGATGTACCTTCCCAGGTTCTTGTCGAAGTAGTAGAAGATTTTAAGAATATTATTGAGAAGCAAACGGGTCGAGCATTTGAGTCTGATCCGTATCTACAACTAAAAGCCGCTATTGAAGCAGTTTGGAGATCATGGAATTGTCCTCGTGCAATTACTTATAGAAAAATTAATAATATTAGTGACGATATTGGTACTGCTGTTAATGTGCAATCCATGGTATTTGGTAATAAAGGAGAAGATTCTGCTACAGGTGTGATTTTCACGAGAGATCCTTCAAATGGTAATAATGAGATATTCGGTGAATTTCTTGTGAATGCACAAGGAGAAGATGTAGTAGCTGGTATTCGAACTCCTGCTCCAATTTTAGCTTGTGATTTCGGTGATGGCAGCTCAATGCAAGAATGTATGCCAAAGCAATATGATGAGCTTTCAAGAGTTTGCTCAAAGTTAGAAGGGCATTTCAAAGATATGCAGGATATAGAGTTTACAATCGAAGAAGGGAAACTTTATATTTTGCAAACAAGAAGTGGAAAAAGGGCAGCAGCAGCAGCAATAAAAATTGCAGTTGATATGGTTGCAGAGGGGGTGATATCAAAAGAAGAAGCTCTTATGCGTATTGATCCTGAATCACTGAATCAACTGCTCCATACTGCAATTGACTATTCTGCAGATCCAGAAATTATTGCAACAGGCTTGCCGGCTTCTCCAGGAGCAAGTAGTGGTATTGCTGTTTTTTCTCCATTTGATGTTGAGGAGCTTTCGCATCATCATAAAGTTATATTGATCAGAAATGATACAAGTCCTGAAGATATTAAAGGTATGCATCTAGCAGAAGGAATACTCACTGCTCGAGGTGGTATGACATCACATGCAGCTGTTGTTGCTAGAGGTATGGGCAAGCCATGTGTATGTGGTGTAAAAGGTTTGGTTGTAAATGAAAAGCAAAAATTATTAACTACAGCAAATGGATATAAGATTAAGCAAGGCGATCAAGTCACGATTGATGGTTCAACTGGAAAAATTATTGTTGGTGATGTTAAGCTTATCCAGCCTAAATTTTCTGATGAATTTAAAACAATTTTAGAATGGGCAGATGAGATAAAAGATTTGCACGTCAGAGCTAACGCAGAAACTGCTCTTGATGCATCAGTTGCAATAAAGTTTGGTGCAGTTGGAATTGGATTGTGCCGTACTGAGCATATGTTTTTTGATAATAATAAAATTCCTTTAGTTCGTGAGATGATTATCGCTCAAGATAGCGAGCATAGACAAAAAGCGATTGATAAACTCAGACCACTGCAGACTCTCGATTTTAAATCCCTATTTGAAATTATGGCTGGAATGCCAGTAAATATTCGTTTGCTTGATCCACCATTACATGAATTTTTACCTACTGAAGAAAAAGACAAAGAGTTACTTGCTGAAACCCTAAATGTACCAATGTCAGTTATTGACCATAGATTGCATTCATTACACGAGCTTAATCCTATGCTTGGGCACAGAGGGTGTCGTTTAGGAATATCTTTTCCAGAGATATACATAATGCAAGTTGAGGCAATGCTTCATGCAATAAAAATACTAAAAAATGAACAGGATATAGATAGTAAGTTAGAATTAATGATTCCACTTGTTAGTGATGTCAGCGAACTAATTAAGCTCAAAAGTCATATAAAAAAGACTATTGAAGAAATGGAATCTAAATATTCAATTAAATTTGATATAAAACTGGGAACGATGATCGAACTGCCAAGAGCTGCACTTACTGCAAATGAAATAGCTGAGCATGTAGAGTATTTTAGCTTTGGTTCAAATGATTTGACTCAGACTACATACGGTATTTCTAGAGATGATATAGGTTCTTTCTTGCCAGACTATATCGAGCAAAAGATTTTTAAACATGATCCATTTATTAGGATTGATGCAGATGGCGTTGGAGAGTTGATAAAAATAGCAATTGATAGAGGCAGAAAAGCAAATAGTGCAATTACTTTGGGTGTTTGTGGTGAGCATGCAGGTGAACCATCATCAATTGATTTTTTTCACAAAGTAGGTTTAAACTACATTTCGTGTTCTCCATATAGAATTCCGATTGCAAGAGTTGCGGCAGCAAGAAGTAAAATCAAATTATCAAAAGGTATATAGTGAGTTTTCAGGACAATCTAAATAAAATATTAGAAAGGCAAAAAGAACTTTCTGATAAACTTTCTAGCGGTATTGCAGGAGAAGAATTTGTCAAAGCGTCAAAAGAATATTCGGAGCTTGAGCCAATTGTAGAGCAGGTAGAAAAATATAATAAAGTAGTGTCAGATTTAGATGGTGCTAAAGAGATGCTAGCGGAAGGTGGATTAGACTCTGAAACAAAGGATATGGTCGAAGAAGAGATTAGAGAGTTGAACTCTGTATTGCCGAGTCTTGAGCATCAAGTAAAAATTGCACTGCTTCCAAAAGATGAAGCAGATAGCAAAAGCGCTATTATTGAAGTTAGAGGTGGTACTGGAGGTGAAGAAGCGGCGCTGTTTGCTGCTGATTTATTTGAAATGTATCAGAGATACTCTGCTCTAAGGGGGTGGAAGTTTGAGATATTATCTATTGCTGAGATTGGAGTAGGTGGTTATAAAGAAGCATCAGCATCTATTAAAGGCGATGGGGTGTTTTCTAGGCTCAAATTTGAATCAGGTGTGCACAGAGTGCAAAGAGTACCAGCAACTGAATCTAGTGGCAGGATTCATACATCAGCTGCAACTGTTGCTGTGCTTCCTGAAGTAGAAGAAGTTGATATAAAAATTGAAGATAAAGATCTTAGAATTGATACATATCGCGCTTCAGGTGCTGGTGGGCAGCACGTAAATACTACAGATTCAGCAGTTAGGGTAACGCATATTCCAACAGGCGTAGTGGTTGCTATTCAAGATGAAAAATCTCAACATAAGAATAAAGCTAAAGCACTGAAGATTCTTAGGTCCAGAGTCTATGAAGAAGAAAGATTAGCTAGAGAAGCTGAGAGATCATCTTCGAGAAAAGGACAAATTGGTTCTGGTGATAGATCTGAAAGAATTAGAACTTATAATTTTCCTCAAGGTCGAGTCAGTGATCATAGAATTAATCTAACTTTATATAAGATTAATGAAGTGATGAAAGAGGGTAGGCTTGATGAGCTTATAGAACCACTAATTGCAAATGATGAAGCGCAAAGATTGGCTGAGCAGTTATAAATATAATCTCGTTTAATATCTATACAATCGGACTAGCAAATATTTAATTTCACAAAATATTTAGATAGAGATATTACGAAATCTTTTCATAATACTAAAAGTCTTAGGATAATATGCCTTACTACACTTTAAGGCAATTGTTTTTACAGGCTGGCAAAATTCTATATATTTCAGCTTTATAGTAGGTTTCTTTTTATAAAATTTTAAAAAAAAGTTAATAAAAAGTAAGTTATTGGTTGTAATGCAAGTTAAATATAGTATGATGTCTTCACTAATTTATAAATATAAAAATTATGAAATCTAAAATAAATATACACGACATAGAAGGCGCAGTAGATGAGTTGAATAAATTATCTGCTAGTCTTAAGAATGAAGAAGTTTGTCCTGAATTTCTTAAAAAAATAATGACTGAAACAAAATTATACTCAACTTTGCCATCAAACGCATCAATTGAGTTGGATTTAGGTGCAGCTAAGGGAGAACAGGGGCTTTCTCCTGATGGTTTATTATTAGCTGTGCAGATTGCATCAAAATTCGAAAATCTTGTTTCATTAGATTTATCATGTCTTGATACAGGTGATAACACATTAGATATTTTAAGTGAACTTAATCAATATGCATCAAATTTAGTCAGCCTTAATTTAAATGGAATATGTTATAATACTAATTTACTTGATATTGTAGAAAGAATACCTAATGGAATTCAAATTTTAGATTTAAGTCATATAGGAGATTTAACATCTGATATTGCAGTAGCGATTTCAAATACAAGGGTTAGACAGTTAGATATTTGTGAAAATACTATTCCTGAACAAGAAAAGGTTAGCGAAGTATGGAGTAATTTAATCTCAGGTGGAGTAACTAATATAGATGCTAGAAAATTTGGTGATTCTTATGAGGCGCACTGTACAACAATATCTCAGCTAAAAGCTATAGTTAATGAACACAATGCAGATATTAGTATTTGGGAAAATCATATACAACCTAATACTAGTCAATTCATGGGGCAGCTAGGAGAAATAAACGACTTAGTTGATATAGTCGGTGACTATCTTGGAGTTGAAATTGCTGTAGAAGGGTAATTTAAAGATAAAATAAGCTAGGATGTAATTGTGTAATACCCAGGGCTTACTTTATAATAATAAACTTAGAAACGTGCCATTACGTTATCATTTCTCTAAAATCAGTGGTCATTAAGTTGATCACTGATTTTTACTATCCAGTACTACTCAACACAGTCATCTGCGATGATATAGAATAATTATACCTCAGAATAAGTTATATTGGCTAAAACCAAATATAGTCAGGTGTATAAGTAGGTTTCTGCATAACCAAAAAAATTAGGGTGAGAAGTTCTATTGTCGGGCATTTTTAAATACTAAGTCAACCCAATTCTTACCTTCCAAGTACGTAAACAAAGACAAATAAGAATAGCCATACAACATCAACAAAGTGCCAATACCATGCGGCAAATTCGAAGCCTAGATGTCCGTTACCAGCTTTGAAATGACCTTTTCTTGCTCTGAAATAGCAAACTGTTAAGAAGATTGTTCCAACTATAACATGTACGCCGTGAAAGCCAGTTGCAAGATAGAAATTAGCTGCATAAACCCCATCAGTTAGCTTAAATGCTGCATGGTGATATTCATATGCTTGGAGCATGCTGAATGTTATACCTAGTAGTACAGTAATCCCTAGAGCCGTAACAGACTCTTTCTGATTATTATGCTCAATTGCATGGTGAGCCCAGGTGACTGTTGTACCAGACAGAAGTAGTATCAGCGTATTGATGAAAGGTATATCCCACGGGTCAAATGTTTTTATTCCTTCAGGTGGCCAAGTTCCGTCAGCAATTACCCAAAAACCATCAAGTATTCCGGCCGGGAACAAGCTAGCTGAAAAATATGAAAAGAAAAATGCAAAGAAAAACATTACCTCGGATAAGATAAAGAGTGACATTCCAATTCTTAGTCCGTTTCTAACAGGCTCAGAATGATGTTTGCCAACTAAGCCTTCATTAACAATGTCTCTCCACCAACTCCACGAGCAATATATAACAGCAATAAGGCCAAATATAGCGATAGCACTACCTCCAGATTGCTCATGCATCGCCATTACTCCGCCAATAGTAAGTGCTAGAAGAGAAAAGGAGGTTAATATAGGCCATGGGCTCATATCAACCAGATGATAAGGATGCTCTTGTTTTGATGACATTCTCTGATTACCAATTATTTTAGTTAACGTTTCTCTATATTATACTTAAAAAACCATTAAATTGTCTAGTTACTAACGTCTCTGACTTTAAAGAAGCTATAGGATAGGGTAATTCTGTCAACATCATCCATTTCAGGGTCGTTCTCAATTTCTGGATCAATAAAGAAAGTCACTGGCATCAAAACCTTTTGTCCAGCTTTTAGAAGCTGTTCTTCAAAGCAAAAACAATGTATTTTGACAAAATATTTACCAGCTTTAAGGGGGGTTACATTGTATACAGAAGTTCCAATTATATCTCTATTACTAAAATTTTCCGACTCATAGAAAATTAAAGCATTTTCTCCTGTAATAACATTTGTACTTCTATGTTTAGGTATGAATCTCCATGGTAGTTTTGGATCGACATTTGCATCAAATTCTATTTTAATTTTTCTTACACCTTTATCGACTCGCATAAAAGCTTTCGCTCTTTGAGTAGTTCCGCCAAATCCTGTAACTTTACAGAATAAATTATAAATTGGAACTGAGGCAAAGCTAAGAAGAAGCATGCTCATAAATAGAGCTACCATAGCAAATGCAATATTCTTATTTGATTTTTTTGTATCCATCAAAATTTACTATCTTTTTCTGGTGTTTGGAAAGTTTGGCCTAGATAAACTTCTCGAACTTCGGAGCTACCTACTATATCTGTTGGCTTACCTTCCATTAGTACTTTTCCATCATAAATAATATAAGCTCTATCAACAATATCTAATGTATCTCTTACATTATGATCAGTAATTAATACACCTATATCTCGTTCTTTTAAGTGTGAAACTAATTCTTTAATGTCTCGGACGGCTATCGGATCTATACCAGCTAATGGTTCATCAAGTAGGATAAATTTAGGACTAGATGCTAGCGCTCTTGCTATTTCAAGCCTTCTTCTCTCGCCGCCTGATAGAGTTGGCGATAATTTGTTTTTTAGGTGACCAATAGAAAATTCATCCATTAGTTCATCGCATTTTGATTCTATCTCTTCTTTGTCACTATAAACAATTTCTAGCACAGCTTTAATGTTATCTTTTACCGTTAAACCTCTGAAAATCGATGATTCTTGGGGTAAGTATCCAATTCCAAGTCGAGCTCTTAAATACATAGGTAGAGTAGTAATGTCCTGATCATTTAGAAGCATTTGCCCAAGATCAGCTTTTATCAGACCCATGATGATGCTAAATAATGTTGTTTTACCAGCACCATTTGGACCAAATAGTCCAACAGCTTCTCCTTGATGCAAGTTACAATTTATATCGCGCAATACTGGACGTTTATCGTATGATTTAGAAATGTTTTGAATGACTAATTTATTTTGCATTATCTTGATTGCTTATCCCTTCAAATTTAGCTGAGTATACCAGTTTGTCGGTTACTAGTACATTACCTTCTTTTAGCATTTTAACATTTCCTGTAAGAGTGAGCTTTTTTGTAGAATTATCGAAATGACCTGAATCGGCAAAGAGAATTTCTTGACCACAATTCCTTACAGCTTTTAGTTTTACAGGGATCACAATTTCTTTTATATCTTTTTTTTCGCTTGTATTGGTGTAATAGATTTTCAGTACTGAGCTATATAGCTTTAAATCATCAAAAGTAAGTATAACAGAACCTTTAAATGTTGCGCTAAGGTCGTTCTTTTGAATTGTTAGATAATTAGATTTTATATTTATTTTGTCATTGATTGGATTAGCCTGTGTTTGTAAGGTAATTACAAACAATAAGATCAGTTTTATAGAGTTTTTAAAAAGAGTCATATGCTATATAAGTTTTTTGCGTTATTTCAATCCATTTAGATCAAAATTTGAATCTACATTCCCTTCAAACTTTATTATATTTGCTGAATCTTCAGTTTTAAATTTATCAGCTCGGATTTTTGATTTTTCAAAAGTGACTTCAACTTCATCATTACTTTTTGCATCTTTGGTTTCTAGATCCACTATTACCTGGTCACTGTTAAATACCATTCCATCAAAAAGAATTTTTACATTATCATTTAATATTACAGATTTTTTAAGTTCATCTAAAGTGCCGCTATCTGCTTTGATTGTTATTTCTCCATCAGGCAGTGTATATTTTCCTTTTATAATATCCAAGAGGTATTTATCGGAGGTATTTTTAGCAACATTTTGTGCTATGATGACATAGGGTGATAAATCTTCACTTATTCCTTCAAAGATAGATTTGCTTATATTTAAGCTATATTCTTTTGATAATTTTTTGGAGTTGCTCTTTGTAGATTCATAGTTTGATTCTTTGTCTGTTGGTTGCTTTTGAACATATAAAGTAACTAAAATAGATACCAAAACGCATATACTAGCGCTTAGGAAGATATATTTTGCCAATTTTGTTTTAGATCTAAGCTTGGATAATTCTTGCATTAGCCAACCCCAGCTTTGAGTATGTCATGAATATGAATTATTCCCAGAATTTTGTTATTTTCAATTACCGGTAAGGCAGTAATTGATTTTGAGTTCATGATGTTTAGTGCTTCAGTTGCAAGCATATTAGTATTCACGTTAGTCGGCTTGGTTGTCATAATATCTCTTGTTGAGATATTACCAAGATCGTTTTTGATGCTTCGCCTTAAATCTCCATCTGTGATAATGCCAAGCATTTGATTTTGTGAATCTCCAACTATTGCACAACCCAAGCATTTTTCAGTTATTGTTATTATCACACTCTTAAATTCATCATTAATACCAACGATAGGAAGTTTGTCTCCAGATCTCATAATGTCAGAAACTTTTAGAAGATTTGCGCCAATTTTTCCACCAGGGTGAAATAGTTTAAAGTCTTCTTTTGAAAAGCCTTTCGCGTCATGTAAGGAAGTAACAATTGCGTCACCAAGCGATAATGACATAAGAGCAGATGTTGTTGGCGCTGCTATAGAAGATGTTTCTTTCTGACTTGGAAGTTTTAATAAAAAGTCGCTATTTTGTGCAAGAGTTGAATTTTCTTTCATGGTAATTGCCGCAATTTTGATATTATGTCTTTTGCAATAATTAACTGTATCAAATAGTTCTTTTGTTTCGCCTGAATTTGATAGCATTATAACCATATCATTTTCTGTTATCATCCCTAGATCTCCATGACTTGCTTCACCAGGATGTATAAAAAATGCAGGAGTGCCTGTTGATGCAAGACTAGCAGCGATCTTTTTCGCAATATAGCTGCTTTTGCCCATACCAATCATAATCACTCTTCCATCTAGTCTTAATATATAATCGATTAGATTTGCAAAATCCTTAGGAATGTCATTTGCAAGAATTTTTAAAGCTTCTGATTGCTCAATAATTGCTTGTTGAGCTGTTTTTAGATGAGGCATTTTGTTATTATTTTTATTAGATTATCGTTATTATACATACACATTGAATTGCTTGCTAGTTAAATTTGTATAATGGCATTAATGCAATATCCAGATTAAATTGCCAATTATAGCTTGTATTATTTGTTATTTTTCTGTATAGTATGTTTAGATTTTCTAAATACTCTTTAATATATGTAGTTTTTGTTAACTTTCCAAGAACATTTTTTTAGAACATACATCTTAAGTACAAGGAGTAATAAGAAAAGCTTTTATACAAAAGGTATAAAGGCATATAACCTTGTTTTTAAGAAAAAATTATGACAAACTTTCATTCATTTGATTTGCCTAAGCAACTGCTAAACTCCTTAGACAGATTAAAATTTACACAACCTACGCCAATTCAAGAAGCTACCATTCCTTTAGCATTAGATGGTAAGGATATATTAGGATCAGCTCAGACTGGAACTGGTAAAACTGCTGCATTTGGTATCCCTATTATTGCAAAACTACTTTCAAGTGACACGGGTAGTGCAGTAGTGATTACTCCAACTCGTGAACTCGCTGTTCAGGTAATGAAATCTTTAGAAGATATTTTAGGAAAGAAATCACCAATTAAGACATGTCTTTTAATTGGAGGTGAATCAATGCATAAACAGTTGTTTCAGCTTAAAAGAAAGCCAAGATTATTTGTTGGTACGCCAGGTCGCATGAATGACCATTTAGATCGTGGAACCCTGAAGCTAAATAATGTTAATAGTTTAGTACTAGATGAAATGGACAGGATGCTTGATATGGGTTTTTCTATTCAGATAGATGCTATAATTAAACATATTCCAAATAATCGTCAGACACTTTTATTCTCGGCTACTGTTCCTGGTAATATTATTAGCTTAGCAAATTCTTATATGAACAAGCCAGAAAGAATTGCTGTTGGTTCAGTTTCATCTCCTGGAGAAAATATTAAGCACGACACTATTCATGTAAACGAGCAAGAAAAGCATCCGAGGCTTGTTGAGGAACTAAATAGTAGAGATGGGTCAGTTATTATATTTATGAAAACAAAATATGGCACTGAAAAGATGGCTAAGAAGCTTTCGATAGAAGGTCATAGTGCAATAGCAATACATGGTGACTTGCAACATCGCAAAAGAGAGCGTGTGATAAAAGCGTTTAGGAATAAGAAATATAGGATTTTGGTTGCAACTGATGTTGCAGCTAGAGGCCTAGATATACCGCATATTGAACATGTTATTAACCATGATTTACCTCAATGTCCAGAAGATTACTTACATCGTATTGGTCGTACAGCAAGAGCAGGTGCAGAAGGTGAGGCGATTTGTTTTATCTCTAAACAAGATAAAAGTAAGTGGGATGCTATTAATAGATTAATGGATCCTGATGCAAAACCAATATCTGAAAAAGGGCGTGCAGGCAAGAGCTTTAAAGGCAAAGGAAAAGGCAAAAACAATAAGTTTAAGAATAAATTTGGTAAAAAGCCTTCTAATTCAAATAAAAAATTCGGGTCAGATAAACCAAAACGCAATAATGGAAAAAGAAAGAGTTTTGGGAAAAGAACAGCTGCATAAGTTTTATATTAGTGCTTAACGGTTTTTTTCAATAATTCTACCTTATCATTATATAGGCCAAGATATAGATCGCTACTTAACTCACTATCGTGAGGAATTTTAGTGATTTCAAAACCGTTTTTCTTATAAAAATAAATTGCATTGACATTTGTACGTCTAGTATCAACTATAATTTTCTTAATATTATTATGAAATGTGAATATTGATTTAATAAGGCTAGTACCATAGCCTTTACGCTGTTCATCTGGAGTAACAGCCATTTGCCTTATATGCCATATGTCTTTGTTGTTTTTCCATTGCTCATACATTATAAATCCAATGATTTTATGGTCTTTCTCAATGGTAATCCAATGCATAGGATGTTTTGCTGACGTAAAATATTGATGTTCTATTTCAAAAACATCTGATAACCAGTTAGTTACATCATCTCTATTTTTAAAGTGTGGCTTAATGTTTTGGGGTTCTATATTTTTATATTCTTCATCAAAAGTTTTAATAAATACTTTGCGTTGAATATTAAAATCTTGAGATTTCTTATTATCAAAAAATACAATTTTTGCGCTAGATTTTTCAGTATATTCATTAAAAGCAAATGCTGTTGTGCAGGTTAGAGTTAGGTTAATTATTAATACAAAAACATGTTTAATCATAATATTTCTCTTTATTAATTACTAAATTGTTCTTTGATGACTCTGTCTTCAAAAGTATGATGTTCATCATGTAAGATGCGGATTACTTTTTTGTTGGTTGATTTTACTCTAACAGATTTGATGTTTTTAAACTCATAAAAGTCAGCGACTGCGTTTACAGGTCTTTTTTCTGGCTCCAATATTTCAAATTCTATATCTACATCGACTGGGAGCAGGGCACCATTCCATCTTCTAGGACGAAATGGACAAATTGGTGTTACGCATAATACTTTAGATGTAAGAGGAACTATCGGTCCACCAGCAGATAAATTATATGCACTGCTTCCTGCTGGAGTTGATACTAGAGCACCATCAGCTGAAAGTTCCATCCTTTCAATATTATCAATTTGAATTTTGAATTTTGCTGCTTGATTGCTTTTGCGAAATATTGAGACTTCATTAATCGCAAGAGCCGTTGATGATTGGCCATCGGTATTTATTGCATGCATTTCGAGTGGATATAGGTTAGTAACTTTTGAGTTTTCTAAATTTTTTAGAAAGTTTTCTTCGTGAAAACTATTCATTAAGAAGCCAATACTACCCGCATTAATTCCATAAAAAGGAATATCAAGATCCATATATTGGTGTAGAGCGTGCAACATACTGCCATCACCGCCTATAACAATTATTACATCTGCTTCTTCAGGAGGGCATTTTGTTACTAAAGAATCAAGCTTATTTGCTATTTTTTTAGTTTCTTGGGAGTCGTTATGAACTACTGCTACGCAGTTGATGTTAAAATTTTTTTCTTCCACCATACAAATATTAGATGATTTAATAATAATACTATTAGTGCAGATGTTACCACATCACTGGCAAAATGTCCCCCCATTATAATACGAGACAAGCCTACTGATACTCCAAAAGCGATTCCAAGCAAATAAATTCTAGTAAAGTAAAGAGTACTTGCAATATAAGCAATGGCAGAAAAATAGAACGCCATTGCAGCATGACCAGAAGAAAATGAACAATTTTTTTCACATTGATTTGTTATAGCAAAGGCATTGGTAAATTCTTTATTTCCATTAAATTCTTTTATTTGTCTTGGCCTTGCTCTACCAAAGTTATCTTTTAATACAGTGTTTACAATAAGTCCTGGACCTATAATTGCAGTAATAAATAAAAAGAAAGCTGAGGAATTTAGAATTAATTTTGGCTTTTTGTGCTTAAGATATAAATACACCATATATAGCAAACAAGTTATAGCAAATATTTTTGTTATTACAGGTATACTCATATAAAAAAACTGAACTATAACATTTGTTTTATAAAGAAAACCAAGTTCAGGGTCATAAAAATAATTTGCAATTTGAATATCTAATTTAGGAAAAA
>JALZUG010000044.1 GCA_023301685.1 Rickettsiaceae bacterium
CTGGATTAGATGATACAGGCTTGACTGGATTAGATGATACAGGCTTGACTGGATTAGATGATACAGGCTTGACTGGATTAGATGATACAGGCTTGACTGCGTTATCTAACGCTCTGTTTAAATAATAATTTTTACAAAATACTTCTGTGTTGCTTATACAAATCACGTCAGTAATTTGATAATGTATTTTCTTATCTATAAGGTGTTGACGAATATTGCACTTACCATGAAAAAGATAGTAAGAGAGAATTTCCTTTGGATGTATTAAAGTTAGATATAAGCTATTACCTACTTCTCTATCGTTAATATTATGAGTAGTATAATCTCTAAAAACTAAACCAATCTCTTCTAAATGCAGTAAATATCTTTCTATTTGTCTAAATTGAACTTCTAGTAATTCTGATAATTTTGTTTTTGTTATATGAAATTTACCAAAATGCTGAACCTCATTAATCAAGTCCCAAAAAGCTAATCTAACAACTTTGCTTATTATTCTTTTCTTTTGTAATTTTTTTAGAATTAAATCAATCTTTAGCAACTCTGATTTATTTAATGACATAATAAAAATAACCGATAATTTTATTAGTTTTTTTTGAATGAGTAATTGTATCAGAAAATATAATTGAATAAGAGACGTCAGAAATGACGCACCTTTTTTGTTGACAAGGTCAGTGTATATCAGGTATATAATTATATATGGCATAGTATTTTTCTAAAAATCAATACTTTGTTAATAAAAAAGTGCATAAAATCATCCTTTTATTTGGTTTTATTGTCTTGATTTAATCCTTATTCCTCCAAAGGTTAAGGTAAAAAAGAAGCAAAAACGTAACGTCATTAATTCTCGCAGTTTTAATAAAAATGTTTTTGTATTAGTTATTAAACACTCAAGGGTGGTTTTAACGTTTCTCATCAAAACATCGAAAAAATTGGTTTTATCTTTGTAGGTGGGGCCTTTTTTTTTGCTCATAATCTAAAATTCCATATATTTTTTAACTTTTACCAAAAAGAGTTAGCCCCGCAGCACATAATTTTTATGCCAAACTCTCAACTATTTCACCTAATTCAAGTATTTTTCAACTAATTCAAGCATTCAGTGTATATTTTTTTTTTTTTTACTTTTTTCTGTTATAAACTATATAAAACTGTTGCGCACATAATGTCAAGTACGAAAAAGAGAAATCCTTGAAAAATAAGTTTTTGTTATTATATATTTAGAAATTTAAACAAAAGAAGTAACGATATGGAATTGAATAAACAACATTTAACTGAAGCTATACAAAGAGTTAGCTTATTTACTACAGTAGAAAATAATATATTACAGGAATTAATAAGAGTTGAAAAAAATAATATTGCTTTTATTAAAGCTCAAGATTTAAAAGAAAAACTAAATGTATCACGTACAGCTATATATTCTTCTTTAAAAAATTTGCAGTTAAAAGGATATATTAATAAGTTACATAATTTAAAAGACTCATATGAATTAAAACAAAATCAACTTCAATCTGTTTTGGATATTTATAATAAAAGATAAAGGAGTTAAACTTATGTATATGAGAAACTTTTTGTGTATATTTGTGTTATTTATAGTGAGCTCCTGCACGCATGAGACATCATGGGATGATTATTATCGTCATGTAAAAATTAAACCTAATACACCAGAGTATAATCAAGAATTAGATCAATGGAAAAACCCTTGGAAGTATAAGGCTTATGAACCCATACAACAAAAACAAACAAAGTCTGTTAAAAAGAAATCATCAAAAGCAGAAAAACAGGAATTAAAAAGACAAGCTGCTGAACGTGTCTGTCAAAAAAAGGCAACACAAACTATTGTTATACCACATCAACCAACTGCAACAGATGCATACGCTGATGCATTCAGTAGTCAGGCTAATAGACCAGCAAAAGGACCAGCACAAAGAAACTCAAACGCCTTAATGGCTGGATTAGGTGCAGGTCTTAAAGGTGCTGCTAATGACAGAAGGCAAGAGCCTCAAGTTTATACTCAATTTGATGAGGACTTATTTTATTTATGCATGAGTGAATACGCTTTTGATTTAGAGGAGCAATAAAATGATACTAGACACACACAAAGCAATAGAAAAGCTAATTTCTACAGGTAATAACAAGGAAAATGCCGAAACTATTGTAGATATAATAAACTCTATTGATTCTAGTTTAGCTACTAAATCAGATATAAAGGAAGTTGAATCAAATATAAAAGAAGTCAGGTCAGAGGTTAGGTCATCAGAAACTTCACTTAGATCAGAAATAGTATCATTGAGATCAGAAATTAGTACCATCAAATGGATGGTAGGAATATTTGGAGCTTCAACAATAATGATGATAGGTTTTATTTTAACTAAGTTATAATAATGTCAAAAGTTTTTCATTGGCTACCTTCTTATATAGCATGTTTAGTTGCTGTATTTTTAATATTTTCTGCAGAACCAAAACATCAAACATGCTTCACACCTCCCCATAATCAATGTGGCTCATTCATAGTAAATCATATAAACCAAGCAAAAAAGAGTATATACGTCCAAGCATACGGCTTCACTCATCCAGATATAATAAACTCACTAATAGAAGCAAAGAAACGTAATGTTAATGTTGAGATAATCCTTGATAGTAGTAACTTTTCTAAAAAGAAACTTCCACTAGTACGAGAATTAGAAAAGGAAGGAATAAAAATACACAAAGCCAAAGTTTCTGGTATAGCTCATAATAAAATAATGATTTTTGATGACCAAAAAGTACTTACTGGCTCTTTTAACTTCACTAAATCTGCAGATCTCCGAAACGCTGAGAATATATTAGTTGTACAAGATAGAAGGGTAGCAAAAAAGTATTTTAATAATTGGAAAAATAAATAAATTACTTTTTTGTCAAGTTTTTTACTTGACAATTCTTTCACCCCCAATTATACTCCAATCATAGCTTAAGGAAGCAAACAAAAAAAGGCACCTACAGCGAGAGCTATAAGTGCCAGTTTCTTTAAGTTATCTTTGGGGCTGGTCTTTATCCAAGCACCAGTCCCATCGAAGCTATTTTTATCTACTAGTAATAGATAAAAAAATAAAAATTAATTAATTAAATGATAATAAATAATAATTTTAACCCACAATTGGAGGTCAAAATCATGTCTAATAATGCAAAAAATTTACCAATAAATCAAGTAATAACTAAGACAATATGTAATTTTTGTGATAAAATGATATCAAATATCAAATGCGAGAGTTACGTGGCGGAAGTTATGCCTTTAAAGGATGTAACAAATACATTCAAAAACATATCCCATAGAGTAGATGTTAGGTTTCTTTCTAGCGAAAGAGGCAGGGATTTACTTAGCAAAGCCATTTACTATAAAATCCCACTAGATAAATATAATATAAACAGATACGACCTTATTGATGAGGTTGCTGAGTATGAGCTATTGCTTGAAGAGGCTTATAGGATAGGTATTAATTGGGATGTCAACGAATATGACCCCGCAGCACTCCAGCAAGAGATAGATTACTACGAAAGACAAGAGTATGAGGCTCAAATGGACTTGTACCATAGTTTTTATAATCCAAGAGTGTTAGGAGTTTGATTATGAAAAAAATTAAATTTACAGGCACTTTTGATAGATACACTACAATTCCTATTGAACCTCATTATGTATTTAAATCTGGTGAGGATATCTACCTAATACAAGTTGCCGATCATCCAGAGTTATTAGGCAAAATAGCTCCATTTGATTTAGTAAGTATTGAAGCTGATATATCCGAGCAATGTTCTGAAGGTATCAAGTTAGTAAACGTTAAATTTGGAGGTAGGAATGAATAATACACAAGAATTTATCTACAAAGGTTATTTTGAAGGTTTTGCACATGAGTTGCCAATGCATTTACTAGGCAAGAAAGGCGAGAAGGTGCGTTATTACTTATCACATTTAAGTACGAAGCCTGAAATTGGCGATAGAATAGAAATAAATTACAACCACACGATGCCATATAGGAATGGTCAATTATTAGTAGGAGGTGACTTGTAATGAATAGGGAACAATTTTTACTAGAGCGCAAAAAAGGTATAGGTGGTTCAGATTGTGCAGCAATACTTGGAGTATCACCATTTAGAACAGCACTTGATGTCTATAATGATAAGGTAAGCCCAGATGTAGTTGATGCACCTAATGAAAATATGAAACGAGGTATTAGAGCCGAGCGTTATATCTTAGAGGAGTATGTAGAAACAACTGGCGAGTCAATTGAAACTAATTTAGATACTGTTATAGACAAAGAATATCCGTTCATGAGAGCTAATATTGACGCTAAACTTGTTGGACAAAATGTTTTAGTAGAAGCCAAGTCAACGAAAGCTCCAATTTCTTCATGGGAAAGCGGAATACCTGAATATTATAAAGCTCAAGTAGCTTTCTATGCAATGCTTACAAATGCAGAGCGTGTTGATATACCAGTTTTATTTAGTGGCTGGACTTATGCTTGTTTTACCTATTGGAGAGATGCTGAGTATGAGAATAACCTCAAGCAGGCGGTAATAAACTTCTGGCAGCATCATATCGCTAAAGGAATACCACCTGAGCCACAAAGTCTAGAAGAATTAAAAGTTGCCTATCCTACAATTGATGATGAGCTAATAAAAAAAGCGGATGACCATATTCGTCATGTAGTTTCGGAATACAAGGAAGTATCCGACCAAGTAAAAAAGCTAGAGGGAGAAAAAGAATCATTAAAAAAGACCATATTAATATATATGGGAAATGCAGGCTTGCTTGATGCAGGTTTTTGCAAACTAGCTTTAAAGGATAGGATAATAAATAGGTTGGATACGAATGCTTTAAAAGCAGCTAATCCAGAAATATATCAAAATTATGTCAAAGAAACTCAATCAAGGTTTCTACAATTTATGAGAGGTTAATTATGAGTACAGAAATAACACAAGAATCAGTTAATACTGAAGGTCATCAAGAAGTAAATATTATTTCAGGAGAAATTAAAGCGGTAAAGCCTAATGATGCTATATACGACTTGTGCGATACTAGAAGAAATAAGCTACTTCCATTCTTAAATAATAACTCTATGCAGTTTGAGAAATTGGCACGTTCTTTTGCTTGGGAAATTAATACTAATGATAAGCTTAAACAGTGTAGCTCAAAATCTATGATAGACGCTTTTTATAAATGTTGTGAATATGGATTAGACCCAAGTGCATCACTAGGTCAAGCTTGGATGATACCTTACGGCGGAAAGATAGATTTTCAAATAGGCTATAGAGGTTGGTTAAAGCTGTTATTCAATAATCCATTAATAGCCAACGTATATTCTTATGCAGTTTACGCCGATGACGAATTTTCCTATGAGCTAGGAATGAATCCAAATATTAAGCATATACCAGCTAAAGAAGGAGATAGAAGCGTGGATAATTTAGTAGCAACTTACGGAGTAGTTAAGCTAAAGAATGGTGAAGCACAAATCAAAGTATGTTATCGTGATGAAATTGACCAGAGTAAATCATCTTCTAGAGGTGGCAGTAGCTCTAATAGTCCATGGCATAAATACTTTGAAGCAATGGCTCTAGTTGTTCCAATTCGTAAGATGGCAAAGAACCTAGGCTTAACAATGCGTGCTGATGAGTTTGATGAAGGAATAAATGAAGTGCAGAATATTAGAGAAGTAGCTTGATAAAAGAATATAAATATGCAAAAGACCCCAACAATTAAAAAAGAGACTCTACTGAATTATTTAGTTTATGCTGATGATAATGTAGATATTTTTAAGCTAGTAAAACATATTGCTATGTATAGCGGTGGATCATTAAAATTAACGTATTCAGCTAGAAATAAAGCTGAGTGGAATATAGAGGAATGAGGATTAAATGATTATATCAGAAAAGAAATATACAGAAGATGAGAAAGACTTTCATGTAGCTCAAGGCGTTTGGAAAAATAATCATGTTATATTTAAAATGATAGAAGATGATATTGACCACTTAATAACAAAAAGAATTTCAAAGTTTTTAGAAGGGCATCCAAAAATAAATGCCCTTTGTTCTAAAGAATCCAATGCAGTTTTTATTGCAAATTACAAGGGATAGAAGGAAATTATGTTAAATGCATTAAAAAATCAATTTTGTAAATTTCATGATAATACAACTAATAATAAGATTAGCGTAGGAATTACAGAAAATTATTTAAGTTTTAAGATTAATAATCGTTGTTATTATTTCAATACAGACGATGGTAAATATGACGGTTATTCAGACGAGATTAATATAACCGTCAATGAAAAAGGAGAAAAAAGATGATAGTAAAACCATTTGCAAATAATATAACTCCAATTGTTAATTTAAAAAATTCTTCTTTAAATATAGCAAGAAGCTATGGTGATAAGGGAGCAATAATAATTACTAGTAATGATAGTGGTGCTGTACGAATAGGTACAGATGGTTTGACTCCAGACGAGTTGAGGTACGCACTGTGTACAGCAATCCACTACTCATTTCAGTTTGAAGAAAACTAATACTTATCAGACTTTTTTCTATTTTCTTTTGTGTTTAAGGCGCGCAAATTTCTACCATGATCTGAACCGCCTTTTGATTTTGGTTTTTTATGATCAATTTCCCATCCATACTCTCCATGAGTACCATAAGAACCATGGCGCATAATATTACCTTTATCGTCTTTGCGCCAAGTGTCAGAATTTTTATTCTTAATAGTAGTTGCTCTATCCCAAGCTTTTTCTTTATCTTTTTTAGATATTGTCATATAGTTAAATTACACTTAATTTTAAATAGAGGTCAGCTTGAGCAGATACTCAAGCCCCTCGGTTCTTTCTTATACCATATATTCAATAATTAAAAAACAAGGTTGACTTTGTAAATATATAAGGTTATGTATATATACTTATAAACATATATAAAGATATCAACATGCATGTAATAGCAATACTCAATCAAAAAGGTGGCGTTGGTAAAACTACACTAGCAACTAACATCGCTACAAAGTTGCATGTTGATAATGAAAAAGTAGTTTTAATAGATTCAGACCCCCAAGGTTCTGCAAGAGATTGGCACGCTTCTGGTGATAATGATTTAACAGTAATTGGACTAGATAGACCAAATTTAGATAAGAACATACAAAAGATAGCAGGGCAATTTGATTGGGTAATTATTGATGGTGCCCCACAATTAGCAGAAATGGCAATATCTTCTATTAAATGTGCGGACTTGATCATTATACCAGTTCAACCCTCGCCATACGATATATGGGCGTCTTCAGATTTAGTAGATATTATAAAACAGCGTCAATTTTTAACTGAAGGAAAGCCTAAAGCTTATTTTTGCATAAGTAGAAAAATAGCTAATACAACTTTGAGTAATGATGTACAGGATGCTTTAAATGGTTATGAGTTAGCAGTAATGAAATCTAGCACATCTCAACGCATCGTGTATCCAAAATCCGCAGCACAAGGAAAAAGTATATTTGATGTCCCAAAAAATCTTGATGCAATTGAAGAGATTACCAATATAGTAGAGGAATTAAAAGAAATATTATGAGCTTATTAAAATCAGGCAGACCATCTGCAAAGTCGATAATAGATAAAGTGGAGACTATGAAAATGAATATTAATATAGATAAATCCTTACATAAGGAGATAAAGAGATACGCATTAGAACACGATATTACTATTACAGAACTAATCATTACATCTTTACGTAAAGTTATAAAGAAAAAATCATAACCTTATATCTATATGACAGACAAAAAACCTACACTAAAGCTTAAGTTGTCAGGCGAAGCTCTACTGAAATTACAAGCAAAAATACCTAAACCAAAACCACCAGAGCCTAAAAAATCAGAAATTTTTGTTGGTAAAGGCGGTAAGGTATCAGCTAATAATCCACTAAACAAAGCTCAAGCTAAAAAAGAAGCAGAAGCAAAGGCAAAAGAAGAAGCTAGGTTAAAAGCATTAGAGCCAAAAACGGAATATGAACAATTCTTAGAGACTCCACTCACTATAAGGCAATATTTTAAAATATTAGAGCAACTACAGAAATCTAACTATAGAACTTTCCCGCGCAAAGGTAATCCACCAAAACCTTTAGCTATTGGTATACATAAAGACATTGCTAAGATTTTTAAGATACCAGTTAAAAAGGCATACTACTTTTGTCGTATGTATTGCGGAACTAAGAGTTATAAAGACGCCTGTAAGAAGGGAGCAGTTCGGCGTACAATAAAAGGCACGAATGGAGGGTTAGTTGAGTAACTAGTAATTTTATTCAGCCAT
Source organism: Rickettsiaceae bacterium (assembly GCA_023301685.1). GTDB lineage: Bacteria > Pseudomonadota > Alphaproteobacteria > Rickettsiales > Rickettsiaceae > Megaera_A. Next base: position 8,298 of record JALZUG010000044.1, read on the forward strand.
CTCAATATACAAGTAAAAACATTACGTATAGTTAAAACTCTTGGTAATACATACTAGATATGGTATAATCTTGCATACAAAAGTGTTTATTTTGACTGTGAGAAATAATGTTTAGTTTTTTGAATATTACCCGAAGGGTACAATACTATGTATTGCATAAATCTTTCTTCCTAGGATTATTTATATCTATCGGGATTTTCTCCCCATATATATTTGGTTCTGATAATTTAGCTGAAGAGCTAGCGGAAGCTTTTATCTACAAAGAAACAGGTGTATTTATAGATTTCACACCGCAATCTCCAGAGTCTGTAAGTAATGATTTTCAAGATATTATTGAATTGTCAGAAAGATATGGAGGAAGCCATTGATGCAAGTCTCTATAGAAGCTATCAATCTTATTAAAAAGTTTGAAGGATTTAGTCCAGTTCCTTATATCTGTCCTGCTGGAAAGAATACAATTGGCTATGGTCATGTAATTGAACAAAAGCCTTTCTTAACTCATATAAGTGAGCAAGAGGCTGATTTAATACTTAGGAAAGAAGTGCAGCGTGTTGATGTATATCTTAATAGAGTTATTAAAAAAGACGTTAAAGTAAATCAAGGTATGTTCGATGCTATGGTAAGTCTTGTTTACAACTGGGGATTTGATAATTTTGGACGTTCTCAAGGCTTGATCAGATTAAATAATCGACGTTATCTATTAGCTGCGGAGGAGTTCTTTAGTAAGTCAAAAGGCGTGGTTAATATCAGCGGTAAGTTTTCTAAAGGCTTGTATCTTAGACGTCAAGCAGAATTGAGGCTTTGGACATCATGAAAAAGCAAAATAAGTACAGGAATATTCCTACAATTGTTAATGATATAAAGTTCGCCTCAAAAAAAGAAGCTAGAAGATATCAAGATTTAAAGTTAATGGAAAAAGCTGGAATTGTTAAATCTATTGAGATGCAAAAAGTCTTTCCATTAAATGATTATGCTAAGACAAAAAGAGAACAAATAAAATATATCTGCGATTTTTTTGTTAAGTGGAGAGATGGTAAAGAAACAGTAGAAGATACAAAAGGTTATAGAACTCAAGTATATAAACTCAAGAAAAAATTGTTTGAAACAAAATATAGAAAAAAGATTATAGAAATTTAAAGGTAAAATATGAAATATTTAAATAGATATGCAACAATTATTGCAATAAATTCTATGTTAGCAAGTACTGCGCAGGCAATAGAGTATAATAATTTTTATTTAAAATTAGCCACAGGTTTAAACAATGTAGATAACGTAAAAATTGATACAGTTGAACATAAAGGTACATTAAAAGCAGTACATAGCTTTCCACTAGTAGAAATGGGAATAGGCTATAATCTTCCAGAAGGAATAAGAAGTGAGCTAGTCTTTGATCATTATTTTCTATTTCATTCTAAGGAAAAGACAAAGAACGATGATGGCGATGTGTTCAATGTATTCACCAAAACTAAAGCTGATGCGTTAATGTTAAATGCGTATAAAGATGTATTTACTTTAGGCAAGTTTACTCCTTTTTTAGGAGGTGGTATTGGTATTTCTTTTTTAAGAGAGACAGGTAGTGGATATGTTATTTTTCAAGATGAGGACTTACAAATCCATCATAAATTAAATAATGTTACAGGTAAGTTTGTTAAACGATTTGCCTATAAATTAAGTGCAGGAGTAGATATAACTTTAAGCAATAATATCAAAGCAGAAATAAGCTATAATCATTTTAATTTAGGCAAAAACAAGCCAAGAAAAACTGATGGTATTGATGAAATACACAGTAGAGAATATAAAATACACAATATTTTAATCGGCTTAAAAATATTCATTTAAAACAACAAGGTATAGAGTTATGAAACACGGAGTAGTTAATCCAAGAAAAAAGATAAGTAATCAAAGCTTAGGTTCTGATAGTGGTTTATCACCTGCAAACTCGCCATCTAAGGCACAAGAATCAAAAATAGCTGACTTAATATCACAATTACAGCAAAAAGATAGTCTCGTTAGTTCATTAAGCACGCAGAGCAGCAACAGCAATTCACAAATAGCCACGCTAAACGCTAAGATTAATGAGCTAAATGTAAAATGTGCAGAAATTACAGCTAAAGAAGTACAAACACAATCTTCTTACAATACGTTACAAAGAGAGAATATAAAGCTTAGAAATGAACTACAGCAGGCTAAGAGTCAAATATCTCAGCAAACAAATAGTACATCAGAAGTAAAAAGTGAGCTAGAGCAGGAACTAGTAAAAGTTAATTCTGAATTATCAGAATTAAAAACAAAGTCTTCTATAATTGCAAATGATCTTGTTCAAAAAACTGAATTGGTAAAAATTCTTACGGAAAACTTGCTGGAATTAAAGCAAGACAAACAAGATTTAAGAAATGATAAAACGAACTTAATTGCTGAAAATAAAAGTATAAAAGAGCAGTTAGCTTCAAAAGAAAAAGGATTATTTGATAATTCAATTGCTATGTCATCTGTAATAGCACCATCTACATTGGAACAAATAAATGAAGAGCAACAAGAAGAAGAAAAGGTACCAGAATCATTAGCAAATTCACAAATTCTTGATCCACACGACGTAAAAACACTTCAATCAATATTAGTAAGTGTTGAATTAGAAGATAATTCAGAAATTTCATTAATAGGAGGTGTAGATAATGCTTAATCAAATAATATCGCAAACAATATGTACAGTAATAACGATAGTAGCAGTTAAGCTATACATAGAAAAACATTCGGTACATCCACATCACAGCAATATTAAGCTAGTGAGCATGGAAGTAGAAGGAGATCAACCAACACTAAGATGTTGGCCTTGGGAAGCGTGTTGAAAGTCAAATATATAAATAGGTAAAAACATGAAAAGTAAAGATAGTTCTTATGTTGATTCATTTTTTAGTACATACAGAAAAAAAAGTACTGCAAAGCAAAACTTTATGGAAACTCCAGAGGAAGAAGCAAAAGAAGAGAAATCATCAGAGCCGAAATCTGTTTTTACTAGATCGCCTACAACTAGTAATCCAGAAAGATATGATCCGTACATTCAATTTGGTACAACAAAAGCAAGAGTGCATAATGAAAGAGTAGAAGATAGTAGTCATATGTTCTCGTATATGAATGCACAACTAGAAAATAGTTTTTTTCAAAAGGATGTTACAAAGCCCAATATAACTGGTGCAGAAATACCTAAAGAGCAAATTAGCGAGTTTGATCCAGATAAAACAAAAGTATTTTTGCAACAAGCATATAGACAAAAATCTTTATCACTAAATTCACAAGCAGAAAGTAAAACTGTAATAAAGGATATAGCTGATCCTTTTCATAAAGGAGCAGTAATACCAGAGAGAGATAGTGAGAATATAGCTAGTGAAATGAGTAGAATAGAGTTATTTAATAACAGCCATAATATTGAAGCTGGTAGCCTATATCAAATACATAAATTACTTGATCAAAAAGAACCTTTTAGCAAAAGCGACATATGTAAGCTGGTAGCCTCAGGAATAGTTGGAGGTGTTGGTAGTGGTCTTGCAATGATGCCAATATATAACCATGAATTAAAGAATTTATCCGAACTTGGTATTGATTTAACAGGAACGGCTGGAAGCACATTATCAACACTTAATACATTTGCGGTGTACTCTCCTATGAAGACAGTGAATATTTACAAGATGTTAAATGATGTCAAAAATAGTAGTGAATTAAGTTGTGTTCAAAAGACGGCTTTAATGAGCTTAGGTTCTGTTTCTGCAATATATCCTACATTGTTACTATGGACTGTAGAAATGCATAATCAAAAAGTGGAAGGTTCAAGTGGTTTTGATAAGTTTATAGCATGGTCTACAATGACCACAGCACCGCTGATAGTTGGAGTAGTAGCTGATACATATAATAACGCAAAAGAATTGGTAAAAAATCCGATTAAAGTATTTAAGCCTATAGAGGACCAAAACATGGCAGTAAATACACTTATTTATAGTTTATCAGCAGCTTCATTAATAGCAAACTCTGTGGCATTAAAAGGACTGTCCTATGATGTATTTAGCGAAATTGGATCAGATGATTCTAATGCAGAAACAGCTTCTATTATACTGGGTATAAGCTCTGCATTACTGACTACCCCACAATCTCATATAGCGTTAAAATCAGTATTTGAAAAAAATACAAATAATCATAAAAATGGATGTACAAAAGCATTAAAAGGCATTGTATCTGGTGTTGAAGGTATGTGGTTCTCACTTCCTAAAATATCAGCAGGGTTAAAAGCTGTATCTGATTGGAGTCCTCTGGTTAAAGGTGGATTATTTACCTCCTTATTTGCAAGTAGTACTGCATTAGATGCAAATAACATTTTAAGTACATTTTCAATAACTCAGCCAGAAGCAGATAATCTAAATCAAGATTTATTAGGTGATAATCAGGAGGTGTTACAAGATGATTTTTCTTAAGGCTTTAACAAAAAAAATAAATTTAGCTGTGTTTGGTATTTTAGGCTTTTTGAGTTTATTTTTGATAGGACGAAATAGCAAATTAGCAAAACTTAATGAAAGTCTAAATAGAAAAAATAAGAATCAGAATAAAACTATAAAAATACAAAAAAAGGTAATAGATGTCGCTAAGAATACTAAACCTACTGATATTGCTGGTAATATTGAGCGGATGTATCAAGACAAGCTGTAGTTATCTAAAAGGTTCAGATCTGCCAGATATGCCAATAGCTGGTCCTGAAGTAGCGGATGAACTTGAAAATCTATGCCAAGGTAATAAGTGCCAGCATTTGAACAGATGGCTAAATGATTTGTACTTTTTTAAACAAGAATATTTGATATACAAAACCTACATGGATAATTAGATGAAGGACTTAATGAAATTACTAAAAAAATTGATGCGATTCATCATTACAGAAAAGCATTATATCAAGGATATACTAACTCTGATAATATTCACTCGTGCACTATTTTTAGAAAAAGATGAAAGAGCTTTGATTTTAGAGCTTATTGCGTTAGCTGCTATCATGTATATCAATAAAACTGATACAAACGATGATAATTCTGGTTCGACTTTGTCATAGTTTTATCCACAATTTTTGTGGATGTATCGGTGGATATAGATGCTGTAGGCTAGGATAAGCCAAGATGTGGGAAGAATGTAAGTTTAACAAGCATAGGAATTATCACCCCAATAACAACCCATGATATCCACTTTATATTAGTTTTTAACTCAGCGATGTCTTCTTTTACTTCACTTCTTAACTCAGCGATATCTTCTTTTACTTCACTTCTTAACTCAGCGATGTCTTCTTTTACTTCATATCTCAAGCCATTTATTTCAGAGCGTAATTCAGCTACAGATAATTTTAAATCACTTTTGCTGACTAAATGATCGTTACTTTGACGCGTTGCTTTAGCAATTACCAAAGCCACTTCTTTTTTTGCACCAGCTTTGACTAATTCTTCTATTAATTCGTGAGTATCTACTACAGACATAATACATTCTTTTAAATAACAATTTTTATTAATATACCATGCAAGGTAACTAGGTACAACTCAATAAAAATTGACTATAATAAACACGCTTGGATATACTAAAAATTGCAAGAATTATGTATATCTTAGCCAAGATAATCTGTTATTTATGTATTTATATTTTGCCAAAAATGGTACTAAAAAAGCCTATCAAAATAAAAGAACTGGTAGTGTTTTTAATACTAGGTTTATATACTGTTCCAACCATGAGGCAGTCTGTAATAGATAATCCCGAAGCTTTTGATTCTATGAATGGCTATATGGATTTGTTACTTGCAATATTAGTTGTATTTAGATGATACTTATTTTTTTAAACCTCAGTTTCATCAAAGCATTTTTTTACTATTTTGCGCATGTTTTTTATATTACTTTCCATCTGATCACATCCTTTGTATATAGCTTCCTTTAATGAAATTAGCATAGGATCATCTTTTTTAATCCCACCTCTAAATATAGCTTCTATCCAGCCTTTTAATTGCTGAACATCTGATGAAAAATGTCCTAAACACTTCATTCCTTCATAATCTATAGGCATATATTCTTCTTTATTTTTATTCTTTTTTGCTTTACTCATGATACCTCACTTAATTTTTGTTCTAATTTTTCTATACGACTAAGCGCATTTTGCAAAACTACCATAGACATCTCAAACAATTTTTGTTTTGCTACTGTTGGACATGTCTCGTATGTTCCATATACAAACAACTTCTTTACTAATCGCTTTTTGCTTGTTACTACTAAACTTCTTTTTTTTATAGTTTTTATCTCTACATCTTGATTGTCTTTAATATTTTCAGCAATCATTCTGAGTTTTTGTCCTTCTATATTTTTACTAAGATTTTTCTTAAAAGAGAGCTTATATTTATTAACTCCTAATTCCAGTACATCTGCAAATTGCATAATGTTTGGAATAAAATCTTTACTGGTGTTATCTACATATTCTGGAAAGACTTTTGCTAATTTCTCAGCAATAACTCCATAATAAGTTGCTTTTCCTTCTTTAACTTTGTCCTTATATTCATATTTATATAAATCTATTTGCTTAAATTTTTTTAAGACTTCGTCTTGTATATCTTTATTAGAAGCTATTATTTCTTTCTTCTTTATAGAGGAAAAAGCGTTAAATTCAGCTGCTCCTATTTTATTTGGTGTTAATATGGCATATTCTCCAAAGCCTGGATAAACTGTTCCTGTATGACCTGCTACATTCAACCATCCATAATTTCCTGCATGATAAATACTTGCTCCAGGTTCAAAATCCATTCCTAAAGAACTAACCACTCTATCTCCTGTTCCTTCTTTATCTGAATTAATAGTATACCAATACGTTCTATCATCCACATATCCTCTTGTGGCAGCATCATGATCAGTTAAAGGTTCTGGAAGTCCAAATAATCTTTGATTTGCAAAATGAACAGGTCCTAACATATTTATATGAGGAGCACCAAATGGACCGAGATTATTACCTAATAGCCTGCCATCAAAAGCATTTATATCTCCGCCTATAGTGAATATATTTTTTCCATGAAAATTAACATGATCAGTTACAGGAAAAGTATGTAAAGATTTAGTATCAACATAATCTTTTCTAACTGCATCATCTGCATAAGTCGGTGTTGGTAGGCCAAAAACTCTATGTCCATTCATACGAAACGGACTCATCATGTGTATTAAACCTGCGTTATATGAGGATAGATTGTTTGCTTCAAGAATATTACCACCTGCACTAATTTTCCCAAATGTAGAAAAATTATACGTGCCTAAATTAACATCTCCATTTACTGGCAATGTATTTAAATATGGCAGCGTAGTATTAATATTTTGCCATGTTCCATCACCTCTTAAAAACAAACTATCAGATGCTGGATAATTTTCTAATTTAGATATTGGTACTGTACCAAGCCCTATTTCAGGATTACTTATAACTGCATCATTGTTTGTTATTTCTATTCCAGTGCCTGCAATTAGGCTCCTTTCTATGTAGCTACCTGCTGCATTCCTAGCTACTATGCCATTATTCGCTAAACTTGATAATCCTTGTAGTTCAGGCGACAAATTCAACTCAATATTTCCTGAATCTGTTATCGGAGAACCTACAACATCTATTCCAGTACCTCCTGTGATTCCTACCGATGTTACACTACCGCCTCCAATTGTTTCTTTCCACTCCGTGCCATTATAGTATTCAAGCCAACCTGTTTCGCTATTAACTCTTATTGTTCCTATATTAGCACTTGCTGGTCTTGACAAAGTGTTTCCTGATGGAATTGTTAAGTCTCCATTAGTTATCGTAACGTCCTTTGGAAACACAACATTATCCTCTAATGATATATTTGGAACAGTTGCTGTACCCGCTACCTTAATTTGGTTTGGTGTACCTTGAACCGATGTTATAGGAGCAGAGCCTGCGCTAACACTCAATAAACGTCCATGCTTATCTGTGCTGATACTTGATGGATTGGCATAAATTCCAGCAGTTCCAACTTCCTCTAAAGCAATTGCTCCACTATTTGTAATAACTCCTCCTGTTAAACCTGAACCTGCTGTTAATGATGTAACTGGTGATATACCATTTTGTGCATTAGTAATTCTACCTTGACTATCTACTGTTAAAGTTGGATAGGTATAATTACCTGCTGTTACTCCCGTATTACTTAAGGTTAAATTTATCGGTTCTTGCAAACCTCCACTACCAACTACATCTCCTTCTAATTCTATACCTGTGTTCAATAAATCATTTAAATAGCCTTGAGCTTGTGTTGCTGCTGCTGCTGATTGACCTGCAGAAATAGCCGAGTTAGTTGCTGCAGCTGCAGCATGGCTAGCTTGAACTATTGAGGTTTGTGCGTGTGCCAATGACTCACCAGCATAGTCTTGTGAATCTGATGCTGAAGATGATGCACTAGCGGCTGCACCGACTGCAGCAGTAGCGGCTCCTACTGCTGCAGCTGCAGATCCGCTTGCTGTTGAAGCCGCACTCCCTGCCGTTGTTGCAGCACCACCCGCTGCTGCTGCTGCACCAGTTGCTGTTACAGATGCCGTTGTTGCCTCTGTCACTGATGCTTGCGCTAATACTGATGAATTTGTTGCAGCTAATTCAGATGCTTTTGCAGCCGTACTAGCTGTTGTTGCTTGTGTCGACGATGTTGCTGCTGATGTTACATATCCTTGTATTGTAGTTAAATAACCTGCAACAGCAGCAGATACGGCAGCCGAAACTCCAACCGCTGTCATATAGTCAGTATCTACAACAGCCGATACAACTTCGCCTAAAGCATTAACTTTTAACAATGTATCTGCTAAATTTTTAAAACTCAGCTTGTTATTAATTTTTAATTTTTCTCCAACAAGTATAGGTGGTAGCGTAGTTCCTGCTGGATCATCCTCTAACTTCCAATCTGTTATAGGTGCTACAAAATTATTAACTCCACTTGCATATAATGGATCAAATACTGTTAAAAATCCTTTAGGTATAGTTTTTCTATCGACATAATCTTTTCCTGCAACTGCCTTTGATAAGGTGCCTGATGTGTTTAATAAAATACCATCAACTAACTCATCCAATGCCTGTGCGTTTGTAAATGTATAGCTGTTATTCAAACTATATAAATCTTTTAAAGACTCTGGAACAAGAGCCATAGCTGGATTATCCCAGACAAAATTTATATTTTTGTTTTTAACTATAAAATTAGCATTATCAAATCTTTTAAATATTTGTGCTAATCTAACTTGCGCCATTGCCAGACTGCTTGATATAGCAGTTTTTGAAGACGTGTTTAAGGTGTTAGGATCACCTGCAAATACTTGCGGAAGCCATGGTCCAGACATTAACCAATCTAATTCTGATAATGGATTAAATGTTGGATTCGGTATTGGTGTATTAGTTAATCCTGTTGGGTCTGGGAATATTGCTGCTCCAAGAGTTGGTAAAGTTATATTCAGAGTTTCTAACTTGACTACTAAATTTTTTAAATCAAGTCTTATGTCTTGAATAATTGGCGAATAATCTCCTATAGTTTCTTTATTTCCAAAAATGGTGTAATTACTTGGAACACGAAGCCTACCTGTTATTGGAGAGATGAAAGTATAAAATGGAAATATCTTCATGCTGTTAAATGCCCTAAAAATGTTGAAATATCATTGCTATCACTGGCGTATTTGCTATCAACAATATTGCTCAATTCAGTAAACCAACTTGCTTTACTATTATCCAATTCTTGTTCAAAGTTAGCTGGAAATACTGGCTGAAAACGATAATAATAGAATTGTTCTAATGTCCTTTGTGACCTAAGTTTTAAATTAAAGTTCACCATTTCCTGAGAACCTAACATTGCTACATTTAATAATTTAAACAATTCTTCAATTACTAAATTTGTTGAAGTTAATGACTCATTCCCGTCAAAACCACTACCGCCTAAACCTGTTCCTACGTCAAGTACGCATATCCTGTTTGCGTTTGGCTTTATTATTTTTCCTAAATTTATAGCTACTTCTGCTGGATCATTTGCATATATTCCACCATCTATGTACTCATGTCCATTAAAGCTATGCGATGGCAGATATATTGGTGCAGCAGAAGTAGCACGTGCTACATTGACTATTTGCTCATCATATCCTTTAAATAACGGATCATTATAATTTGAAAAAATCACATATCTACTTAAGTCTTTTTCAAATGATGGTATTACCACCTTTGTTTTTAGCTGTGATAATGTGTCAGTTCCAAACATCTCAACTAATGTATTTTGCAATACATTGTGTCCTATTGTAGAACTGGAATTAGATGATTTGTAGAATGGAGTGCTTGTGATAATCCATGCTAGTTTTTCTAATGTAGTTGGACGAGTTGAATCTACTAACTCGCTGGTAGTAAATAGTTTCTTTGCTTTTTCCAAAAAAAATGTTTCAAGTTCATCAGGGGATTTACCATAAGCTAAAGCACATGCCAATATTCCTCCTATTGATGTGCCACATATAACATCAAAATATTTCCACAAATCACTACCGCTAATCCCCCATTGTTGAAGGAATTTTTGTAAGAATCTATTTGGAACATAGCCTCTTCCACCACCACCATGTATTGATAATATTCTTACTGTATTACTGTCCATAAAACTAGTCTTTTTATTGATTATACATACTTACTATTTCTTCCAAATATCAGTATTGAGCATCTTTCCAGTTTCTTTAATAAAAGGATTTCCCAATAGTTTACGCACTGCTTCTCCTTTTGGGCGGTTTTTGTTTTTGTCTAGGTGAGATTTTATTTTCGCTCTCATACTAGTTCCATGCTTATCTTGTTCCTGTTCTTCACGTTTAGCAGCTTCTCTAGATAAAGTAACAGGAGTATATCCTGTAAGCTGCTTCATCCTTACATTAAATGCTACAGCAGCTTTGTTAGTTGGTTTTTCAGCGAACCTAATAGCAGCATCAAGTGCTTTTTTATCTGTTAATAAATGAGACATCATTAAACTAGTCGAAACTACTGCAGCTGTAGCATAAGGTGCTGCAAATGCACTTCCACCAGTAAGAAAACCAATAATTGCCTTAGTAGGAGCTGTGCTGGAAGGGTTAGGTATATTAGTAACCTTTGTTGCCATTGCTTTTGATACCTTAGCCAGTTTATTAATTTTTTCAAAAACTTCTGGTTCTACTAATTTTTCTAACACTTTGGCTCTTTTAGGGTCGTTTAATTTATCAGAAAGTTTCGTAAATGAAAAATTATTATTTGAGTATTTTACTACCCCATCTGTAAAAAAATCTTCTAACTGTTTTCTAGTTTCTTTTTGACCATGTAATTTGTCAGCTTGTTTATGGTATCTGTACCAATCTGAATTAGTTTTTCCATACTCTGCTAAATCTTCATTTAAAGCTTTATGAATAGCCTTTAAAGCACCTTGAGCTTTATCCTCTTTTTTCCAATTTATATTAGGGTCTTTCCAGTTAACAATTTTATTTAAAGATCTTTTTGTTGCTATTAAGTCTTCAACTTTAGCAGGTACACCTTTAATTCCACTTGGGGTGAAGCGTTTTTCATAGTCTTGCAACACGCTCATAACTTTCTTTTCTCCATCTGATAAAGAGGCGGATTTATTTAATTCATTTCGAGTATTTGTTATTTCTTTTAATAATTCTTTCGGTTGGATTTGAGCACTTTTAGGTAAAAGGGTATCTCTTTTTGCGTACAATCTTTTTATTGTAGAATCAAGTTTATCAAGATTTTTAATACTAACAGTGCTATCTTTAATTTGATTAATCTGGTCAATAGTTCGCTCTATATTTTTCTTATATCGTGATTGCATTAAATCACCAGTTAGAGGAGCTTTTCCAAGTAATTGATCGGCGAGAGCTATTACTTTACTTTCTGTTACTGCTGCTTTTGGTAGATTAATACCTAAGTCTCTTCCAGCTTTTGCCGATTCTAAGTCTAACTTATTCTTACCCAGTCCAGCTAAAGCTAGTCCTCCTTTAGTCAACAAATTCCCACTGCCTCTTACAATATTAGGTATGCTAGGAATAGCATTAACGGCTGTTTGTGCTGCGACTCCTTTTCCTATAGTGTTTAAAGTACCATCTCCCGAGTCTTGAGATTCTGACATTACACCACCAGCAACTCCTGCACCAGCTATATGCAATGGTTGTGCACTTCCACTAAGTGTACCAAATGTTTCTAAAGCCTTGCTTCCTATATATTTACCACCTGTCTTAGCTAAACCACCGCTTATCATTTCACCTACGACATGACCAGCTTTATTTATATGTTTCTGGTCAGGTGGTGTTTCTGTATATCCATTTGTTATTTTGTCGTAAGTATTATCAATAGCTTCTACTGCTGAAGGTATTAAAGGTAATTGTTCAGCATCTGGATTTTCTCCTTGGTATTCTTGTGCTTTTCCTATAGGTAGACCTTTTTTGGCTAGATAATTAGCTCCCATAGCTGGTAAGTTATAAGCTAAAGAGGCAAAGTCCGCTGCTCCACCAATAACACCTGAAGCTAGAGACTTATGAGTAGAGGCTATTCGGTTACCAGCAGTGTATTCTTTCTTAGTCTGTGGCTCATCTATCTTGTATTGAGACCACTTACTTTGAGAAGGATTAGGTGTACTAGCTCTATACTGCTCCCATTTACTCATATTACTTTACCAACGTTAAAGGTTCATCTGGATCATTCAAAGCTGCTTGAACTTTATCTTGGGGGATTCGGAATGGTTCGCCCGCTGAGTTCTGCATAATTACAACTTGATTATCTTGAGTTTCAATAGATTGTTTATCTGAATTACCAGTTTTATCTGGTTGTTTGGATTTTAACCTTTCTTGCACCCTTCTTTGTACAGCTAAAGAGTTATAAGGTTCAGAATAGCCAAATTCATCTTCTAATACTTCTTGGGTTAAATTATCATTATATATTTCTTCTCTTATTTCTTTAGCTCTATTTTTAGCCTCTGTTATAGAAGCATCTGGATTTTTATCTAAAGACGGAAGAGTAACTAAAAATTGTTCCAAGTCAAAGTTCGTTATTCTACTCCCATAAATTCTTTTTAAATCCTCCATGAGTGGCAATTTGAGCATTTCTAATTTTGCCTGATTTCTTTCGCTATCAGTGTTGGATTTATTTAAAAACCTTTGCGCTTTAGATAAAAAACCAGTGCCTGCACGTCCTCCGATTAGACTAGCATCATTTACTTCATCCTTTATAGTTTTAGCTATTGCATCATAAGTATTAGCCGTTCTATTCATATTATTATGCTTTTCTCGGTTTTCGTTTATCCATTGAGAATTTTGTGTATGAAAAGTATTTAATGTTTTTTCACTATATTTAGGCTTAGGTGCATTCATCTCATTATCAATTTTTCTATCTTGCATTCCTAAATGAGTAGATTGAGCATTATGATAATCAGCTTGAGAGTTTGTATTTCTAATATCAGCATGACCTTTTTCCATTTTTAGATTTTGTATTTCCTCAGCTTCTTTATACTTTTTATTATGATACGGACTTAGATTTTGTAGTATATCAGTAGTTTCTTCTCCGTAGGCTTCTTCTGCATATGGTTCAACTGCGTCTAAAAAACCATAACCAACAGTAGAGCCATTCGGTTGGTCATAGAATGTCTTACGTTGTTTTGTATCAAAGGAGTTAAATTTTCCAGGATTTTGGCCTGTTGCAATTTCAAATTTATTTGATAGGTATTTTGATATTTCTTGAGCCTCTGGACTATTAGCAACGCTAGCATTTCCTAAGTCTCGAATAGCACTTTTATTCTCTCTCAAGAACTTTACCATAGTCATTTTCTGTTGCTGTTCTTGCTGCATTTGAGCTTCTAAATATGCAGAACGAGAGTTAAGCTCTCCAACCATTTTTAAAATAGGTGATAATTGTTCTTGCCGTTTAGAATTTGCAGCACCTTTAAGACCGGCACCTAATCCAGCCATTAAAGCATTAGAGTTTCTTTGTGCTGGTCCTTTTGCTTCTCTATTAGCTTGACCGTTAAAAGCATCCGCATAAGCATCTACTTCAGTTGGTTGGTTTATCAAATCCATTTGAGATTTAATATTATCAGGTCTAAAATATTTATTTGTAAAATCATCTTTTAACTCCATCTCATTCCTCCGCTCCTTGAACCTACTAATCTACTACTAGTTGGGCTATAATTACTTGTACCAAAACTCATGGGATTAGTGCCTCTATCAGGATTATTCCAAGGATTAGTATAAAATCCATTTCCTCCTGAAAAACCACCTGAAAATCCTCCACCAGTTAAATTACCTACTGAAGCACCAAGCAGAGTATGCCCGATTTCTTTCATAGGATCGCTTTCTCTATCGTATCTTGCAAGCTCATCGCCATTTGCTTGAGCTATTGCATTATTATCAACTTGTTGTGCATTAATTGCTTGATTATTACCTTGATTAAAAGCATTTAAACCTAACGCTGCCATACGATCACGCCTTGCCTCTGCAATTTTCTTATTACCAAATTCAGTAGCTAACCTTCGGTCTTCATTTTGACCTTCAAGCTGTCTTTCCGCAAATGCTTGTTTTTGTACTAACTCTTCATTAGCTAACTGATTTTGTGATTCGGCTGCAAATCTATTAAGCTCTATACCTGCATTCTTACCTAATAAATCACCTCTTTGATGTAGATTAGCTAAAGACTGCTGCTTTAATCCTTGAGCAAGCTCTGCTTGTTTTAACTCTAAATCTCCGTATGCATTAGCTTTTTCACGAGCAAGAGCAACTTGAACCCCGAAAGCTGTTGAACTATTATCTAACCCATATTTAGCGAGTTTCTGATCTATAGCATACTGCCTGTGGTCAAAGCCTCTATCTATTGCCCGCTCTGATGCACGGCGGAAGCTCTGAATTAACCCTTGGTTCTGCTGTATAAGATATGGACTAGTGTTTTCCATTTGTTCTATGGAGCTACCTAACCTTGTCATTGCTTGACTTAATGCCACAACCTCCGAGGCTCTTTCACTTAAACGATTAATTGCTGGTAACCTTGTATTTAAAGCTCTTGCTTGAACTGGAGAATCCAAGTCAATACGCCCACTATCATTACTAAATTTTAGATTAATTTTACCATCTAAGCCTTTTACTATATCTAATTTATCTTTGCTTATTTCATCAAAGATACTAGTAAAATCAATCGGAGGAAATTTATTAGCAATTGGACTATCTGCTTGAGTTATTCTATCAGGCGGATCATCACTACCGCTTGCCATAAAAGCACCTACTACTCCAGCCGCTGCTGCTAATATCGGAAACATATCATTATACCTCGCAATTTAATTATCTATATTATATATCAAATATCTTATTCTTTCCATACTTAAAGCCTATTAATCGCAGCTTGTACCTCAGCATCAAAACTATATATATCAAGCGAATCTGTCGTTATATGATCAGATTGAAACTGAAACGCCAGCGGTACATCTGGAAAGAATGCTTTTGCTGCTTCTACTCTCTCGTTCTGAGGTCTATCATTTGGCTTGTAGAGAATCTGTGAAAAGCGTGCATCTTCTATTGTGTTATCTTTTAAGTTCTCTGACTTTAGCAATTGTTTATAAACCCAGCCTCCTTCTACTGTTACTTGCCCGTACACATTACCCCATATATATTGAAACAGAGAACCTAGATAATTATTGTAACTAATAGGAATAGTATTATCTTTCACCTTATCAGCGGTTATCCCTCCATCAGCTATATTATTTACGTTAAGCAGATTTGCATTTACTACTGGCAAATTAGCAAATATCCCAAGCTTATCAGAGGTGATAGTACCATCCATGAGTTTACCATTCGTAACATTTAAGTTTCGTATATTCTTAGTAGTGATAACGTTAGGTACAATATTGGTAATAAACTGATTTTCTACAAAGTTCTCCATAGATAATACGCCAAACTGATTACCTGTAAGAGTTTTTGGTTCTATATGGGCAGATGTAACTAAATGCCATATAGGAGTATTATTATCTCTTGAGAATAATATTTCATTAGTATTATTAGGAGTTGATTCAGATAAATCACCTTCCGCATTTGTAATTAAAACAGAAGCAGCATTTATTTTAACCAATTTATCAAGAGTAATAGAAAAATTATCCAACTTATCGCTATTTACATATTGCCAGTCTGTTGTTCCGTCACCAACATTATGTAAAAATGCATTAATACTACCTGCAATTCCTTCTACAGCACCACTTACTAATTCATCTACAGCGGGTTTTAGTGTTTTATCTAAATACTCACCTATTTCGTTAAACTGACTATCAATATCATTTGGATATATAGTTTTATCATCTTTTGCTAAAATATCCTGAAAATAATTCCTACTTCTTTTTATCTTATCCATTACGGCTTTAATCCTCCCTTATTTACTAAAATTGCTTTGATTTCAGGGGAGAGATTGTTTTTACTTAGAAGAATATTAGTAGTAATCCCAACCCAACCATTAAAAGCATTTCTAATATTAGGCAGATATAAAGACCCAGCTTTTATTTTGCTTGGTAGAATCGAGCTATCCATTTGTCTATATGCATCAAACTTTGCCTCTGTATGAGGAGAATTGACCTTCTTAAGCTCGATGCTATTGAGCGGAATATTTGATGGTGATAATATTCCGTATAAGTTAGTTAGTTTATTAGGGTTTTGATTCATAGTATAAAAAAACACTTCCTTTATATCCACGCTGTTATTAGCAATATTCCTTGGGATAAAACATTTTTCTTTAAACTGTAAATTTGCTACCTGAACTCTTGTATTCATCAGTTCTGCACTAATTTTGGTGTTTGGAAATGCGCCATTAGCTATCTTATTCAGCGGTATTGTATTATTTTGAATATAAGACGTTATAATAGAATTAGCAGTCAAAGGCTTACCTATTATACCTGCGGTTAAATGCCTTGCTGATAATGTTCCAACTGCAACTTTCCCCGCTGCAATAGATGCATCTTCAAAATGACTATGTCTTAATTTCTCCCATTTTGGGACTAGTGTTCTATCACTTACTAACACTTGATTTTGAGCCACCTGCGTAATAGAACGTAAGTTTTCAGTATTATCGCTAGCAAGTACGCTATATTCTGTTTGTTTTGTTAATTTACTTAAAGTCAGACTATGACGTGCTATATCAGAACTTCTAATAAAATCAAAAACTGTTGTTCCATTTCCAACATTACGCAAGAAGCTATCTTCATGACCAAAAATGCCAACAGCCTTCTTGTCAGCTAAAGTATTAACAACTGGCAAGAGTTTTTTGTTTAAATAATCAACCATATTATTAAAGCTCATATCAAGAGGTTTATAAGCTATGGTCATCCCTCTATCTCTTATACTCTGAAAATCCGCACTATCTCTGCTATATGGTTTTAACATTACCTAGCTGCCTCCAGTTTATTGCGTAAATATTGCGTTAAATGACGCATCTCTACTGCTCCATTTGCAACCATTTTATTAGCGGGTCTTCTAACGTAAGCTCTAAAATCATTTGGATAATTTGGCGATGATGGTTTATATCCAATAATCACTCGTCCTGCTGCTATAGAAGCATCTTTTAGCTTAGCTGCAGCATTTACTCTACCATGTACATGATGAGCACAAAATCCCCAGTAATTTCCATCGTAAGTAAATTTACTCGCTGGAAATACAGTGTTTATTGTTGGCTTACCTTTTACATTACCATAGGTAGAATCACTATATTTTAATATTGGTTTGTTTTTATCATTAAACAGCCTAATAATAGTCTCCCAGCTTTGAGTATAAGAAGTTGCTGGCTTCATTATTTGATTGACTGTTGTAAGGTAGTTATCTGCAATAATATTGCTCCACACACCTCTTGCAAAATTAGCTGCTAAATCAAGTGATAATTTCTCTACTGTCAGCGTACTATCTGCTATTTTACTGCTATTAATTGCATTATCTCTAAACTTATCACCAGTAATTGAGTTATCAGCTATTAAATTCTCTATCAAATAAGCTGGAAGATTAGCATTTGTAATAGTTCCATCAGCTACGCTATCACCTGTAATACTACGATCTTCTATATTACTGCTATTTAACTTTTTCCATATAGGCAAATTACCCGCCCTTGATACTAAACACTGATTATCTAATAATGGATTTACAGATTGGATGCTACCATTAGAATCGCCAGCTAACACCGAACCAATATTGACTTTAGAAAGTTTATCAAGAGATAAAGAATTGTCGGCAAAAGAATCATTATTTATAGCTGCCCATCTAGTTGTATAATCACCTACATTTTGTAAGAACTTGTTGGCATCAGCGGGGTTTATGCTACCTGGTATTTTTGCAGATGCAAGAGTGTTTAGGGTTGGTATTACTTCTTTGTTAAGATAGGATACTATATCATTAAATTGTCTATCTACGCCTGCTGCTTGTAGCTTGGTAAAGCCACTGAAATAATTATCTACTCTTTTGAACTCCTTAATTGCCATTACTTACACCTCCAGCTAGAAACAATTTGTCAAAAACAAACTGATCAGTAGCTCTTCCATGTAAAGTTAGCATAATACTATCACCTGCAAAACGCATTATTTCATAAGGAAAATCACCATCTCTATAAGAATAATTACTTACTCCAAACTGGGCATTATCATACAGCCCACCTTCTTGCTGCACTTTGATAATTTCAGTAAAATTCTCTGCATCATTATAATCAGTATAAACTTCTACATTAATGTCAATAGGAGCAAGCGTGCGACACGCAACAAATATAGATTCATTATGCCAAGTAGTGCTGGGATATATCCAAGCATAATGTATCCGCCATATCATTGCGCCTTTGTCATATTCCTCATAACTTTGGGTTTTTATCTTATCGGCATAAACCAGCAATTTACCATCATTCATACCAAGGAATAATTCTTGAGTTACTTTATCATAAAAAATGCTTCTACTATCGGCAAAATTCTCACTAAATATTGACCATCCACCATTTATCTTAAGCTGATATATCAGGCAGTTATATTTGAGCTTAAAGCCTAAGAATCTACCATAAGAATAAGAAAATGCTCTCAAACTCCTATAATCATGGTCATCTTCTATAAATTCTAACTGTGATGTTAAATGCTGATTAATACCACCAGAAAAATTATATGATACTGATAATTGCTGATATTGGTTAATGGAACTAAGTGAAATAATTCCATATTTAGACAAAAATATAAAATCGTTTGGTATCTCAACAAAGAGTGATTTTTGTATTATCCCAACTGGAATCGTCATCTCCCATTTAAAATCAGGTAATTGTATATTTTGACCATCATCAATTACTGTTGGATCTTCACCTTGCCAAACTTGTGTAGTTTCTCTCCCTAAAAACAAAACTTTTCCCTGAAACGCAAGTATAGCCTCTAAATTATCGGGAATAGAGGAGTTATTAGCTAAATCAACAAACTCAATCTCGTTAGTTTTTTGACTAAACCAACTATCTACCGACTTTCTATTGCTAGCATAATATGCTTTCATAGATAAATTAGCGGGTCTAAACCTATTCTTATAACTTCTACCTTCAGCTAAGGCCCAAAGTCTGTCATTAGCTACTGTTATGAAACTAAAAGGTGGTAGGTCTTTTTTATACAAAATAGTTCTTGTTTCATCTGGAGGATTCTCATCAAGTGTTAATGTAACTCTGACATTGTTATTTGCAGGAAGGGCGTAAGCAATATTAGCTACATTGATTTCTTTTTCTACATTTCTATTCATCAATTTAACAGTAGTGCCTACACGAACATAACGCTGCATTTCTTCCTGAAACATTTGAGGAATATCAAAAGTTAAAACTCTGGCATTTTGAGTAATTGCACCGCTGGTTAAAACAGAAGCATTGCCTTTTAATTGCTCTATATTATCACCATCATAAATAAGCACTGGGTCGACACCATTGGTAATAATTAGTTGTCCTTGATAATTTATACTAGAGACAATCACATTTGGGTCTAAATCTTCTTTTAAAGGCGCAGTATTAAACTCATTACCCTCTAGCTTATATAAAGCTGCCCTTTCCCACCATAATTCAAAATAAACATGTGGGGGTATATCATGAGGGTCTTCGTTAAGATCAAAAAAATTCCTAGAAAATGGTATAGTAAAACTTATTTCATCTTCAGTAATAACCACATCGCTAATATAAGCACCATCTGACGCTGATTCTTGTCTAACATAAATATATGTATCATCAAGTATTCTTGTCGCCAAAAACAACCGTTCTTGTTCATTTAGCGTACTAATATTTAAGGTAACTTTAGTTTTGTTTATCTGTCCTTCAATATTTTCTAATATTACATTTTGAGTATCTTTAATCTCAAGATAAGGAAGTTTGCTTAAATAATTTTGATAAGTGATTTTTTCGGATGTCCCACTCCTACCAAGATGCGACATAACTGCTGTTATATCACGGAAGATTCTGTTTTGATCAAAGTCAAATTCTGCAACTAAATTTGTGCCATAACGCAAAGTACAAGTGTTATTGTCAGTTACTAACATATTCTGCAAATATTTAGCATACTGAGAGTTATTATCTACTGTTGAATCCATACCACGATAAGGTGCTGGAAATGCAACGTTTTGAGTGTATCCTTGAAACATTATTTTATACCATAATATCTATCAAAATTCTTTCTCGATTCAATATAAGCTGCGTACTGCATATTAGTTTTTTCAGCATAACCTTTAGTTGCAACCAAAACATGGTAAAGAGCACCTTGTACTAAGGTAAAATGAAATGGTGAGCTATATATCGGGGTATCGGTTTCGCTGTCTATATCAGCAACATCTTCAACTAATTGCTTTGGATATGGTATATAAACAATCTTGATAAAATTAACGCTTCTATTTTCTTCATTTATTTTACTCTCAAAGGCAGTGCCACCAATCAGTACCTCATTACCTTCTCGGTAATATTCTCCTTGAGATAAAACCAAATTATTAGGGGTAGACATATCATAGGCTTTAAGAGGCTTTTTATTGCTATATATTTTCTTTAAATAAAAAACATTCTCTGGTACTGCAAACTTATGTTCAGCATTTAGCTCTATCTCTGCTGACCCAAAGAACTGGTTACTATCTAGTATGCGCTGATACAGTTCTATATTAGCCAAGTTCAAGCAACGTAAAAATACATTACGCTGCTTGTTTGTTGGGCTATTAGAGAAAGAAAACTGCGCTAGTAAATCAATTAATTCAGTTACTCGCATATTCTCCCTCTACTATTTAATGACTAGGGTGGCGATAAGTAAGCCTGATATTAATCTTACTACCAGCTACTCTTGCTCTAGTATAGGCATCATCAGGAATAGTAAGGGCTATATAATTCTGGCGATGTACTGATAGCTGATAATCACCAACGTTAAATAACGCTGACGTGTTTGCGTTATCTTTTTGGCTACCTATAAATTCTATACCAATTACTTCTGCTCCATTTGGAACGCCAAGTTGGTAGAAGTGTATTTTAATATAGCTAGCAGCGTCGGCTTTAATAGTACCATCAATAGAAACTGCAAATATAGCATCAACGTAATCATGCTCATACTTAACAACAGCACTATTTGATAGTTCTATAAGACCAGCACCAGCAGCTACGTTACCCGTTGCACCATCTGCGCCTGTTAATATACCCGCCCATTTAGGGCTTTGATTACCTGTATTCGCATTTGCATCATTTGTCGCTACTACATGGTTTATAGTATTTAATTCATATTTATTTATAATATTCATTACGATATCCTCTAATTAATTCTAGTAAATGAGTGGATAATACCTCTTTCAAGATGTACATCCCTTGCTTTGTTAGCTGGATTTTTTGCCTTGAACTTAAGTGGTTTCATAGCATCAATCATTGTAACACCAAGCTCATGTTTCTTAAGGTGGTCATTATTCTCAATAGTAAACATCGGCTTCATTCCCATAGTGCTAACAATTGCACTTTGACCGCATAGCGCAGAATAAGCTACCTTATGACCTTCACCATTAGTTACAGTCATATGCTCAAACTCAGGAATTACAATAATATCTACATTATAAACACTGCCTATATAATCGGTGTTATAGAATATAGATGGCTGAGACGATGTTTCTCTAATACCTCTGCTAGTTTGGTCAAACCATTTTGGATCACGTCTTAAAACAGAAGCACAGCTAGGAGAAACAAATAATACAAAGTTTCTATTGTCATAATTGAGATGAGACATTGTCTTATATGGATTAATGATCTGCTCAGAGTTTGGAGTTCTTCCTCCAAGATTAGCAACTCTTACTAGCTTCTCAATATGACTTACTGTCATAGTACCTGCATTAGCTGCTGTAGGGTCAGCACCACCTATCTGCACATCTACTATACTTGCAGCAATATCTGCTTGCAAAGCTCCTAATTGGTCGTTACCAATCACTAACCTATCGCTAGAAATAGAATTAATATCTGTATCAATAGTTGCAGCTGTTATCTTTGGCAAGAAGTAGTCTGTAAAAGCTGATACTGGATATCCGCCTTTTTTATAGTAGGAATATGATATATGATTACGACCATTTCTTATGGTTTCATTATCAAAACAAAAAGCAAATTGATTTATAATACGCCTTGTTTGCAGAAGCTTAGATTTAGTATGTAAATCGTTTTGAAGCTGTGCATCTATATTAATCTTAGTTTGTATTTCTGCTAGCTTCTTGCCTTCCGTAGCTACCGCAAATCTAGTTTCTCCAAGTGTTAGAGAATCACTAATTGGACGATTAATATCACCTTTACCAGAAAGAGATACGTCATCATAGACCTCATTAGCATCAGTGAATTGATACATACCGAAGGTTGTAGTTTCACCCGCTCCTTTTTCTCTATCACTTTTGACATTCCATATAATGCCAGACGCTGAGGATGATGTGAATTTACCGAAAGTGTTTTCTACATAAGTATCCTGTAGAAATGGATATCTGATATTTTTTTCAAACAGAGCAAATTGCTCTTTGTCTGTTGGATTTAACAACATAATTATTACCTATAAAATTTTAACAAAATAAATGATTTTCTATAAGAGAATATCTTTAGTTTTGTAATGTTTTAGGGAATAACTATGCAGAGCTTTTATAGAGGAAGTTGAAGCACGCTCTTAAAGTTCTACTAAGTTGCCTAATATACAAACAAAAATGTCTTATACTAAACTCCAAACAACTCTTGAAGGGCCTTGCCTGCTCCGCTCGTGGAATCTTCTTTTTTATTAGAATCACCAGCACGAGTTGTTATACTTCTAGTTTCTACCGAACCATACTTATTGTCAAGTTCTTTCTTATATTCATGTACCTTTTCCTGTAGCTTTTTATTCTCTGCGTTGAGTGATTTTACATAAGCTAAAATATCACCATGTTTCTTTACTCCACTGCCAATTGTTTCATTAAAATCAGAACCAATTACAATAGCTCTTTCTATAGCATCTGCGCCATCAGCATCCTTTAAATATTCTAGTAAATCCTTTTGCTCTTTTTCTGGCAGCAAGCCAAATCCACCAAAGAAAGCGTTGATATTATCATCTACACTATTGTCTTTGACGTATTTCTTATATAATGGCAGTTCTTTCTTTAGCTTCTCGGTAATAAGATTATATACATTATCTTCATCAGGCTTTACCTCAGATACATCATCCGCATCGCTGATTGAAAATATAGAACGAAGAGCCTTGCTACTTTCATCATCAAGCAGTCCATGCTCTATCCAATCATCAGCTAACTTATCAATACGCTTTTTCGCTAATATATAACTTTGATTTTTTTCCTGACCCCAGCGTTTATTATCAGAAATCTCTTTTTGAAGCTTGGCAATATCTGCTTTGTATTTATCTATATCAGGGGGGCTATCCTTTAAATTTTCAGATTTTGTAGTTTGTGGATTTGTAGTTTCTTTTTTTTGTTTTAGAGTATCAGTATCCTCATCATTATCATTTATTGATTTAGCTGGTAGTTTATCCTTAGAATCAACCTCTTCTTTTATCTCTATTACTTCATCTTCATTATCAGTATGAAATAATTCATCTACTAACTTTTGTGACATAATCAATTTACCTCTTCATTTGTCATTTCTTGTTCATTTTCAGCTTGTGGCATAATGCCTTGCGAAAGCTGCATCTGTTTTTGTATTACTTTGTCGTATTCTTCAGCAAGTTTATAAGATGCGTTATCTGTAATTCCTGATTCTTGTAAGAATAATGGTGAGCTCATTATCATATCCCGACTTGGGCTATTCATAATCTCTGCAAACCTTGCTTTTTCTTCTTCTATACTTGAGCTAAAGTTTGGTGCTGTATCTGGATATACCTCAAAATTTATCATTGAAATTGAATCGTCTATAGTCGTACTCATACTTTTTCCATATTTATAGTAAATCACAACTTGATTCATGTTCTTCTGACCTTTTAGCGTATCTAACATCAGCTTACCTTCTGAGGCAATCATGTGCTCGTAAGATAATACTAAGAAGTTCTGTGCATTTAGGTTATTCATTGTACTATTGGCAATAGCAACTCCGCTAATACGATTTGTCTCCTTACCAGAAAAATCATCATATATACGCATAATGCTTTGGATCTCATTCCTAACTTCCTGCAACACTCTTAAACGATGCTCAACATTCTGCTTATTATCTAATATCTGAACATCCTTACTGTCTGCGAGGAGAATTGAGCCACTTTTCTTTCTAGACTCAACTGCCCATACATCAGCTATAGAAGTTTTATCATTTGCAGGTTGAGTACATATTAAAGTTTTGGAATCGGTGTAATGAATAATAGTCGACATTATATAATTAATCATATCCTGCGGTGATATAATATCGTTAACAATACCTATTGGCATGCCGTCTATATCTCTTTGGTATACCATTGGAACTAGAGGAAAATGCTTTTGGTTTGGAATCTGCTCAGATATCTCCCCATGCGCAAGTAATACATCTTTACAAAAGACTCCTTTGAATATTTTGCTACCTTTTTTAGTCTCTATTTTGCCGTCAATGGAATAACGTTTTGCAATATCTTCAAAGAATGTCTGAAGTACATGCTCTTCTTGCACTTCATCATCCTTACTATCCATAGAAGCAATAGTCTCATAATAATTATCGTCTTTTTTATAATAGACTTCAGTAACCCTTATACCCTTGCCCTTGACCCATGTTTGGTTTTCTACATCATAATCAGCATTATTTCCATCATCTGGATGTGTTTTATTAGTATCAACCAGAGAATCAAAATATTTAGACTCGTTTGGGTATTTGTTTTTTAAAGTGGTGTAATGCACAAAATAAGAACGACAAATAACATTAGAGTCTTCCATTCTTGCCGTTTGGTCATCAGGATCCCAAAATATCTCTCTTGCATCAACATAATCATAGAAAAACTTTCCATCATCATAACCAAACTGGGACCACCCTATGCCAGATAACAACGAAGATAAAACTTTTAAGCTGGAAAAATAACTATGATTAGTTTGAGTCTGAACATTAAACGCCCAGCTTTTTAGGTAATTAGCTAGCTTCTCATGTGATTGTAGATCGGTAGTTGGAAGATAGCCAATACGCTTTCCTGCTCTGATTAATATGCTTATAACATCATTACAAGCTGGCTTTACGTGGTTAAACGTTTTAGTATCACAGCCAATTAGCTCTAAAGACTCTAATAGTTCTTTATCTTCCCACTGCTTACCATGGTAATAATTAAAATTACGATTATAAGTTGTAAGCCATTTCTTTCTTACATCTGACCCGCTACAATATTCATAATAATCCTTTAAATCCTGTAATGTTTTTTCTTGAGCTACTGTGTATTTCTTCATATTTTTTCATTTAACTCCGTATAACAAATAGTACAATCAAATAACTGGCTATAACCGTTAGAAAAACAAAGCACATTATCACCATCCTTCAAAAACACTTCCAAATTACCAAGAGCTATTAAGTTATGACTCTCATTTGTTTGTATCAATATATTTCTTACTAAAAAACTCTCCTGCTTAGGGTCGCTTAGGAGTCTAACTATTTGTAGGTTGATTCTAATATTCTCCTCAGAAGTATTACAGATATTTACCGCATTTAAAAACGTAGGTTTTTCTACACTGAGTAGCACCGTCTTCTGGTCCGCTAAATTTGCAAATATTAAACTTTCGTAGCTGGTAAAGTGCATAATTTATCTGTATATTCTTTAAACTCACTTAATTTATTAGTAAACATTTTTATGTCTTCTGCACTAGGGGATTCACCTGTAAACTGTCTTATATAAAGCTGTTTACCAGTTTGCTTCAAAAACTCTAATACTAAACTATATCTATCCATTTCGTTAGATATCTCAAAAACATTTAATAAACTCTTAATTTCTATTTTTTCCATATTTATACTCTCATAGGTTTTGCACCATAATTATAATCGTTTCTATACTGAGCTTGAGTACGAGCTAAATGCATACCATCAGTAATTGCAAACTCTAACGCATTCATCAAGTGGTCATTGCCTTTTTTAATCTTACCATCATCTTCACGATAATAACCTCGCCATTCATTCATAAATTTTCGACATGTATTGAATACTTTAAATTGACCACTACGTATACGCTCTAAAATTTTATCAACTGCAAGCTCCTTAGCATATTTAGCCAGTGTTAAATTCATTCCAGCACGTTTATAATCATCAATTAAACGTTGTCCATCTCTTTGGCTTCCTTGATTAACTGCTGGATCGCATACGCCGTACATCCAATTACAGCCCATATTCATAAGTTTGGCTGTGTGTTGGGCAGCAGTAAGTTCATTATCAGAGTATTCAGCGTAGACATAGACAACATCATTATCTCTATCATGAGCAATAAACACAACAGCAGTAGGAGCAAAGAAACCTACATCCATACCAAAGAACCTTGCCCAATATGGTTGTATTTCTATTGGATCTATTAAAAACTCTGATTCTGGTACTTGATATACAAGACCAGTTCCAATACATGGTATACCTTTCTCTCGTGCCTCTAATTCATGAGGTTTTAAGGCTTCTCTAAGTCGTTTCTTAGTGTCTTCAGCTAAATGCGGGTTATCATCCCAGCTAGCTTGTACGTAACTCTTACCATTGATGATTTCCTCAGGAGTATTTTTATAAATTTCCTTTTGTATTCTTTTCTCACCTTCTTTCTTTATCTCAACTTGCCTTTCTAAAAAGTAAGCTGTCATTTCTGTATAACCTTTCAAGGGAGTCATAGTAAGAATAAGCCGACCTTGTCCTTTTCCATCAACATCAGTAAGACGCATTTGACTCTCTAAAAATATATCATACGGAGGTTCTTCGTCCATGTGAATTAGATGGCATCTTGCTCCCTGAAATTTCTCTCGACCCTGCTTGTATGACTTAAAATATAAGCTAGATATACCACCGCTAGAATGTTTTATCTTAACATAATCAACAGCACCATTTACACCAGCAAGCATAGCCTTTTTAACTATTAAATCAGGTGTAATTAATCCTTCAGTAAATCCGTTATCTACAGCATAACCACCTAGTATCTTATTCTGTAGTACATTTCGGGTGATTTCATAGTTTTCAGACGCTACCCATGCAATAATAGGATGATCAAACCTATGACCTTTCCACCAGCTAGGATAATTGCCTGTTAGATGTATTGCATCTTCTAAACAGCCACAAAACGTTTTACCAGTTCTATTACCAGCTAAGAATAAACGTTCAATTGACTTTGCACCTAAATCGTGGAATTTATTTTGTTTTGTTGATGGTTTATAACTGCGGAAGTTACGCTCTTGAATACGCTCTATATCTTTCTTAGAAAAATTAGCTAATAAAGTCATATTTAAAACTAACCCGCAGTTTGTTATTTCCTTACATTATAGGATATAATAGAAAAAGCGCAACAATATATATATAAAGTTACATTTTACAATGTATAAAAACTTAAAAGATAATATACACTTAAAATAAGCCTATTTAGCGCGTGTATTATATCCTTAATTTGCAGTTAGTAGACGCTTGTTAGAAGAGTTTGTCTATTATACGATTTTATATACACGCCTAGACCATACTATTTTTGAGTCTTATGTTGCGTATCTATATGTATTATTTCTAAAGCCGAAACATCTGGCTCTGTTGATTGAATACAATAACATCTAATTGATTGTGATAACCTGAATTTATAGATTGTATCCTCTATAATACTAAGTTTTTTATATACCTGCTTGTCATTAATAATCTCAATACCATTTTCTCTTCCCATAGATAATAATTGATTGAATGATAGACTATACCAACTAGACAACTTTGATATTTTGATATAAGTTTATAACTAACAAGATTATCAGCTTTGTTAAGCCTCTTTAACTCCTTAGAAGATAAGTTAATGCAAAACAACATATCAACACACTGTTGCTGTTTTCATCATCTCTTCTGTAATGATTTTATCAGGTTGCTCCTTTGCTGTTTTCCATGGCTGTTCTTTGTGGGTCATACGCATTAGCGCAATACCAGTATACTGACCTTTATCTTCTATTACCTTGTCTGTAATTATTTTTAACTGTGGTGATTCAAGAGAAAAGACAGGCTGTTTAATTGTGATAACATTTCGTCCATAACTATTATAATTATAATATACATCGGGAATAACAGGGCCATACTTCCAAGCTTCTATAGTATTATCAAAAGCAAGTTTGTTTAATTGTTTCAAAGAGCTTACTTGAATATAATATAATAGTTTTTGTAGCTTTAAGTTAGTTAAATCACCTTCAATTTCATTTGTAGGGATTGTTTGAAATACACTTATTATATACTTGGCTATATCTTTTGCATCAGTCATAATTGTTACCTAATTTTCTCTACCATCATACAATATCTATACAAAAAATACAGAGTCATTTTGGCTCAATTGCTCTAACCTCTGCCTTCTTAAAGATCGACTCAATCTGATCTAACTCATCCTGATTACAGATATTAAGAGCAGATACTCCAGCGCTCTCTAACTTCTCAGTAAACTTAATGCGATTCAATACTGACACCACTTGCAACCATTCATCAACTGTGTATTCCTCATAGTTACGCAGTGCCTCAATAAAACGCCTTAAGTATCCGTCAACTGTATCGCTACTAAGATATTCTGGTACTTCCACTCTAATACATTCCTCAAACTTCTTCTTCGGCACTAGCTTATTGAAAAATATCTGAAATGCCCAACCTTCACCAGCTTCCATGTGCGTCCAAAGCAGTTTATATGCCTTATTATAATCCTCAACAGCTTGTTTCTTTAGGTCAACCCACTTTTCGCTAGACTTGTTTTTAGAATCTTTACCTCGTCCGTTTGGATTACCAGTCTCTCCTTTTTTAAAGGATGTTTTACTATTTGCCATTTTTTCTCACAGTTTCTATTAAGTAACCCTGTATAACCCTGTTTTTCTACAGGGCTTCTAGATCAAATCTATTTCTTTCAACTCTCTCAAAGATTGCTTGTATTTATTAGCTTCAAATTTTTCTTTAAACTTCTTTAAAGCTTCTTTTCTATCTACAGCAGCGCAACTCACAGCAAAACTCCTATCTTTAACTGTTGCTTTCCATTTTTCTGTATTCTTCTTGGTTTTTATAGCGAATCTAAGAGCTTCTGCGTGCTCATAAGAAGTCTTGACGCCCCAGTTTGCTTTCTTATCTATCATTTGCAATGTTTTATATTTGTTTTATTTTTTTTACTGTTAATTGCCGAGGTAGGATTTTAACCTGCTAGCATCTGAAAAGCTTTCAGTACACTCAAAAAGGAATCTCATCATCTTCAATGTCGTTATCAGGCTCTTGCTTCTTTTTGCCTTCACCTATCTTATAACGTCCATTATCCTTAGGCATTAGCTCATCATACTCTGGATGACCTTTAGTAATTGCATAACGAATAACATTTCTATCATTATCATCTTTGTCTTTTTCTACTTCTATTTTAGCAAGAAAAATTGTTCCGTCTAATGAATCAAAACCAAAATTATTGCGTATGTTATTTGCTGTAGCTGTTTTATCCTTTGGATCCAGTCTACTGGATGAATCACAAATACCACGCATAAAACTACGTCCCATCTGTTTGTATTTATCACTTTTAGGACTATGCAGACCAATTAATGACCATACTTTTTGTCCATCATATTCGCCTTCTACTACTGTGTACTCACATTTCAAAAATACCGCTCCTGACTGACCTTGTGTTGCAAAGTCATTTGTCCAGCCTTGTGCATTATCATTGTAATCACCTTTTTTAATATGTAGCTTTACTTTAGCTATTGTACCATCTGGTATTATTTTATAACTTGTTTGTGGCTCTGCGTCTGCTAAGTTTAAATTGTTGTTTTTCATTTTATTTCTCCTTTATCCTGTAAAATATCTCTTAACTCTTCTGCTGATAAAAAATTTTGTTCTTTAAATTCCTCAAGCCTATCTGGATCTAAGACTTCCTGTAGTTCTTCAATATCATCAGCTAAAGACTGAAATAAAAACTTACTTAAAAATCTTCCTTTTGTCTTTGGACACTTGATCATACTTGATCGATAAACACTACTACGGACTGAGGCGTCTCCTTCAAATTGAGTGTCTGTCCAAAGCCTTATGTTTTTTATACTTTGCATAATTCTGTCTATTAATTCAGGCTTTTGCTTTCTAATTTCAATTGTGTTCATTACTTTTCTCCAAAAAATCTAAATTAGGCTTAACAAACGGAAAGTACAAAGTATCGTTATCCGTAATGTTTTTTACCTCAATATCAACATCATGTTTCTTTGCCATTGATTCTATCAACGATTGCTGGTTTTCCATTTTATTACATACGCTGTAAGTGGCTTTCAGCTTTAGTTTTCTACCTTCTAAACTGATAACCTCTGCCTGATCTAGGTTAATTTTCATAACCTGTTGTAGGTCAAGATAAAGGGTTTTGAGTATCTCAGTTTTAACAGCTTCCCATTTACTTTCTTCAGGCGTTAAGGCTTTCGGTTTGCTACGTTTTGCTGTATCTTCTTTCGTTGCCATTTTAGGCTTGTCTGGTTTTACTAACACCATCTTTACACTATCACCATACACTAGCCTTATCGTCTCTCGTAGGCGTTGTTTCTCATCATTGCTAAGTTCTAGTCCTTGCTTAAATGCTAAACCTATTTTATTCGGTGCTATTGGTTTGATATCTAGCTTTTGCTGTAATTCTTCTGCCGTTGATGTTGGAAATGTTTTTAGAATCTGACAGTTAAGTTCCTGTCTTGGCTCTAGCTTTGTTTGTGGTATAGCCATTGGTTTATCCTCCTTAGCTTTATTTACTTTGTTAATTGATGTTAACTTAATTGGGGGGGTAGCGGTCCGCTTTTTTGCTTCTGTTTTTGCTGTGGTATCTCCGAGGACGTAGTCCGAGGCAATAGGCGTATCAGGTGGAAGATGACCATAGTCTAACTTTCCTCCTGCCAACCCAGAATCTGCTAAAACATACTCAGGTGGTTCAGGTAGTGCTGTATCGCTATAGTCAAACTCCCAATCTCTTTCAATTATCTCCTCAGTAGCATCAAAATCATCACTCAAAGATGATTTTTGTTGCGTTGCTTCTTTCTGTGAAGTTTCAACACACTCATTTTTTACAAGAGAGAAGATTTTTTTATTTTCAACATTACTAGCAAAGGAGGAAGAAAATATATCGTGAGATATATTTTCTTCTCCTGTATTATTTGTACTGCAACCGTTGCAATACCCTATTGCACTTCTTTCCCTTTTTAGACCTATGGTTTTGTCGCTAAATTTGATGTTAAATTTTTCATCAATATAGCCATGATTTGTATGTGGTTTTAGCTCTGGAATTTTGTTATCAGACACACCAAATTTATTGTAAAAATGCGGTGTGTTTTTAAGTAAGTAGATAACTAAATGATTTACAGATTTTCCTTTGGTTTCGTAATTACGTACTATTAAACCAAAACGCTCTAAAATATCTAAAGCTTTGCTAATCGTTCTTTTTGAGCACTTTAATTCTTTAGCAAGCTTTCCTCTATCCAAATGCAAACCATCTGTATGCATTCTATCCATAGAAAAACGACCGCCTCCCTTCTTTATACCTTTTATTGGTCGATAATAAGACCTAAGATGCCAATATAAAGCAACAGCATTTGTATACACCTGTTTACGAGAATTAAGTAATATTTCTCTAAGTTGCACTTGACTTCTTAGTATATCTTTATGTATATTTAAGCCTTGCTTGTTGGTTTGGTGTCTTTGTGGACTAAGCATTAGACACCTCACTACCTTTTTTCGTTATGTTTAATAATTCAATAAATAAAGTATTGCGCTCTATATTTCCTTCTTTTGAAGAAGTATCTTTAATTATTCTTTTTAATAGACCTTTTTTTTCTAATATAGCTAAGTTTTTAGTAATAGTACTTTTAGTGCAATTCATAATAGAAGCCAATTCCTTTCGATTAACACGCAGTTCTGTTACATTTCTCTTTTGCTTGAGATAAGACTTTAAATAAAAATATAAAATGACAGCTGAGTAATACGTTTTACTTTTAGAATTAACTAATAGATTATTCACTTTCTTAATGTTCATGAGATACCTCCAACACATCCTTTTTGTTTTCTATTTGTTCCTCAATAGACTTAGCTGTTAATTGAAAAATGTTACTCAATTCTTCAAATACTGATCGAAATTCTGTGCTAAAAGAGGTTAATTTTTTCTGATTGTTTTCGAGTTTCTCTCTGTCCTTTTTACTTATAGCCCCCATTAAATCAACAGCTGTGCTATGTAGAGAGCAACCTAATATACTGATTAGTGATGGATCTTCTATAGCTACAATTAGCAGTTTGTTAAAAATCCTTTTATATTCTTTTTCCATTTCCACCTTATTCATTGATACTATCTCCTTTATTTTGTACGGCATGGTCAGCAATCTTAAATTCTATTGGTGTGTTAAATTGATAGTCTCTTCCAGTGATGATGAGAGGATAACTGAGCCTAGCTTGTGTAAATAATGCGTTAAAAATATCTTTACTAGATTGTTCTTTGAAGGAACGTACATACGAGTTTTTTAGTAAAACTATAAGGTTATCTAGTAATTCAACTTTTTCTTTATGCTCTTGCCTTAAATTCCAAATGGCTTTTAACCACGTTATATCTTCATCAGTTTTACTTACTTGAAAATTTACATCCAACTGTTTAAAACATTTGCGAATGTCAGACGGAACGTTATATTTTTCATAAAAATTAAAAAACTCTTCAGTAGTTATCATGCCAAAATCTCCTTATTATCTTCTTCGTTATTATTATTTTCCTGATTGTCTTTCTCTTTAGACCAATCAAACTCTAGTATTGCTGCCATCCAGCGATTTCTTATTTCTTCTTCACTCATTGGACTCCCTCTTATCTTTTTTAGGATATTTTTTGCCTCTCATAAATTCCTCAACTGTGTAGAGTTGATCTAGATATTCTAATTCACACCAAGCTTGTTCTAAGTCGTAAATTAAAGGTTCTGAGGTTTTTTTTAATTTATTAATCAAACGTATAAGAATAGGTTCGGCTTCTTTAGGAGATACAACCTGAATCTGCAACCAAAGTGAATGCATTTCCTTATCTATCTCATCTCGAATATTGGTTAGTTCTTTTAGTAAGTGTCTTTGATTTTTTTCTTCTTCACTCATAATCCAAATGCTCCTTCTAAATCTGCTTTATTTAAATATTCATAATCAAATTGGGCACCACGCAAATTAGATCTGTAGAAATCGACATTATTCAATTCAGCATTTCTAAAATTAGCGTCTTTTAAATTAGCTCCATTAAGCTTAACGTTACGCATCTTTACATACATCAAGTCAGCACCTAATAAATTAGCTCCTCTAAGGTCAACCTGTTCAATTCTATGGCCTCGTAAAAAACAATCGCTTAAATCAGCTTTTTTACCTAAATTGCTATCAGCTAACCACATCTCATGACGACTGATGATTCCTGCTAGCTCTTCTCTACCAACCTGTCTTTTATGGTGTTTAGTATTAAATTCATCTGAATTATTTTTTCTAGTCATTAGCTTCCTCCAAATGTTCTTCTAATATTGTTAATAATGTTTCTAACGTCTGTATAAACGTCTTATTATTTGTTTGGTCTTCTACAACCATCTTGCGTAAACGTTTTGATAGAAGTAATAGCTCTTGTTCTCGGGTCATGCGGTATAACTCAAATATTTTATGGTTTCTATTTTAATTTTTTCATTTTTGATTTTTGCTAAAAATTTTACATCGGATACAGGCTTGACTGGATTAGATGATACAGGCTTGACTGGATTAGATGATACAGGCTTGACTGGATTAGATGATACAGGCTTGACTGGATTAGATGAT
>JALZUG010000045.1 GCA_023301685.1 Rickettsiaceae bacterium
TGCCAGCCAATTTTTGGTTGTTGCGATTTTGAAGCGTCCATGATTCCTATAACAAGACAAGAAAATAGTTTACGGTATAATTGTAAGAATTGTGAAGATGAAGGTGACATTGAGTATTGTAAACATAACACAACTTCTTTGCATCATCAAGTCCCTACAACTTATTCAATATCGTTAGTTGACGTTTATGGGAAATTAATATTTGAAAAAACAGAATCTGATCATTTTAATGTGATGGAGAAATTCTTTACTACGTTAGACTATCTTGAAACAAATTATATTCCTCTTTTACAACGTCATAGAAAAAAGGAAGACTATACAATTGAAGAAATGGAACATTTTAATAATAGTACAGTCTGCCATTTATGTAAGTTAAAATTTAATCCACATTATAAAGGACGTGTAAAAGTACGCGATCATTGTCATTATAGTAATGACTATTTAGGAGCAGCACATAAATCATGTAATTGGAAACGAACAGTAGATCGTCATCTTCCTATTTTCATTCACAATTTAAAAAACTATGATTCGCAATTTATTCTACAAGGGTTAAAATATGGAAAAGAGAAAGAGGTTAGTGGTATTCCTTATAATATGGAAAAATTTAGAACTTTAAACGTCGGAAAAATTGTGTTTATAGATTCCTTCCAGATCTTACCTTCATCTCTAGATTCATTAGTAAATGATTTACGTGATTCTGATCATTCATTTCCTATATTAGATCAAATACCTCGTTTTTCGGGTGAACATAAAGACATGCTATTAAAAAAAGGTGTGTACCCGTATGAATGGGCTCAATCAATTTCAAAATTGCAGAAAAATAAAGTATTCCCTAAACGCTCTGCCTTCTTTAGTTCTTTATCACAAAAACATATTTCTAAAGTAGATTATAAACATGGAAAGCGTGTTTTTAGTAAATTTCAGTGTACAGATATGTTAGACTATTGTCACTTATATTGTAGATTGGATACTATTTTACTTATTGAAGTCATGACAAAATTCAGAACAGGTATTTTTTCAGATTTTAAATTAGATTGCACAAAGTATATTTCTACACCTCAACTCGGTTATGATTGTATGTTACTAACGCTCCCATATCCAGTTGAACTTATGACAGATCCAGATATGATTCTTATGATGGAAGGAAACGTAAGGGGTGGACATGCATGTGTTATTAATAGAGAAGTACATTTGCCTGACTATTTTGAAACTGAACCGGGTCAGCATGTTGACGACAAAATTCAAGATCAATTACTGTACATAGATGCAAATAATTTATATAGCGTTGCTCAATCTTCTCCAATGCCTGTTGGTTCATATGCATGGTGTACAGCTGATGAACTTTCTCATATACAAGAACATATCTCAACTATTCCATATGATTATGATCAAGGATTTATTCTCGAAGTGGATTTAATTATACCACCACATAAACATAAAGATTTCGCTTCATTTCCTTTACTCCCTTATCAAAAAGATATGACATTTGAAGACTTATCCCCTTTTTCACAAAAAAGTTTGATTACACTTCACACAAAACGAAAAGCAAAATTATACCGTTCTAAAAAATTAGTTGCTGATGTACATGATAAAAACAAATATGTTCTTCATTATAGAAATTTACAGACTTGTATTGCGCAAGGTATTGTTTTGACCAAAATACATAGAGGCATAAAGTTTACCCAAAGAAACTATTTAAAAAAATTTATTGATATATGTACAGAAAAACGTAAAAATGCAAAATGTAGTTTTGATAAAATGTTGTATAAGTTAATAATGAACTCTTGTTATGGAAAGTTTTTACAAAATAATAGACATCATTTAGAAGTGCGTGTGTGTACTAATCCCAAAAATTTTGCAAAATATTTCAATTCACCTTTATATAAAGGGCATCGGATATTAAGTGAAAATGTTGTGGCAGTTTATTTACGCAAAGGAATGGTGATACTGGATAGACTATATGCCACCGGTTTTTCAATATTGGAAATATCTAAAAACCATATGTACAATTCTTGGTATAATTATATCCAACCATCGCTCGGCAAAGAAAATGTATCTGTGGTACTTACAGATACTGATTCATTATTAATAAAAGTAACGGGCAAGAGCCGAAACCAAATGTTGGATCAACTTGATAAATGTATGGATTTTTCAAATTACCCCCAAGATCATCCAAGATACACTGAAAAAAATAAGGCTGTTCCTGGTTTTTTTAAAGATGAATCTGCTGGAAATTATATGACTGAGGTTATAGGTCTTAAAGCTAAATGTTATATCACACGTGTTATAAATCAAGACAGATCTGTACATAAAGAACATGTCGTTTGTAAAGGCATTACTAAAGCTGCTCGTGAACAATTAACTTTACAAACGTTCAGAAATGTTGTAAGAAATATTCAAACAGTACATTCAGACTTGTATGTTATTCGCACAAAAAATCATCAACTATATACTCAAAAATTAAAAAAAGTAGCTTTATCAACAACAGATGACAAACGATATTTAAAGGATTGTGGCATACATACACTACCTTATGGATCAGTTGAACCAATAGAATGCAGGATCTGTCACTTTCCATAATAGTGATTTCAACGACAGTAAGTAGTATTAAAACACATCTCCCTATCATTTCTTTTTCTAATTAATAAACAGTTCTATCCTGATTTGCGAATTCTTTAAGAGGAAAAGAAACATCAGGGTTTGAATTTTTACAGCTAGTACAACATAACAATGACTTAAAGACACTATCATGTTCAAGTGAGGATTTTAACGTACGATTTTCATTGAGAGGCACATCTTCAAAAGATGCAATTGAAGGTTGGGCAGCCATAATAGAAGAGTCAATACTTCTATTTCTGGTCCTTTCAGTCTCAGTTCTGTTTTCATCATTCCTAGACAAAACAGAATTAGCTCTAGTTTCATCATGTTCAGATAAAATAGAATCGGCTCTGTTTGTCAAAACAGAATCGACTCTATTTTCACTGTTCGTTGTCAATACAGAAGCAGCTCTATTTTTTCCTTGAATACATGTGCTTTGTGAGTTTGTTGTTGTTGTTTGCTTTGCGTGTTTAGAACAATAACAAAAGATACCACCCATCAAAAAGATCAAACATGTAACAATAATGCTCGATAAACAGATCAATCCTAATGCTAATTTAATGAAATATCGATCAGAGATCTGGGACCTTT
Source organism: Rickettsiaceae bacterium (assembly GCA_023301685.1). Lineage (GTDB taxonomy): Bacteria > Pseudomonadota > Alphaproteobacteria > Rickettsiales > Rickettsiaceae > Megaera_A. The sequence goes on from JALZUG010000045.1 coordinate 3,190, forward strand.
TATGTTCCATATTTTGAAAAAAAGAAAGTTCGGTTGTTGTGGTATTAATAAAATTAAGCAAATTATTTTCGCTTCTCATTAAATCAAGTGTCATTCTTTCAAATGCTGAAGTATATAATGCATTGCTTTCGTTTGTTTTGTTCCCATGTTTCTCTTTAAACGTGACGAGTTGTTCTAAAACAATGGTGATGCTATCCATTAATTTTACTTCTTGTTTTAAATAATCATTTTTCAGTTCATCAAAAAGGGGAAATAATGTATCAATGAGAATCGTTAGGTTAACTCCTAATTCTTGAATGTTTGTATCTATGATCATAGATGAGATCTCATTATGAGCCAAAGTGTCATTGTACAGTTTTACTTGTTGTAAAAAAATGTGTCTTAATCCAACCTCAAACTGCGCTTCAATGCTCATCAATAGTTGAGCTATTGATGAAAAGCCTTTTTCCAAACTCTCTTGAAGAAATGTAAATTGCTAAAAAGAAAAAAAGATTACAATCTAATGTGTCTGTATTAATCCTTTTTTTCTTACCGGTTGTTGTTCAAGAAATAATTGACCAAGATGCTCCCCCAAATTCAATAAGGCTTGTGGAACTATTTTTTTCATTTCGTGGATTGCGTTTGATAATTGAAAAGTGGAGTTGATGTCATTCATAGTAATATTTTGTGCGGATTCCAGAAATGTCTCCTCCATAAGTTGTATTGCAATAATCACGTCATCATTACATTGTTCAACAACATCAGAGAACAGCGCTGTAGAATTGGAAATAAGATCCTCCGTTTGTTGATGTGATTGGGATGATGACTAAAAAAATGACAATATTATAGTACACATAATTATAACCCTAATTTGTTTATCTTACATTAAAGTACTCATCAAGTTTGGACTGTTGATGAAGAATCGATGTGGAGAGGTTCATTATTTGTTCAAAATGACTTGAATTGTCAAACATGTCTTTTGTGGATGATATGACGTCAGCAATTGTTGATAATAGAAGCGCATGATCCATTTCTATATCCTCCCCCAAATATGATATATTATTGAGGATGATATTACCAATTTCTTCTGCAGATGTAATATTGGCGATTGCGGAAAATAGAAGTAAATGATCTTCTTCCACCTCCTCTTTCAGATCAGTTATATTATTGAGAATGGGTATGCCAAGCTGATTCGCAGATGATGTGCTATTGGCAATTGCAGCAAATAAAAGTGTATGATGTTCCTCCATATTTCCCTTCAGTTGAGTTATATTACTTCCAATGTCCGCACCTAACTAAATGGATGAATCATGAAAAAAGGTATTTTGTATATTTGAATTTTTTTACAAACACTTACTTCCAGCAAATCAGTATTTGTAGAGATCATAACTCCCAATTTCTTTTTCATTTCAGTGATGTGACTCATTGTTGTGTTTTGAGTTATCTCCATTAGTTTTGTGTGGTTTTCAAACAAAGAAAACCAACTTTCTCCCAAATGATTAAATTCTGACGCAAATTGTTCTTCCAGCTCCTCAAGTTCTACCTCATAGCGCTTAACTATTTTCCAGATTGATTTTAATTTGTCCATTGATTCATCAAATCTTGACAGTATATTCGATTCCGCCTAAATAACAATTATAATTTTTTTGATCGAAACAAATTTTCATTTAAATGTTAATTAATTTACCTTTAGTGCCTTTTTTGTCGATTCAGAAGAAATAGAAAACGCAAGTTCCTCTGAGCTACTCTTTATTTCTGCAATTATTTCCCGTTCAATCTTCTGGAATTGTTTATCTGAAGCTTCAATAATCTTGTCCATGCTCTCCACTTTTTCCAAATGTTCAGTTAACCGATGGCTCATGTGTTGTCCGATCTAGATATAAAACATACATATTTATTCTATTACACTTCTCTTATTTTTGTTGTATTTACCTGCACAAGTTGAGCAGTTCCCTCCGTTTGATTTTTGACCAAGATTTCTAATGGTTCTAAGTCAGCGAATGGTATTTGAGCAAAATCTGTATTCCTAAATGGAAACGAATGGGATAAACCCCCAAAAAGGAGTAAAATGAAAAAGCACTGCATTGATCAGCTGTATATCACGTTCTGCTTGAAAATGAAATGAATTTTGAAAAAAAAAGAAAAAAATGCTTACCTTGCAGAAAAAAAGCTAATATCATTTAACAACAAAAGTATTTAAGAAGATCAATATCTGATTATTGGATTAAGTTCAAAAAAGAAAAGAAAAATTAAAAATGGCATCGATTGAAGATACAGGAAAGGGGGGCTATAATTCAGCCACCGATTTCTTTCAAGCTGAACCTGTTGAAAAAGGTATAGTAGCGCGAAAAAGTTGTCTTACCCGCGCTCTTACAATATCTGATAAAGGACCGCTATATGTACATTTACCGCCTGAGGATGTGACATTTGTTGATCCGAAAACTTTTAGGCTTCGCGCTAATTTAAAAGTAAAAAAGAAAGATGGGGGGAATTGGGTTGATCTTACAGCTGATGATGTTACAAAAGTTGCTCCTGTTAATATGTTTAGTAAAGCATTATTCAAAAATGTAGATGTTTTTATACAAGCTCAACCCATAACTCGAATCGCAACAGCTGCACACGGATATAAATCATATATTGAAACACTTTGTTCTTATGGAAAAGATGCAGCTAAAGGACATTTACGAACATCTTATTATGAAGCTGATGTACCTGGAAAAATGGATGTGGTTGGAACGGGAAATGCTGCTTTTGCAAAAAGACATAAATTTATTGCACTATCACGTGAAATAATAGTGGACGAACCCATCCAAACAGAGTTATCGACTTTAAGTAAACTCATTCCATCGCATGTGACAATAGATTTCAAATTTACTTTAGAAGAAACTGATACTGTTTTACAATCGAGTGAAGGGACCTATCTAATTCAAGTGAATGATTTTTATTTGACATATGACCGAATAACTTTAAGTAAAAAATTACAATTTTCATTCGAATCTAGAATGACCAAACTAGAAAAAGCAATTTTTCCAATTACACGTGGCGTAGTTCGTACAAAACAAGTAATGGCAAATGAATCGAATTTTTTATGGTCAGATTTATATGTTGGCCAACTTCCAGAGAGTATTATCATTGCTATGGTAGATTCGCTTGCTTATAATGGCGAAGCAAAAAAGAACTATTTTAACTTCCAACATTTTAATATGTCAAGTATTTCACTGAAAAAGAATTCCATAACAATACCAACCATTCCTATTGAGACTGATTTTGCTAAAAACGAAGTTACTCAATTAGCTCGTCATTTTTATGATAATATAGGAGTAGAAATTTCTAATTCACCTTCCTTAATCACACCAGAATTTATGCAAGAAGGGGGATGTTTAATTCCTTTTGATCTTACAAATGATCGATGTGCTCAATTTCATAATCACGAGAAAGAAACGGGTGTGATTGAATTAATCTTAAAATTTAGTAAACCACTTACACAAGGTATTACTATAATAGCTTTATGTTCATATACTGATACTTTTTATATCACTGGCGGCATAAATAACCGTCAAATCATCGTTCCTAGTAATTTAATATAATGGATTTACTCCCACTGAAAAACGCATTTGGCATTACCAATATTTATTTAAATGCAACATTGAATAAATTACATGTTCCATTATATAAGGGTATATATGCAGCTAATACTATACCCCCTCTTTCAAAATTGGGAAAATCATTTTGTATTATAGTAAATACAAGCATATCCTCCCAAATAGGAAAACATTGGATTGTAATAATCATGCATCATAATAAAGCAAAAACTATTGACTCTTTACTAACACTTTATTCTCAAATGCACCCTAAAATGCAAACTTTTTTAGAAAAAATAAAAGCTTCTCACATAAGAACCTATTCAATCCAACCATCGAACTCTGCAAACTGTGGTTTTTATTGTTTACATGCCATTATTAAATTTCATCTACTCCTTAATAATAGAACACTTCAAATACGTCCTTTTATTAACTCGAACTCGAATATAAACGATGAAATATGTATATCAAATTTAGAAAAAATGATCCCAAAAATAAAAAAATAAATGACTGTACACATGCGTATGTTTTAATTTTTATTAAAAAAACATAAAAAAAAACAAAAAAATATAGTCCAATTGTTCATTCATCGTCCGTCTTTTCCGTTATTTCAAGCTTTTCTTGGTTTTGTATTAACGTCTCCAAAACATTGGGGTGTGAGGTAGATTGTTCTTGTTTTTGCATTAACGTCTCCAAAACATTGGGGTGTGAAGTTTTAAAGTCTGTCATTAGTCGGTTTAGTACAGGATGCAAAGCAGTCCAAGTCTCCATTGTTGTATCCATCATAATCTTTTTTCCATCATCTTGTCCTTCTGCTGACACATGGCGTATAAAAGGTTTTTCTTCCCCATTAGGTCCAATTTTAGAAACGATGGTCATGTAACTATCTGTGCCATAGTAGTATTTCTCCTTTATAGAAAGAAAAAAGAAAAATAGAACAAAAGTAAATACATAAACTATAACTCTTATTATTACCAATAAACAAAAACTGTTTTTGTTAATCCTCCTCTGACATCTTTTGCCTCGCTTTTTCAATAACGCCCGGATTCGTCTTTTCAAAAGCTTCAAAAAGATGTTTATACTGATCGATTAGTATAAAATGAACATCGAGTGGGTAGTCATAGCTGTAAACTTCTTCCTGTTTTGTTGCTCTCCTAACATAGTTTCTTGCATGGCGAATGTAGAACTTTGATGTGGCTTTCGGTCCTTTTCCCCAACTTTTCTTAACAAGATAGATATAACTATCATTGTCATATTGGAATCCGTGTGTAACAGGAAAATTGCTGACGCTGGTATCATTTTTCATTTTAAATTTTTTATGCCCGACAATCTTGAAACTTTTGGGCAAATCATTTCCTACACGCATAGGAACCAAATCAAGTTTTGCTCTTTTTGATGAAGGGGTAGGTTCAGCTAACATCGCAACAACATCAGCCGTTGTTGATGAAAGACTTCCTTCTGACCCTCCATCAGCTGGTCTAACATTGAAGGGAGGTAATGATGGGGTTTTAGACGTTGATGAAGATGCAACTGCTGCTGCATCAGATTGAGGTTGAGTGTTCTTCCTTCTTTTTCTGTTATTTTTTCTAGCCAGCTCCAAGCACTTTACTGCTATCCACGACAACTTATTGGTATCCTTTGGGATTGTATCCAGATACTCCTCCAGAAGCGACACCGTATTCTTATCGCCTTTAGAGTCCGCAAGTTGACTACCATTTTTATGGTCCCTAAACACTGAATATACCTGTTGCCCCCCGAATTTGTCCATGTCCGTAGTTCCGCCCGCAAAATATTCTTCGATTGTTTCTCCCCATCCTTGTGCATCTTGAAATGGCGAATCGTCCTTAGATGCTTCTTCGTTTTCTTCGAACTCTTCTACAGAGTCCTCTGTAGAAGATGAAGATTCACCGTCGGCAGGAAAACTTTTACTACGTCTAGTTTTTGTCATTTTTTTTATTGTAATAAACTGGTTCACTACTCAAATGACTTGGAAGAAGTGACATTATTTCATTTAATTCTTTATTATATACTTTGCATAGACGTCGAAGAGACGACGAAGAGATGCCACATGCGTTAGCTATTTGTACCACTGTCAGATTGCTTTGTTGTGTTGTCAAGAAAATAGCTACAGCTAAAGCTGATTGAGGGGGGCTGCATCGCAACAAATTTTTGTACAATTGTGTGCTTAACTTTTCAATTCTATTGACCAATATAAAATCAGAAAGATCTAATTTCTCGCAAGTGCGTGCGCATAATTGACAAGGATCTAGTTCTATGTCGCTTAAGTCATTGTAGTGACTAATCTCTGAACTAGAAATAAAACACATTTTTGATATTTCAAATAAAGTTCGTCCTGCACCATGTTTTTTACAAGCTAAATACAAACAATGCGCAGCAAAAGAGTTTTTCTTTTTATTTGTCATAGATCCCTTATTTATTAAATTTATGGTCTCATGTTCGATAGCTTTGACAATATGATTATTTGCACAAATATCTTGTATGAATTCATGTTCTTCATTTTTTTGTGAAATAAAAATTTCATTACTTAGATGCTGTTCAGTTTTTCCGCAAATAGCACATATTAAATCACCTTCACGGTGATCTAATATCTCGTAACCTCCACAACACATCATATTTGATCTATTTGTAAAATGATGGTGTAAAGTTCTTCTAAATGTTTATTGGTTTTTGAACCAACAGAACTTACGGAATTATTAGGTGACCAAATTATGGTTCCGAATTTTGTTTTAATAAACATATTAGGAAACCGTTCACGATTATATTTTACACTGACAATATTGTTGTCTTGTATTAGATTAATTTTCTTTTTAATTAAATTAACTGTTCGTCTAGGTATTAATATACATTTTGCAGTTATATTATCAATAACATAAGGAGTAAGTATTTCTAAATCACTCTTTAAATCAATCGTAAAAAGAAAACATTTTAAAGCATTGTGAATTGAATCTTCATTATAAACACCTGTGATATTCACATAACCATTAAAAAAACAATTAAACACTAGTTTGCCGACTCGTAGAACACAGAAACTAGAAAAAGTCTTCTTAGTTAATTTAGAAGCTTTCAAATTCTTACAGTATTGAATTAAATAATCAGATTGAACACGACAATGTAATTTTATATTCCGCACCTCCATTATCTTTGGATCAGCAAATAGTACTAACAACTATTTAAGAAATTACATGTTTTATTAAGTGTTATATAGTTGAACAAAAAACCAAAATGATTCATTCAATCCACCGAGGCGCATATTTGCAACGAGGGCGTGGAATAGGGGGTATTTTTTCCACATTATTACGATATTTAAAACCTATTTTCACCAGTTCATTACGTGTAGGACGTAAAGCTTTAACAGATCCCTCCATAAAAAAAGCAGTCTCATCTCTAAAAAAATCATCCATTCGCGCCGGTACACGCGCATTAAATAAGGAAATAGAAAAAATTGCGCCTGTAAAAGTTGTGCCTACAAAGAAAATGCAAAAATCTATCCCACCATCTACAGCAAAAAAACGAATTGCTTCTTCATTCAATAGTATAAAAAAAACTAAGAAACTAAAAATGTCTAAACCTAATATTTTTAATGCGCCGTAAATAAACATAATACACACGATTGTTTTTTAGTTTTATTAATTGATAATACTCTGTTATTTTGGGAGGTACTGGAGGTATCCTAAGAACATTCTGTGTATCAGACTTTTCAAAACAATCAAATTTTTTAAAAACATAATTCACATAAGTTTTGAAGTATATTATTTCCCAGTCGATCCAAATCCTCCCGCTCCTCGAACATCAGGTGATTGAGATGCGGCTATCATTCCAGAAAGCGTTTGTTGTGGGGCTGGTTTATCAAACTCTTCTTCAAGACAGGGATATGAAACATGTTCCGGTATCAGTTGCGCAATTCTTTCACCTGCTTTAAAAAATACAGACTCCAATCCGTGGTTGAATAATACGATTTTGATCTGAAAAATAGTTTAGTTATTCGAGATACTCCATACAAATTAAAATGCTTACTTCTCCAGAATATGTTCCATCAACAACACCACCTCCCACCCCCACACCATTGAGTGCATGACCTGATCGGGGCGCTATCCTCCCATAAGTACCGTGTGGTAATTTGATCATTAATCCTGTCGGAACGATACAAGCAATTCCGGGCAAAACTGTCACATCATGCGGCGTGGCTAAATCAAAGCCTGCATCAAGAAAGAAAGTCTTTTTTGGTGGTATTGCACCCGGATGCAATCGCTTAAATGTCATCAAAGGCATCACAATTTGCCCACACTTAAGAACAGTTCGCGAGTCAGTCATTGTCGTAACTTAGCCAATACAATGTAGCTACATCTTTTATGAAAAATTATTTAAGAATTTCACACTTGTTATAACTCAAGTAGTATTGAAAAACGATTACTATCTAAAAATCCATCTTATTTATAAAAGGTATTTAATACCACAGTTTATATTGAAGCAAAAAATATAAAGCTTGTGGAGGTCATAATATAAAGCTGCTATTATTGGATGATATCTTTTCAACAAAGACTTTCATCTTTTCAATTGTCCAAGCATTCTTATCAGTTATGGCACAACAGATCTTTCAAAAGTGGAACGATGAAAATAGTGCTGCTGCTTACTCAGGAGCTGACATTTTTAAAAAAGAAAATCCGAATGTTTCAAAACAAGCATTACTAAACAAATATCTTCCTTCAATTCCTACATATCAAAAATATCGTGCAAAAAAGCCAGTACGTGTCTATAATCCCTATTTTGTCTACAAAAAGCGAAAGGTTATTCAATCTGATCTATTACATATGCTAAACCCCCCAAACATTATCAGAGACAATGATGGATATTCTTACATTTTAGTCGTTCAAGACATATTTTCAAGAAAAATATGGGTACGCCCTTTAAAAAATAAACAAGCCATTACATTAGTTCCCAAACTTAAGAATATTTTACAATCAATGAAACCATTTTCAAAAAAAGCACGTCTAGTTATTGACAGAGGTACTGAATATCTAAATGCGCGCGTGAAAAAAATATTGAATGAACAAAATATATCAATATCTCATCCTTCTGACGGACATGCATCGCATGTTGAGCGTGCAATTTTATCATTACAAAGACTGATTTATCAGCATATAGAAGCGAGAGGAGGTAAAAGTTTAAAATGGCTAGATTTTCTTCAAAGTGCTGCAAACATAATGAATGCACGTCACCATCGCATTATTAAAATGAGTCCAGATGAAGCTGAGTTAGCAGAAAATAAAGACAGAGTTAACGAGGCTATGTCTATATATCGCCAAAAAGCTTTTGATAAACAGAAGCAAAGAAAGGGGAAAAAAATGAAATTTCGAAAAAATGATTTTGTTCGAATACAGCGATGGAAAAATAAGTTTGCACGCGGATATGATAAGAACTTTACGACGGAAGTGTTTAAGATTTCGCAAGTTCTAAACCACCTCCCCGTTACAATGTATACAGTTATAGATGCAGAAAATAATAGAATATTAGGTAACTTTTATGCTGAAGAGTTATCGTTAGTTGAAGGCAATATTTTTTTAATTGAAAAAATTGTAAAAAAAAAGAAAATAAATAATGAAGAATGGGGGTTGGTAAAATGGGAAGGATTCCCACATTCAGAAAATACGTGGCAGAAAATGGCAGATATTATTTAAGCACAATCAATACACCTGTCTCTTATATACGTCATAATGGATCAACAAACAGATGAATTCACAGTGACTTTACTGTCTAATGCAAGTACTGACATATTTCCAAATAATACTGTCTTTGATTTTACCAATGTTTTAGCGCGAACATTGAGATTTCCACCAGATGAAAACTGGCGCGTGTGTTTACAATCGATTTCTTTAACTACTGCATCAGATGACCCAAGATTAATGGAAGAAAGAGAATCTATTAAAAGACGAGCTGAAGTATTTACAGCCACCTTTATGAGAGCGAGACAAAAATTAAATGATCCTGATAATCGTGTTATTTTAAAAGAATCCATGCGTCAATTACTCAAACAATCAACAGAGATTTTTAAAGACAGAATCAAACTATTTAATGAGACAAATACATTATTTGTTGAATGTGAAGAAATAATTCCACAGTTTGGAAATAAGCGTTATTTATCTTCTTTTTTTATCCCTCCCCAAGAGAAAATTAAAGGCGAATTCATTACTTTTGAGCCGCAAACAGAAGAGTACTTCAATTTATTGTCACCAGAAATCAATCAATTTAGCATTAAAATAAGAAACACAGATGGAGATAAAATCTATAGATCAGTTGCACAACCTTCAATAGCTGTATTGAAATTTAAGAAAATGAAGAATATACGTAAATCGTATAGTATTAATATAACAAATGGAGCTCAAGATCCTTGCCACTTTTTTACTGAGTTTCCTACCCTTCTCGTACAAGATGGTCAACAAAATCCGTGGGAAATGGCTGTTAATCGAATCAGTTTTATCCCACTTTTTAAAAAATATCCGTCTGGGACGTTTACTATTACCATAATCAAAAATGCAGATGACTATCTACAAAAATTTGACATACATACATGGGATGAATACTTAAGTCAGAAAGAGAAAGGGCAAGTTCATTTTCAATATGATAATAATTACACAACTGTCGATCTTCTTCATTCTATCGACGAAGTTATAAAAAGCGCTGCCAAAAAAATTGGACTTGTTGGAAAATTAGAACAAGATGAAGATGAATATCTATCTATTAAAATCATACCATCTCAAGATCAAGTTGCTACGAATACACTCAAAGAAGAAGAAAAAGATGTGCCAAATAATATATATTTAGTTATTCTTCCCGAAGAATTAATTTACGTTCTTGGTTTTGATAATGATGGTATATATTTTAACAATGGATATGGCGCTATTCCATCAACTTATAAAAAACATTTAAGCACTAGACGGAAAATTAATGAAAGTTTCTTAGTTCCACAAAATCTATTATTATATTGTGATGGTGTAAACCCTAGTCTAGTAGGAAATGTTTATGGTAAATATTTAACAAATATACCTATTCCTAGAGAAGAACAAAGTATGCTTAATCTCCCCTATATATTGTATGAACCTAAACATCTAGAGTTTCATTCGCTTCAAGGGAGCGATGTGAATCACATTCTTTTTAGACTTTTAAAAACAGACGGGACAGCACCTGAATTTCTAGTTGAAAATATTCAAATTTTTATATCAGTACTTTTAAGAGAAAAAACACATAATATATTATAATACAATAATGCAAAATCCTATGCTAATGTCGTACATGCTTTAACGTTCTTTAATTCTCAAAACAACAGTTAAGAAAAATGACTTTTGGAGACCAGAACGAACGAATCCAAAGAATTACTTTAATAATTATCCATTTTGAATCGTTAAAAGAAAAACTGTCAATATTACGTACAGAATATATGGAATGGTATGAAAATGCCATTTCTAAACAAAACCATTTACGGCGCATCTATCTTGATCCTGATTTTTCACAACGTAACCTTATTGAGTAAGTAAAACATTCTGATATAAGTGCATGTAATATGGTATGCTATAATTATATCACACTTTTTTTTAGGATCGATCTATTATCCATTGAAAGGAAGATTTACAAAATGAATAATATAATTCTCAAACTTCAACAAGAGCATCCATGGAGAAGTACGCGGGACTCGCTGGCGAGACAATTAATTGACTGGGCCAAAGAAACGTTATCTGTTGGAAAATTCCGCATGTATGCCTACTACTACGACACGCTATTACACACTAAATTGATTGTTTATATTAATGGACAAATTACTGGGACCACATTACTTCAACAATACGCATATTTACAAGAAATTGGTGTAACGTTTGATGATGTTGATTATTCAGAGATTCCGAACCATATTTAATAAACAGCTGTACATTTACTATATATAAAGTTGATTACTAGTCTAACAAATCATTTGTGTATTAAAAAATATGGCAGAAGCTAATCTAAGTTTTTCTCAATTGTTGGAGGAACTAAAAAATGCAACAGAAAAAGCAAAACATAAATATGACCATACTTTAGCGAAACTAATTTCGCTTCGTGATAAACATCGCGTTACAGATGGTGAGGAAGAAGAGATTGCGTGAGTTTAACAGTGAAATGATCTTTAATGTAAAGTAACAGGATTTTTATTTCTATTTTACATTTATAAGAATTGGAATTGGGCAAGTCAATTGTTGCGTAAACACAGTGTACCAATTGTATTTTAAACTTCAAACTAAGTTTCAAGATGAATGGTGTGCGCATCCAGAGTTCAACCAAATTGATAAAGAAATAAGAAGCAAAGTTTTTTCATACTATCAACATCTTGTGGATATTGAAAAAGGATTTGTGAACGGGTTTTGAAAAACTAAAACATGATAAAAGAACTACTTATAGTTGTTCGGGAACTAAAACCGTTTAAACCTTTTGAGTGTCAACTTATGTCATATTGTGCGAATTGTAGAAACGAATGTGCCTCAGATTCATGGAGGGGACATAATTGCACTGGCATGTTTATTGTTAAAATACGATACTTATGTTATCACTGCGGATTCTATACAAAGAAAGAAAATAGGATCGAAGAACATTTGCATAAAAACACAAAATGCGGATCAGTACGTAGTAGTAATAGACTTTACGAGGAAAGAAAACAGATGCATATTGATGAATGGGCATGTTTCAATATTGAATAAGATTTATCTGAAAGGTATTTGTATAAACCACTCTTAGATTGAAGTAAGTATATGTATAACATTTGTTTTCAATAAATATGCCACTTGTAATCGAATATTGTTCCAGTTGTGTTTGAACACAATAACTGTATATTACATCAGTCTTAATCGTTTGTGAGTAAAATTGTTTTTTAAAAATGGAAGAAAAAGTAGAAAACTCGTCTATTAATAAACGAATGAAGAATGACACTTCAACGTTTAGCTGTCAATTTCAAGACCTGACATGGTTAGCAATGGCTGAAGAACGAAGAACGATAATCAATGCCCAGAAAAAAACAACACAACTGCTCCGCATAATTGATTTAATGGAAAAAGATTTGGACTCATATGAACTCAGGATTACTCTCCCTCCCAATCCAATCCAATGTCATGGGAGATTAAGAAACAGACAGCCCTTCCGTAAGAAACATTATTTATTATATTACATGATCAGTAACCCTAAAATTTTATCCTTTTTTCTATTTAGTATTCCAGAATACTGACCGAGTCAGAAGCATATCTACAATAATTGGACCGCAATTTGACATTTTAGGTGTGAAAGAAATAAATCCTGATTTCCCAGACTTGCCCATAAGGAAATCAAAAGTAACTATGGACCTAATATCTAAATTATGTGACAAGAACGATCGTGACTTTACGGACCTGGAATACAATTGGGCTATATGGAATATTGAACAACAAAAAGATATCAAAATAATGGTCGATAACCACAGTGTAATAGCACGACCAATCCCTAATTTCGATCAATATAAAAAATAATTCTCTGTGATATAGGAAATAAAGAAGTAATATGAAGCCGTTTTTATTAAAAAAAACCCGCTACAATTATTGTGTCTAGTTTGTTGTTGTTTTATTATTTTTATAAAACTCTACCTACTGTTCTGATACCCTAATAGAAAAGAAAGTTTTACGACCGTTTTTTTGTAACGAAATGACATCTCGACGCGTCGAAAAATCAGTCCCTGTCGAAGCATGTCTGTAAAAACTGCATTGAAAAACTGCATTAGAATTAAGTGCGGGTCATCCTCGACATGTCCCAACGATCCAATAAGCACGTATGAATGTCTCAGATTTTACAGGAAATCAGAACATAAGCAGAGGAAATTAAAAACAGGAGACACATATTTTGTAAAAACACTAATAACAACATATGCATGCATGCGATAATAAAAACATCTTCGCACTGGACAGTATAGAATCGGCTTGTGAAACGCCGGTACGGAACTATTCTCGCACTTGTTGTAACTAAACCTCGTAAACAACGGAATGAACGTAAAGAGTCATGCGGGAAACGGAGCGCGAAATGCCGGTAATCAATCTCAAATCAAACGTGCTTTTTTATAAGGAAAAAAACGAGAAAATACT
>JALZUG010000046.1 GCA_023301685.1 Rickettsiaceae bacterium
GTATTCTTCAAATGCGTTGTTGCAGCACCAGTGCTCGTAATCGTCTTTCCATCCGCTATCGTAAATGTCGCTCCACCCAAATGCACATTCTGCGCTGTTATATCTTCATTAACTGATACCGTCTTTGTTTTGTCTGTACTAGAAAAGCGCACCTCAGCTAAAGGCAATGCTCCGCTTCCTATCTGCTGCTTGATTGTTATTGCTCCAGTGAACTCAAGATTACCTTGATTGGCTGTGTCTGTTGTCACAGGTGCATCAAATGTTACTCCATCTCCAAATGTCGCTGTACCTGTTGAGCCTTGAAAATGTAAGTCTTGGGCTGTTACGTCTCCATTGAATGTTACGCTTGGTGCTCCATTAAATAACTGAATTCCATGATCATTGTTGCCAGTAGCAAGTACGGTATTATTAAAAGTCGCTTTTGTATCGCTATGTACAATACGTATACCGATATTATTATTCTTTGTAATAACAACTCCATCAATATTACCAACAGCAGCAAAATTTATAAGAAAGCCAACAAGGTTATCTTCTGCTGTAATATTTCCTTTAAATGTAGCATCTGATGAATTAACAAATACTCCGAAGGCATTATTATTATTGCTTACAATATCACCATCAAATATACCTATTGAAGAGTTTCTAACAAGAATACCATTAGAATTATTGTTATTAGTATTTACAACACTGTTTGCATTAAAAGTTATATTACTAACCCCATCCAGACGTACACCCTCTGCGCCTAAATTACTAGTCTGCCCCACAAGTGTACTAGTATCAATAGTTTTACCATTATCAGCTGCAGTATAAGTTGCTGCACTTGCTTGGCTAATAAAGAGAGAATTAGTAGCAGCAATTACTAACCCTGCAAATGCAGTGGTTGATAACCATTTTCTGTTTTGGTTGCTTTTCTTGTTCAAATAATTTTGGATGTTGTTCTTAAGTTTCATAACTCTTTATTACCATATTAATTCTTTAATGAATTAATAGTATCAAGCCATGAATTAACCTTATATATATATATATTTTTTTTTTGTATGCCAAATAGCAAATTAACTAGATTTTGTGATAAAAGTACCTAAAACAAATTTTTGTACAAAATGCAAAATATTTGAGATATTATCAATAATACGAGAATGCTGAATTACTTAAATATTTGTTGTAAAACGATACAGTCTGATCAAAAGTATATTCTTGTGCTCTAGACAGCAAAGGAATTTCCACAGCCGCATTTTGCGCTGGCGTTGGGGTTGGTGATTTGGAAGAAGTTGCTTCCAAGTTCTTGGATAAACTCGATTTTACAGCCATGTAGGAATTGCTGTGAGAGTGGGTCGATAGCAACTTTGACATCATTGCTTTCTAGGATGAAATCATCATTGTTAATTTTTTCTACTAAAGTGTATTGATACATAAATCCTGAGCATCCACCTCCATCGACAGAAACTCGGAGAGCTACCATATCTTTTTTATCTTTTGAAATGAGCTCTTTAACTCTTTTAGCTGCAGCTGTTGTAATTTCTATATTCATTGTTATCGCTTATTAGAGAAACTAATTGAAATGATTCGCATATATCAATATATTGATTATTAACAAATTTTTCAAGGGATTAATATGCTAAAAACTTATGCTTGCTTGCCGGAAAATAGTAGAGGTAGGATACATCCTGAAAAATCAACACCATATAGAAATGAATTTGAACGCGACAGAGACCGTATTATTCATGCGAATGCTTTTAAAAGGTTACAGTACAAAACTCAGGTGTTTGTTAATCACGAAGGTGATCATTATCGTAATCGCATGACGCATTCAATGGAAGTTTCTTCAATTGCAAGATCACTATCGAAAGCTTTAGGTTTATGTGAAGATTTAGCAGAGGGCGTAGCGCTTGCTCACGATCTTGGTCATACGCCATTTGGTCACGCTGGTGAAGATGTGTTAAATGAATGTATGAAAGATCATGAAGGTTTTTCACATAATGCACATGCTTTTAAGATTTTAACTAGTATTGAGCAAAAATATGCTGCGTATGATGGTCTAAACTTAACTTGGGAAGTTTTAGAGGGGATAGTTAAGCATAATGGACCAGTTGAGAAAAGCGATGCATATTCTTATATATTTGAATATGATGCAAAGCATAGTTTGGACTTAAGTAAACGTTCTTCGGCTGAGTCACAGGTTGCGGCTTTATCAGATGATATTGCTTATATTTGTCATGATCTTGAAGATAGTATAAAAGCTGAAATAGTGTCATATCGTGACTTAGAAGAAATAGAGTTTGTTGATAAATATATTCACGACGTTAGAAGTGAATTTCATGATATTAATGATGAGAGATTAATATATGAAGTAGGAAGAAAATTAACGCATCATCTCATTGAAAGCCTACTATTTCAAACGCAAGAGAATATTAAGGAGCATAATGTTAAAACCGAGTTAGATATTAGGAATCTTGATTGCCAGATTGTAGAATTTACTAAAAACACTTTTAAAGAAGTAAAATTAATAAAAGACTTTTTGATGAGAAAGGTGTATAAGCACCATCGTGTGGCATCTGTCACTTTGCAGAGTAAGAATGTGATAAGAGATTTATTCAAACTTTATGTTGATAATATTGATTTACTACCCTTTAGCTGGAGAAACATGATTACAGACTCTAGTGAGTCGGCAAAGATGTCTATAATTGCAGATTATATTGCAGGTATGACCGATCGCTTTGCGATTAAGCAATATCAATCTTTTTATAATTTAAATTTTGCAAATACTGATTTATGAATATTTTTAGAGAAATTGGCAAAGATTTGAAGAGAATAGGTCTTCAAATCTGTAGTGATGAAGCAATTTGGTCTCAATCTACTATAGAAGCTCCGAAAGATCCGTTAAATGGAGATATTTCGACTAATATAGCAATGATTATTGCGTCAAAAGAAGGGGGTAATCCTAGAGAAATTGCTTTGAAATTTAAAGACCTTCTATCTGATATTCCATATATAGCTCATATAGAAGTGGCAGGTCCTGGATTTATTAATTTTACTATTAAAGCGGACAAATGGCATAGTTGTATCCGTAGCATCTTGAGTGATGATCCAGATTTTTGGGAAGTTAATGTTGGAGGCGGAGAAAAAGTAAATATAGAGTATGTTTCTGCAAATCCTACTGGCCCTATGCATATTGGTCATGCAAGAGGAGCAGTGTATGGTGATGCACTTGCTAATATCCTAATAAAATGCGGGTATGATGTTACTAAAGAATATTACATAAACGATGCTGGTTCACAGATAAAT
>JALZUG010000047.1 GCA_023301685.1 Rickettsiaceae bacterium
TTAGGTATAAACTAAATACAGTAATCTGAGCAAAAAGACTCAGGGCGCTGTATTCCATAAATACACCCTTACTATGTCCGATACTCTTCAGAATTAGACAAGTGTATTGATTTAGCTTCTAAAGCTTCTCATATGCCTTATTTTTGCGCTTATTGAGCTACTTTTGTTTATTTCTATTAATTCTCTAAGTCTATCAATTTCAAATTGCATAGAGCTATTATGTGCTTCTATGAGTTCAACTTTTCTACTTAATTCCCAGTAGTCTTCTATTGCCATACGTACTGCTTTTGAATTTGCAGTAGTTTTGTATTCTAGTTTTAATAGTTCAACAGTTTGTTCGAATAGAGGGCTGTCTGAAGAGAATTTTATGTACATTTTTTACGATTAATCCTTGGGTAATGCAGCGTATATCTGAGTACCTGTATCTAATAGTAAAACTATGTTTGCTTCTGGTTTGATTTTGTTTTTTGTTTTTTCTGCTTTTTTTATACTTTTAAATTTTTTAGCTATTTCAGGGCTTTTTGTCCACCACATATTTACAATATATTTTTTATCTTCGTAGTTTAATAAAAATTCGTCTTCTTTTTGTAAGTGGATTGCATAACCTATAAATTTTGTTTGTTCTGGTAAATTCATTTCTTCTATTAATTTTTTAACTTCCATTTATCTTCCTAATTTATTTAGTTGTTCTTCTATTTGTGATGCTAAGCTTATTCTGCTGATTAATTTTATTAACATTAATTGATCTTCAATACTTAATTGACTTGCCTCCATAAATGAGCTTTTTAATTCACCGAATCTGTCTTTATCTGTCATATTGGTAAGTATTTCATCAGCGCTACATTGTAAACTTTTGATTATTGGCTCGATGCTAGATACTTTCGGATCTTTAACTTCATCAGTTTCTATCCTATAAATTGTTTTCTCAGTTACACCACTTAATTCCGATAATTGTTTAACGGTCATGTTTTTGTTATTTCTTATTTTTCTTATTCTTTCACCAATTTTCATGAATGTCTCCATTTAATAGTATTTTTAGGGATTCAAATACCCATTAATGTTCAGTATACCCCATTTTTTTACCCTTTAAGATTGAAGACCCCATGAATGTATGTTTAAATTGTCACTAATGGGTATTGACAGGGTTTTGGGATGTTTTATTTTTTAAAGGTGCAAAGGTTAATAATATGCACCTTTTGGCTCATTTTGAGTCGTTTTGGTTTATAAATGATTGATTGGGGCTTAGTATTATTTCCAATAACTCATCACCCGATTAACTCGGGTGAAGTCGTTTCTATCACTTCAGATGGTGAAGTTGAGTGGTCTTCTCCAAAAAGAATTCAAGCAACCGGTAGCTATGAAAAATCAGTTTCTATAAAAAGTGTTGGTGGTACTGGTGATGGTATGGCAACACATCTTTGGGTTAATGGTAATCCATCAAAATTTCTGCAGGGCCATAATGTTTTTGGTAGTGATGACATTGTTTCTTTAATGTCAGACTTGTTCGATCTTATTGTTAAACAGCATAATTTACAGCCAACTTTACAAGAATTACATCAAGTAAGAATTGGTGATTATGAATTGAAAATGGTTGATATTAATTATTCATATTCTTTACCTAGTCGTTCTGATGTTCTGGCATTTATACGAGCACTTGAATATAAAGCTAAAACAAGACATGGACGTCCATCAACTAAAGGCGGAACGTTATATTTTGGTAAAAACTCTAAACGTTGGGCACTAAAATTTTATTGTAAAGCAGAGGAAATACAAACGAAAAGAGGGCGTATACCACGTGAATTATGTGGTCTAGGCATTGAAAGCTGGGTTGATAATAAACTCCGCATAGAACTAAGGTTGCTAAGTAAGCAACTTCAACAGCTAGATATATTTAAAGTTAAAGACCTATCAATTAATAAAGTAAGAACTGTATTTAGCGAATATTTAAGGAAGGTCGAAATGAGTGAACAAATAGCATTATCTGATGAAATGATGATCGGGTTACCAAACAAATTAAAATCCACTTATACATTATGGGTTGAAGGACATGATTTAAGGGATTTAATGTCCAAGGCAACTTATAACAGGCATAGGCTTGAGCTTAAAGCTTATGGGATAAATATTGATTTACGTCCTGAATCTACAAAGAAACTAAACGTTGTTCCTTTAATTAAAATTTTAGAAGCTAAACCTGCAGAAATACCTTATTTTGCTTTTGAAAAACAATTAATTCATCGTTCTGCGGTGATGTAATTTGTTTAGTTGCAGCTGAAGTGATTTATCGCGTTGGCTGTGGTTAAGTAAAGTAAGTTGCGACTAAGATGTTCGAGCATCCTAGTCGCTAGTAAACACAACAAACTAGAATGGAGTTTATTATGCCTACCGAACAACAAATTAAAGTTTATAATCAATTAAATCAAGTTAGAAAGTGTATTGAAGCGTTAAAAGATATTTCTGAGAATATTCCAGAAGATGATAAATATGCGTCAGTTTTATCGATTATTTCAGAAAAGTTAGATTTAGAATTTACTAATTTACAGCCTTTAGCTTTGGGGGCTTTTCCTGATGATGCTTATTCTTAATAATCTTGATGGAATAGGGGTTTAGAATTTTTCTTATTTATAAATAAGA
>JALZUG010000048.1 GCA_023301685.1 Rickettsiaceae bacterium
TGCTTTGACGCTCGTGATGACGAAATTGCGAGGGATAAGGCAACGTAGCAATCTGCTAGTTGAATATTCTACAAAAATAAGCTTACAATTACTTATTCAAATCATCCTGAATATTTTTAGACATTCTATAATACACTGTCTTGTATTCTTCATCACGCTCTGCATATTTTCTTGATCTAATTGAAAGGCTGCCAAAACCACGAAGCTCAAGGCGATTGCCTTTTGCCAGTTCATCTTTTATGTAATTTAAAATGCAATCAACAGCAAACGCAGCATCCTGCTGACTTAAGTAATTAAGTTTTTTAACTAAATTATCAACTAAATCCTTTTTTGTTGCCATTTCATGTGCCTACATAATTGATTTTAATCCCTTAAAACTATTGCTAAAAAGGTTTGAAACAGTTGAATTAAAATCTTCAAGCAATACATCAATAAATTTTTCACGTGGTCTAAGCTTTATGTCGTGTACTGCAAGATCTTTTGATATATTTTTCTCTTTTTCAAGCCAATTCCTAGCTGTATCTTCATTCCCAATCGCATCTATTAGTTTTAAGTCAAGCGCTTGGCGCCCAGAATATATTCTTCCATCTGCCAATTTTTTAACATATTCAATATCAAGATTACGTCTTGACGCAACTAATTCAATAAAATAGTCATATACCTCGTATATACTATCCATTGTTGCCTGATAAGCTTCAGGAGTCAACTTTTCTGTAAAGCTTGGGTTTGCTTTTAATTCATCTGATTTAAAATTTGTAAATTTTACACCAACAAAATCAGCAAGTTCTGTAATCTCCGCAGATTGCATAAGAACACCTATTGAACCAGTTATTGTTCCGTTATGTGCAATGATATAGTCGCCTCCAAGAGCTGCCATATATCCACCAGATGCAGCAACTGAACCCATAACCACTGCAATAGGCATAGTTTTTGAAAGCTTACTAATGCTATTATATAACATTTCTGAACCAACTACGCTTCCACCTGGAGAATTAATGTGCAAAATTAATGCTTTTACTTTTTTATTATCAGCAATCTTCTCCAAATTTTCAATTCTATCTAAATCATCTGAAATGATATCACTAATTTTAATTCTTCCCACATGCTCTGTCCCTTGCATAGAAGCAGAAGGAAGGTTTAAATCTGAAGAATAATTCCCTCCTACAAAAGCTGCTAATGCAACAATCAATAGCAACGAAAAGATTTTCCACTTCGCTAATTGCTTTTTATTTCTTTTTCTTTCAATTAAATAATCTGGACTCAAATTCATTGTTTATCCCTAATTAAACGTCCTTGTTCTTTCTGCCAGTCTTTTTCTTTTATAGCCTGTCTTTTATCATGCTGTTTTTTACCTTTCGAAAGGCCCAGCTCAATTTTTACAATATTTTTTTTATTAAAATACATGCAGAGTGCCATTAAAGTGTACCCTTTTAATTTTATTTTACCAATTATTTTTTGTATTTCTCGCTTTTTAAGGAGCAATTTTCTTGGTCTTCTGGTTGCATGATTGAATCTATTCGCTTTTTCATATTCATTAATATGACAATTATAAAGATATAATTCGCCACTATCTTGAGCTGCATGACTATCTGCCAAAGCGACTTTGCCTTCACGGATTGCCTTTACTTCACTACCAGTTAAAATAATCCCAGCTTCAAATTTTTCATCAATGAAATAATCAAATTGTGCGCGTTTATTTTTTGCAACAATTTTTAATATATTAGACATTTTCTTCAAGATCCTTTAGACGTTCTAATTCAATATCAATTTTATCTCTTGTTTCTTTACTAGCAAAAGTCAAGGGTAGTAAAATTTCATCAGAACATAAACCTAATTTATATGCAGCATATTTTATTCCGATAGGATTACTCTCTGCAAAAATAGAAGTATATAAAGGAGTTAATTCTCTCTGAATAACAAGAGCCTTTCCAATTTGACCATCTTTCCATGAACTATCAATTTGTTTACATAATTTTGGAAAAATATTGGCAATAACTGATACACAGCCAGCTCCACCATTTGCGTAATATGATAAAGCAGCACTATCATTTCCCGTAAGCATATTAATATCACTTTTTGGTAGAATGCGGAGAGGTTTTTCAAGATCTGAAGTTGCGTCCTTGATAGCTAAAAACCTTTCAAGGTCCATAATTCTAAATATTGTATCATCTGAAAAGTCACAAGCCGTTCTTCCTGGATGAATATATAGCATTAAAGGTGTAGTAGTTGCATCATGAATTGATTTAAAATGCTGAAATAAACCTTCTTGCTCTGGTTTAATATATTGAGGTGCTGTACACATAATTCCGTTCACATCTAAACTTGATAATTTCTCAAGTTTTATAAGGGCTTCATTAGTGCCAATTGCGGTAACTCCAGCAAATATACTTACTCTATTACCCGCATACTCAGATGCAGCTTTTACCAATTCAAAATATTGATCTCCTGTAAGGCTGCTTCCCTCACCTGTTGATCCACCAATTACTATCCCATTAATTCCAGATTCTATTTGCCTATCTATTAAGGACTCGAATGATGCAAAGTTTATTTTTCCTTTGCTAAAAGGCGTAATTAATGCAGTGATTGTGCCATCAAATATATTTAAATTCATAGATTTTTGCCTACTAATTTCCCGTACTCATTTTGTAATTTACTTACTAACTCATGATTAGGAAAGTCTAAATTTCCAGCACCTGTATTAATTTCAGATATGCCGCGAATTTCAGCTGAAGTCCCGGTTGAAAAACATGCATCATAATGTTTGATATCTTCAAGCATTAGTCTTTCTTCTTTAACCCTTATGCCTATATTTCTTGCCATCTCAATAACTGTTTGACGAGTAATACCATTTAAGAATCTATCAGCAATTGGAGTAACTATTTCACCTTCTCTGCCAAAGAAAATATTTGTAGTGCTACATTCCGCAATGTCATCATATCTATCAAGTATTAGACAATCATCATACCCCTGATCTTGGGCAATTTTTTGAGAAATCGATAACATTGAATAATGCGCAGAAGATTTACTTTGAGTTGGCATTGCATCGTCTCCTACCTTTCTCCAAGGGGTTACAATTAATCTAATTCCACTTTTAAAAGCTGGGTTCGATTCTTGAGCCAAAACTAATAAATTAGTAGTTAAAACTGGATTATATGCACCCAAAGATTCTGCTCCTCTCCAAATTAATGGCCTGACATAGGCATTTTTTAAATTATTTTTTTTTAAAATAGCTTCTGATGCCTGGCTAATCTCATCAACTGAATAGTTTACTTTTAAATGCATTGCTTCAGCCGATTTAATTAAGCGACTACTATGCTCTATTAGTTTAAATATTTTTCCGTCATAAGCTCTTTCTCCTTCAAATACCGCTCCTGAATAATGAAGACTGTGAGTCAAAACATGAATATTTGCATCGTCCCATGGAATCATTTTTCCATTTATCCATATATAATCTGATAGTTTTTCTGATAAATTAAAATCCATTTTCTCTACTCCCCTTTGAATCTAATAATTACATAATAAAGAGCTAGTCAATTACTCGAATAAAGTTTATATTATTTATTGAAGCTTATTTTCAACATTAATAAAATAGCATTATGAGTAATAAACCTCATATCCTTGTTGTCGATGATGATAACAGAATACTAAAACTTTTGAAGAAATTTCTTTCTCAAGAAGGCTTTTTAGTATCCACTAGTACATCTACTAATGAAGCAATAGAACTACTTGCAAATTTTAACTATGATCTAATTATATTAGACGTCATGATGCCTGAAATAACAGGGCTTGAATTTGCAGTTAAAATTAAGGAAAGTGGAAGCATTATGCCAATTGTAATGCTAACTGCACTGTCTGAGCCTGAGGACCGAATAAAAGGACTTGAATCTGGAGCTAATGATTATTTAACAAAGCCTTTTGAACCAAAAGAGTTATTACTTCGAATAAATAATCTAATAAATTCACATAATCTTTATAAGAAAGAGCAACAGCTAATTCGTTTTGGAAATAATAGTTATAATCTAATAACAAAAGAGTTTACCCAAAATAACGAAAGTATCAAGCTTAGCTCATCAGAAGAGAACTTGCTCAACATTCTAATCTCTGCAAATAATAACGCAATCTCAAGAGACGAACTTTCGGAAAAATTGGGAGGATTAAATTTAAGATCTGTTGATGTTCAAATAGTCAGGTTAAGAAATAAAATTGAGTCCGACCCTAGAAATCCGCAATACCTAAAAACTATTAGAAATAAAGGGTATGTTCTCTATACATAAGAATTTTAAAAAACGTTTTTTTCCAAAAACTTTGCTCACTAGGTTTGTTCTAATAATTATTATCCCTATTCTTATTGGACAATCAATTGCTGTATATCTCTTCTATCAAAGACATTGGTACAATGTAGCACAGCATAATAGTGGGTTCGTAGTAAAAGAGATAGATTCCCTGCTTCAGTCTGGCGAATATTCAAAAATTGAAAATAAAAAAAGAAGATACTTAAATCTCGAATATAGATTTATTAAAAATGCTGTAATTCCAAATAACAGTCAAAAACACACTGAAGAAATAAGAATTTTTGAAGATATTTTAAAGCGTATTACTGGAAAACAAGGTAATATAATTATGGATAGTGCAGCTGATATACGTTTATATTTGCAACAAAGTAAGGATGTTCTTATCATCCATCTTCCATACAAATCTATTCTTAATCCAACAACATACATTTTTGTTCTTTGGATATTTTTCCTAACAATATTGCTTCTTACCGTATCGTTGATTTTTTCAAAAAACCAGATTAAATCTATTATTGAACTAACGAAAGCTGCAGAAAATTACGGCAAGGGAAACAAAGCAACTACATATAAACCTTCTGGAGCAAAAGAAATAAGAAGAGCTGGACTTGCGTTCTTAAAAATGCGCGATAGAATTGAACGTCAAACTGCAAAGCGCACACAGATGCTTGCCATGATCTCGCACGATCTAAAAACACCTCTTACTAGGATGAAACTACAAGTAGAACTGATGGATGAATCAGAAGAAAAAGAAGAGCTTGCATACGATATTAACAGCATGCAACAGATGATTGCATCATATTTAGACTTTGCACGAGGAGAAGGAGGAGAAGAATTCCAAGAAGTTGAAATCGGAAAATGGATTTCAGGTTTTATTAAAAACAGATGGTCAGGATATGACATACCTATAAATATAAAAAATAAATCTATTAGAACAAATATAAAACCCCATTCATTTGAAAGAGCTATTGCCAATATAGTAAGTAATGCATTAAAATACTCTACAAAAATAGAAATTTCTGTATACTCTCAGAAAGAAAATGTACTTATTATAATTGAAGATAATGGAACTGGCATTAATGAAGAAGATAAAGAGCTAGTCTTCAAGCCATTTTATAGAGCTGATAAGTCTCGATCTTTAGATGGCATAGCCAGTGTTGGGCTTGGGCTTGCGATAACTAAGGAAATTATAACTGGTCATTTTGGATCAATTAATTTAGAAGATAGTAAAAAACTTAAAGGTCTACTTGTAAGAATTAAACTACCAATTAAATCATAAAAAATGCAACATAATCTTACTCATTTAGCGATTATCATGGATGGCAATGCTCGTTGGGCAGTCAAAAATGGAAAGACAAAATCTGAAGGGCATAATGTTGGCGCTGAAAATGCAAAAAGAATTCTACAATATGCGTTAAAACTAAATGTAAAATACCTCACCTTATATGCTTTTTCGTCAGAGAACTGGAGAAGACCTATCAAAGAAGTGTCCATGCTAATAAGCTTACTAAATGATTATGTTAGGAGCGAAACTGAATTACTTCAAAAGCATCAAATAAAACTTCAAGTTATTGGAGATTTGAGCAAGCTCCCGTCTCCTCTTGTAAAAAAAATTGAAGAAGCAATGAAAACTACTAAAGATAATACAGAAATGACAGTAAATATTGCCTTTAGCTATGGAGCTAGAGAAGAAATTGCTAATGCTTGTCAAAAGGCCATTAATTCAGGCACTAAAAAAATTACCGAAAATAATTTTAAAGAATTCTTATATGATCCTAAAATGCCAGATGTGGATGCACTAGTTAGAACTGGTGGAACTCATAGAATTAGTAATTTTCTTTTGTGGCAAATTTCGTATGCAGAAATATATTTTCTAGATAAATTTTGGCCAGATTTTAATGAAGAAGATTTAAATCAAATTATTGAAAATTATTCACAGAGAAAAAGAAACTTCGGAACAAGATAATTATGGATAAACAAAATTTACTCAAACGATCAATATCTGGATCAATTCTAGCAATAATATTTCTATCTAGTCTCTTTCTGTATAGACCAATATTTACTGTTCTAGTATATATTATAGCTGCTCTTATGCTATTAGAGTGGTATAATATGACAAAGAATGAAAAATTATATATATATAATT
>JALZUG010000049.1 GCA_023301685.1 Rickettsiaceae bacterium
TTTTCTCGATGGAATATCAGCAAACCATTTTTGAGTCAATTAAAGTAATTGCTAAATTAATTTTTCTGCACTTAATATGATGAAATATAACTAATCTTCTGTATAACTCACATCTCCACCCACTCTACTTGTAATGTAAGCACCTAAATAATTCTTTGCACTTACGTATTGAGTTAGCAGATTCTGTAAATTTGTATTGTCGCAATATTTCGACACACATTTTACTATTATTGAAACGAATCAAATACTCATAAAAAGGGATATTCTACTTTAATAACTTCTCAACTAGGATTGTATTTTCCGACCCCTCGTCATAATAAAAATGAATCTCGGGAGAATATTTTAGATTTACTTGGCGGGTAATGTAACTGCGTATGACATATTTTGATTCTTCCAAGGCGTCTAGCAATTCATCAACAGAAAGATCTGTGTTAAATGGAACAAAAAAGCAATTAGCAACCTTTAGGTCTGGACTGATATTAACCTCAACTATGCTAATTGGAGCGCCATCAAGACGATAATCTAACTTTCCTTCTCTCTGGAAACATTCAACTAAAGAAGCATGAATGGTTTGAGCTACCTTCAACTGCCTTTGAGACTGTTCTTTATGACGCGTATTTAATTTATAGTTTTTTCTGCTCTTCGACAATTTCAAATACCTCTACAGAATCACTAACTTTAATATCATCGTAATTTTCAAAAGCTATACCGCATTCAAAACCTTCTTTCACTTCCTTCACATCATCTTTAAAGCGCTTAAGAGTTTTTAGCTTACCTTCATGAATGACGATACTATCTCGAAGTAATCTTACGCCTGCTCCTCTTTTTATAACTCCCTTAGTAACATAGCTACCCGCTACTTTACCAACTTTCGAAATATTAAAGACCTCACGTATATCAACTGAACCAATGTATACTTCACGAATAATTGGCGATAGCATACCACTCATTATTGCTTTAATATCATCAATTAAGTTATAAATTATTGAATAATATCTAATATCAATTTTATTGTTTTCTGCTGAACTACTAGCAGCATTATTTGCTCTAACATTAAAACCAAGAATTAGTGCGCCAGAAGCAACCGCCAGAGTTATATCAGACTCTGAAATACCTCCCACAGCACTATGCAGAACCTTTAATTTGACTTCATCGCTTTCGATTTTACCAAGACTTGTTATTATAGCTTCTATTGAGCCATGCACATCACCCTTGATAATTATAGGTAGTTCCTTAATTTTATTATCACCGGACGCTTTTAAGAATAAATCTTCTAAGCTTGTTTTTGATGCAGTCACTTGCAAATCACGAGCTTTACGCTGTCTATATTCAACGATATCTCTTGCTTGTTTATCCGTCTCTGCAACATTAAATACATCACCAGCTGAAGGCGCATCATTAAGGCCATAAACTTCCACAGCTACCGAAGGACCAGCTTCAGCAATTGTTCTCCCTTTATCATTACATAGCCTTCTTACTCTTCCATAAGAATTTCCTGCAATAATAATATCACCCTTCTTAAGCGTTCCTTTTTGAACAATTACAGTTGCAATTACTCCACGAGATTGGTCAATCTTTGATTCAACAACAACACCAGTTGCAATAGTATCATGGTTGGCTTTCAGTTCCTGCATTTCAGCAACCAAAAGGATAGCTTCCTCTAACTTATCAAGATTCTGCCTTTGCTTTGCTGATACACCAACAGTTATTATATCTCCACCTAAATCTTCTGGAATTAATTCATGACTTAATAATTCTGTTTTTACTCGGTCGATATCTGCTTCAGGTTTATCAATCTTATTAATTGCGACAATAATAGGAACTTCTGCCGCTTTAGCATGACTAATAGCTTCAACCGTTTGTGCCTTAATTCCATCATCCGCAGCAACTACTAGAACTACAATATCCGTAGCTTGTGCCCCGCGCGTACGCATCTCAGTAAATGCCTCATGACCAGGAGTATCAATAAAAGTAATCATACGATTATCAGAAATTGTTACTGTATATGCACCGATATGCTGAGTAATTCCACCAGCTTCACCACCAACAATATCTGTAGATTTTAATGCATCAAGTAAAGAAGTTTTACCATGATCTACATGCCCCATAACTGTAACGATCGGAGCTCTCTGTTTTAAATCTTCAAGAGAATCATCCTTATCTAACAAGACATCTTCTATATCAGACTCTTTTACTCTTTTAACGCTATGCCCCAATGAAGTTGCAATCAGTTCAGCAGTATCTGCATCAATTGACTGAGTGCTAGTTGCCATAACTCCCATTTTCATCAACTCTCGCGTAACGTCTGACGCACGCTCAGACATCCTATTAGATAATTCGGCAACAGTTATAACCTCAGGCAATACGACTTCACGATACACTTTTTCAGCTTTTACAGCAGCTCCTTCATTCTTTCTTTTCTCCTTTGCCCTTGCTCTTTTTATAGAAGCAAGTGACCTTGTCTTAAATGGAGCACTACCTGAATCTTCTTCAAGCATATGAATGATATCAGATTTCTTTAACTTTTTAGGCTCAAGGCTCTTTGGTTTAGCTGGAGCAGCTTTTTCTTCCTCTAACTTCTCTTTTTGAGGTTTAATTGGTAAACTAACTGATTTTTTAGCATGTTCTTTTCTAGAAGTTGATGCTTTTTCTATAGCAGCTGCCTCATCTGCTGGCATAGATGTATCAACATCATTTTCAACCTCAGTCTCTTGATTTATTTCAGCTAATTTACTGAGGCTACCAATTTGCACTTGTTCGTCTTCAATACCATCCGTTTTTGATCTCTGAAGAGCTGCCATCCTTCTACTATCTTGATCGGCATTAGTTTTAAGATTACTACCTTTATTCAAGGATAACCCTCCTCCAGTAGCTTTACCACGTTTCACCTCAACAACTATAGATCCAGAACCACCTAAAGTTTTTGTAACCTTTTTAGGATAGTTACCTAAACTAAGCTTAGTACCGCCTAGCGTCAGTTTCTTTGCCTTTTTATCTTCTTGGTTATCTGTCATGCGCTCTTTTTCTAAATAATTATAACTAAACTAAATTCAAATAATCTACTACTCTTGCTCGTTTTCTTCATATTGCTCTTTTGCAAAATTAATCAAAGCTTCGATATTTTCTGAACTTATTACAGTCTCGGGAACTATACCCCTAAACTCAGCAGGCGTAACTTCACCTAAATCTTCAATTGTTTTTACACCAAATTCAGCAAGTTTCAAAATATATTCTGGTGGAAGATCTAATGAATCTAGTAATTCTTGTTCTACACCAAGCTTTTCTAGACCTTCAATAATATCTTCATTTTGCTTTTCAAGATACGTTATAGCACGATTTTTAAGTTCCGTAACTAATTCTGCATCAAATCCTTCAATTGCGGATAATACATCATCTTCAGAATAAGCAATCTGCTCTATTGAAGTATAACCTTCCGCTGAAAGTAGTTGAGCAATCACCTCTTCAACACCAAGATTACTAACAAAAAGTTCTGTAGTGTTAGTGAATTCTTCGCTTCTTCTTTTTGATTCTTGCTCTTCAGTCATAACATCAATAGCCCAACCAGTTATTTTAGAAGCCAAACGAACATTTTGACCTCTTCTACCAATTGCCATACTTAACTGATCATCAGGAACAACAGCTTCTACTCTATTCCCTTCTTCGTCAAAAACAATTTTTGCAATTTCAGCAGGAGTCATAGAGTTAATTACAAATTGAGCTACATTCTTATCCCAATTTATTACATCAATCTTCTCACCACTTAGCTCGTTAGTAATAGACCTTACTCTACTACCTCTAACACCTACACACGAACCAACTGGATCAATCGAAACATCAGTTGCAACAACAGCAACTTTTGCTTTGGAGCCGGGTTCACGAGCAATTGATTTAATTTCAATAATATTGTCGTAAATTTCAGGAACCTCCATTTCGAATAGTTTTCTTAAAAACTCATCGTCAACTCTTGATAGAAAAATCTGCGGACCTTTTGGCTCAGGGCGCACATCTTGTACATAGGCCTTTATTCTATCCCCAACCTGAAACATCTCACCTCTGATCTGCTGATTACGTCGTAAAATTGCTTCAGCTCTGCCTACATCAACAATAATATTTCCAAACTCAATACGCTTTACAGTACCGTTTAAGATATCACCTTTACGATCCTTATAATCTTGATACTGGCGTTCTCTTTCAACTTCACCCACCTTTTGAACAATAACTTGCTTTGCAGTTTGCGCTGCAACTCTCCCAAGATCAATTGGTGGAAGAGGTTCCAAAATATTTTCGCCAATTTTTGCATCAGGTCTTATTACAATCGCATCTTCAAGTAAAATTTGTTGCACAACATTATCAATAGTTTCAACAATTTCTCGGACTCTAAATAGGCTAATTTTGCCTGTATTTTGATCAATTTGTGCACTTATGTTCTGCTCTAAACCATATTTCTTACGACCAGCGATTTGAACAGCTTGCTCCATTGCTTCAATTAAACTTGCTTTGGGAATACCTCTTTCTCTAGATACTGCATCCACAATCTGTAAAATTTCAGCTTTACCAAAATCATCCATATTCAATCTCTCTTAATATTAAATTTACTTATTCTTATCTTTATTCAGTAATTTTCTAAACATTTCATCTGTGAGAACTAGATTTGCTCTCTTAATATTTTCAAAATCAAATCCAATTTCTACATTTTTTGATTTTAATTTTATTTTTTTATCAATAACACCAAGTAATTTGCCTCTGAATGATAAATTACCGTTATGAGGTTCTTTTAAGCGAATTTTCACCTCAGAATCAGCATATTTCTCAAAATCCTGCAATTTTACTAGTGGCCTTTCTAAACCAGCTGAAGATACCTCAAGAAAATACTTACCAGAGATAATATCCTCAACATCCAATATTGCAGATATATTACGACTAACTATCTGGCAATCACCAACCTCTATCTTCTCTCCATCTAGCCTTTCAATAAATATTTCAACTATTTTATTAGCTGAACCATTTATTGCAATTTTCACTATACCAAAACCTAAATCATTTACGGTATCCTCAACTAGCTCTGCAATTCTTCTTTCCATATTTTGCTGTAAAAAAAGGCAGACAACCTTACAGGAGCCCACCTTAAATAATTTTATTATCTAATTCTTAGATAAACTATATAGTAAAACAGATGCTAGCTCAAGCAAAAACTACTAATTACAGCTGGCAAAATTACAAAAAAGATATTTAGGAAAATTTTTATGCAAAAATCACCCTAAATTTACTGACATCGCCTAATTTAATAATCCTTATTAGTTGTACCAGGAATCACTACTTCAAATTTATATATTTTCATCCCTCTTTTAGCAGCTGCACCATAAATAGAAGCTAAGTCAGGATCATTTCGAGGATTTTTTACTTTATTACCTTTAAGCACTAAGCGTGTTTGCACCCCCCCCATAGAGAAATGTTCAACCCTAATATTCAAATGCGGACCATGATCATGCATAGCTGGTGGGTATACTGTAACGAAATGAAACTCACCTTTATTATTGGTTGTTGCAGTACCATTTCCAACAAAAGTTAAATTAGACTCTTCACTCATCAACTCCTTATCAACAACATCTTTCTTTAGAGCTTTATATGGATACTTCCCCTTACAATCAGTTTGCCATGCATATACTTTCGCATCGGCGACTGGAACACAATTTTGATCAAGCACTCTACCATATACAACTATAGACTCACCGCAAAAAAGGGCCTCTTGACCCGTTTTTCTTAAAAGATTATTTGTTGTCTCAAAAGATGCTGGTTCGTAGTCGTTCATCGCGATCTTAGAAACATCACAGTAATTTAAATTGTCAACACGCATTTCCTCTTCTGTAGCATAAATATTGCTTGTGGAGAATAATATTACAAAAATAAGAGCTGTTTTTAGTCTATTCATGGTAGCTATTTTTTAATGATTTAATACAACCATAACAAAATAAATGCTACATAGATAGCATAGGACTAAAACTATTAATAGTTTCTCCCTTGTGGTTGATAAAAATCCACATTATCACTACTTTTACGCGACTGACGTAATAAAATATCTATATCATCTTCAAAAGATATAATAGAATGACCTAGAAATTCACTATCTTCATTATTATAGTCATCTCTCCAGTGAGCACCCCTACTTTCCTTACGCCACAGAGCTCCTTTAATTGTTGCTATTGCTGAAATAATCATATTTTCCAGTTCAAAGTAATGCTGCAGTTCAATATTCCAACACAAGGATTTGTCAGAAATTGTTATATCTCTAAAATTACTTTTAATTTGCATAACATGTTGTAAGGCTGTATTCAGACCATCCTCCGTTCTAAATACACCAACATATTTACTCATAACATTTTTCAAAGATCTTGCAATACTATCAATATTCACCTCTTTACCCTGAAATATATTATTCATTCTCTTTAAAACTTCACTTTCAGCAAATTCAAAATTTTTATTATTAATTTTTTCTATTGATTCAACGGATTTTTTGGCAAAAACTAACAAATCTAATAGCGAGTTACAACCCAGTCTGCCTGCTCCATGTACTGATATACATGCTGCTTCACCAATTGCATACAAGCCTTTGACTACTTTCTCTATACCATCCTTAAAATATATAACTTGGCACTTATTATTAGTCGGAATACCGCCCATCGTATAATGCGCAGCTGGAGCAATCGGAACTAAATTTTGACTTGGATCAAGCGATATAAAGCTCTGACAGTTTTCATATACTGTAGGTAAGTTTTCTTTTATTTCTTCAAGACTCATATGTGTTAAATCAAGATGCACGTAGTTGCCACTTGGTCCACACCCTCGTCCATTAGCTATTTCAGTTGCAATAGCACGAGCTACAATATCTCTTGGAGCTAGCTCCATAAATTTAGGAGCATATTCTTTCATAAATCTCATACCTTGATTATTTAGCAACTTTCCGCCGGCAGAACGTGATGCTTCCGTAATCAGCACACCTATTTCACTAAGAGCAGTAGGATGGAATTGGACAAATTCCATATCTTGCAATGGAATACTAGCCCTTACAGCTAGCCCATTGCCATCACCTGTACAAACTAATGACGAAGTAGCAGTTGCATAAATCTGACTATAACCGCCACTTGCTATAATTACGTTCCCAGATTGAATTACTCGTAAAATACCATGCTCCATATCAAAACAAACAACTCCATAGCATTTATTATCTTGAATCAATAAATCTATGGCATAATTATAATTATAAAATTGGACCTTTTTCTTTGTAGCTTCATCATACAATCTATGCATAATAGTGTGTCCTGTCTTATCCTTTGAATAGCAAGCACGATGAGCGAATTCCCCTTTACCAAAATTGGTACTTTGACCACCATAAACCTTCTGATCAATTTTTCCATCATCATTTCGATCAAATTCAACACCTAGTTGATCTAAAAGATGGATCATCTCAGGCGCTCTTTTGCACATTTCTTCTACAGAATCTTGATCTGCAATCCACGCCGAAGATTTGATTGTATCATAAGCATGCCAACGCCAATCATCTTTTGAAATATTACCAAGGCTAGCATTAACTCCTCCTTGGGCAGCTATAGTATGACTCTTCAGAGGATGAACTTTACTGACAACTGCAACATCAAAATTCTTATCCGCTGTTGCAAAAATTGCAGCAGATAACCCCGCTCCTCCCGAACCTATAATCAACACATCATGATAATGATTCTCTATTTTAAAATCCATTCTCTTGTCATTCTTGAAGTTTATCGATCAATTGATATCCTATAGCTAATTAACATAAATTATAAGCATAAACTATGCAAAAACTTCTAACCCTAATTATTACAGCAGCAATATTATACATGATATTTCAACATAGCGTTGGACGGATAACCGTACCAGAACACTTGAAAGATAAAACAGAGCAAATTACTCCACAAGAAACAGAATCACAAGAAACTCAGGTGACAGGTACTTTCCTTGAAAAAACATTATCAGGTGTGATGATTAACATTCTAAAAAGTGATGAAGGTAGAATGTTTATGGAAAGTATGCTGCAACCAATGAATAGAACAGTTGCTGGATCCGGAAGTGGATTTAAAATGAATAACGATAATTTTATTCAATCTATCTTCAAAATAAATAGTTTTGGGACTGGAGAAAGAGGACCTGCATCATGCGGTCATATAGTAACCGTGCATTATAAAATATTAAATATCCAAAACACGGTTTTAGAAGATAAGGTCGCAACCTTCCCTCTTGGATCTGAAAAGATAGCGCCAGGGGTAGATGCAGTAATTGTTGGTATGAAAACTGGCGAAACTCGCAATGCAACCATTTCAAACAAATATTTCCCAGACACTTCAAAAGAACGACCAAGCTCATTTAAAGTTAGCATACTTTTAAAAGAAATAGTCCCACAAAACTTCATTGATGATAGTGTGAAAATTTTTGACGATCAAATCGCATACCGCATTCCATTAATGTGTGGAAATAAAATTATATATGACGCAAAGATCACTAGACTCAGCAATAATGAAGTAATTTATAGCTCTGAGCAATCTGGAGAAAAAATAGATATGAAAATAGGTAACTTAAATTATCCAATGATTTTCTCCCACTCTCTGCATAATAAAATACCAGTTGGAACTAGGACTGTTATCGCTAAAGGTAAATTTTTCAAGTCTTTTGCGTCTGATAACAGTACTATCTTTCCAAATAAAATTTTGCCAGAAGATGAGCATTTCATGGTCGAATTTTATAATTTTCATGAAACAGTAGTAACAAAACCTGCAACATTCCCACATGGAAATGCAGCACCTTCAAAAGGAGGGGGAATGAAGGCAAACGATTTACAAAAGAAGTTTAAGGAAGCTAATTAGATATTATTATTTAAATGAAATCAGAACTACCGGAAAGAAGCTTAATTATTAAAGATAGATTAGCTATTATTACTGCTAAAATTTTATCTGTAGCTGA
>JALZUG010000050.1 GCA_023301685.1 Rickettsiaceae bacterium
CAGCGCGGCTATCCAGTGTAATAGTGAGTGTTAATATAATAGATTGCCGGGTTGCCTAACGACTCTTCGCAATGACGAGAGATATATCGAATGTTTAGAGAATGAAATATGTTGGTTGGCGACGACACTACTGTCATAGAGAGCGAAGTATGGCTTCTTATGCCAGCAGTTAACAAATTGTGCGTCATAGCGAGCGCAGCGCGGCTATCCATTGTGGAAGTGAGTTTCTTGCAAAGTGAAAGGAATTGCTATCACTTTTAATTGAGGTATGGCAAAAAAAATGTTGTATTGATACTATTCTTCAACTGCTTCTACAGACTGTACTTCTGGTACAAAATGTTGAAGCATTGATTCGATGCCATTTTTTAAGGTGATAGAAGAGCTTGGGCAGCCAGAGCACGCACCTCGAAGTTGGAGATATACCACACCATTCTCAAATCCTTGATAGATTATGTCGCCTCCATCCATTGCAACGGAAGGGCGTACGCGTGTTTCAATTATCTCTACTATCTGCTTTTCAACATCACCCATACCATCAGTATCGATTTCAGTAAAGGCATTTTGTGGCTCGTCGAATATAGGCATTCCAGCAACAAGATGATCCATGATAATCATAAGAATTTCTGGCTTAACTATATCCCAGTTTGTTTCATCCGATTTTGTTACTGTAACAAAATCATTGCCATAAAATACTGCTTTAACACCGCCAACCTGAAAAATCTTTGCCGCTAGACCGCTTTTTTGTAGCGCTTCTTCATTGCTATTGAAAAATACCGGGCTAGTCGGGCTGATTTCAGAGCCTGGAAGAAACTTTAAAGCATTTGGATTTGGTGTTTCTTCGGTTTGGATAAACATTACATCTTACCTAGAAAAGTTTTTTAAAATGGTACCCGCGGCCGGACTTGAACCGGCACGAGCTAAGCTCCGCAGATTTTAAGTCTACTATGTCTACCATTCCATCACGCGGGCACAGCATTTTACAAAATTTGCATATAGCATAATCAATACTATATACAGATGGGTGAACATTAGAATAATTCATAAAAAAAGGCAAGCATTTTATACAATATTTATTCGCATCAACGGCAGAATGCTGCAATGGAGTATAAGCAAATGATAACCCTACCGAATTATTTCTAATAGCTATCTTTTAAAAGCACGCGATCAAAGAATTAATAAATTAACGATTAGTTCAAAAAAATTAGTAATTATATGGGAGCATGGTATAAATTACATAGTGCTAAAAAATATAATAAAAATATTTATTTATCACTAACCTACTTAAAATTTTCTTAATAGTTTTTTGCCTACTCTCTAAATAGCTGGCACAAATAGACTTAAGAATTTGTGCTTCGCCATTTTAAAACAATTTAATCAAAATAAGGAGAGGTAATTATGCAGAAAGTTAATGTTCACGAGTTGAGCTATGATGATGTAAAAGGTGATTTGAAGGGGTATTTTAATAAATTTATGAAAAATCCTGCTGCTTTTGGCGTAAAAGATAGCGGTGTTATCAAGAGTATTACGAAAATGGGTGGTCTATCAAAGCATCTTATGTGGAAGCAATTTAAAGGTGTATTTGGAAAAAAAATGCTAGAAATTTCTGTGCAGAAAGAGGCATCAGTATTTCTTAAGGATTTTGAAGACGGTAACCATGAATTGTTAACTGTTAGGCAGTTAGAAAAAATTATTGCAGATCCTGAAAATCCTGACTTTGGTTTGGAAGAGGCTACCATAAAATATATTAAGAGTAAGGATTTTAATAAAAAAGCATTTATTAGCCATGTTATAGAAATAGATCCAGATTTAGAGTTAGACATTGAAAGTGACCCTCATGGTGGGCATGGTCATAAAATTCTATCTTTCTTAGTGGGAATATGGAAAAAAGTCTTCCCTATTATTGATAAAATCATTGATACTTTAGTTGATCTTGGAACAGAAGCTTTGAAAAATGTTCTGGATAAACATGTCCCTGAATATCTAAAAGACGTTGTAGAGGATACTGTAGATAGTGTTGGAGATGGTCTAAAAGAAGTGGATGATTTAGTAAATGATCTAGTAATTAGCTCCGTTGATACAAAAGAAGAAGTTGAGGAAAAAACAGTAGATGTTTCTGGAGATAAAGTTGAGGAAACTATTTAGTAACTTTATTATTTAAGTTCTTGAATATTAGAAAAGGCCATTCTTGAATTATAGAATGGCCTTTTTGTTCTTTTTATAAACTATATTATAAATCAGAACTTAAAATATTAGATGCTATATTAAACTGCTTCGTTGACATCTCCCACAACTGCAACAGCTTCATCTTCGCCGACTGGGTCTTCTCCGTCACCGACACCAATTGCATCCATACCAGCATCAATTCCTACTTCAATTGCATCATTTACTGCGTCTCCTAAATCACCGGCAAGATCGCCTCCAATATCTTCTAGAGCGTCTAGTGCAGCTCCTCCAACATCGCCTCCATCATTATCTGCATCAACTACTGCACCGACAACTTCGTCTAGTTCTTTTGCTGCATCACCAACGTGATCTATGGCTTCATCTACAACATCTGCGATTGCATCTGGAATGTGTTTATCCAGAACATTTTTCAAAGCTGCTGTTCCAAGGTCGATAAAGAAGTCTAAAACTACGTCGACGAAAGGTGCGATTTTTGCCCATAGTCCTTTCAGGAAGTTTAGAATTTTGCGACCAAATCCTCCATGCGCATCTTCATCTACATCTAGGTCTGCATCAATTGCGGCAACATGTGCGATAAAATCTGCTCTTTCAAAATCAGGGTCTAAGATATACTCAATCATGTCAGCTTCTAGTGCAAATTCAGGGTTTGTTGGATCGTCAAGAATTTTTCCTAATTGTTTTATAGTAAGTAATTGATGACTTGAGTCTTGTTCAAAATCAATAATAAATGCTGACGCTGCTTCACCTAGAGCTAAATCTTCCATTTTTAGCTTCACTGTTTTTTTAAACTGCTTCCACATAAAGTGCTTAGACAGTCCTTTTACACCCTTAATTTCAGCTATTAGGTCTGGATCTACAACTCCAAATGCAGCTGGATCAGCCATAAATTCATTGAAATGTCCTTTTAAATCAGCTTTTACAGCGTTATAATTTAATGCATGTACATTAACCATATGCGCGTGGACCGCACCTGCGCCTTTGAATTCGAGTGGTGCTTCTTTATGCTCTTCTTTCATAGTAACCTTTCCCAATTAGTTAATTTTTTAATAAACAGGTGGTAGATTTTAACCTAATCTTCTTGCCTGTTAAGTAAGTATGAAAGACGATTCTTAATAAATTATTAATTAAAGTTGAAAAATATATTTAATTTTAATGCGTCTATAATACTAATGTGGAAGGAGTATAGGTTTTGACTTGCATACAAAAGATTATTTTATTATTATATTTTTTAAGTAATCACCAATATTAGTGGTCTAACAATTCTTGACGCTTCTCATTCAATCTGATATAAAGTTCATGTGATTAATTATTGATGAGCTATAACTTTAGGAATATGATGAAAGTTTGCGTTACAACATTATTATCTCTTTTTGCTCTGCTAGGTACTCTGCTGGCGGCTTAGCTGCTGTCATATTTATTCTCTGAAATTTATTATTATTTTATATTGTTTCCTGCAGTTTTGTTTGCGGGGTAAATTGTTTATCTACTAGTTTTTCATTAGAGGGAATTAAAATGAGATCAGAAGAAAGAAAAAAATTTATATCAATTATGATATGGTTTTGTATCACGATGTTTTACTGTTATCAGTATATTTTGCGTGCATTACCAAATATTATCATGCCAGATATAATGGACAAATACAGTATTGGAGCGACGGAATTTAGTTCGTTTGCTGGTATGTATTATGCGGGCTATGTCATTGTACATATTCCGATTGGTATATTACTTAGTCGTTTTGGTGCACGGACTGTATTACCTATGTGTATTGCACTAACCTCAATTGGCCTTGTACCTCTTGCATATTTTGATAGTTGGACTTCAGTTGTAATCGGCAGAACTCTTACAGGTATCGGTTCATCTGCTGCAATTGTTGGAGCGTTGCAAATATTCCGTATTATTTATCCGGACAAATTCTCAAGGATGCTAGGAATAATGGTGTTTTTTGGGTTGATTACAGTTGTATATGCTGGATCCCCACTTGCAAATGTTATTACAATGATAGGTATTGATAAGACTATTGGGGTGTTGTTATATTCTGGTATAGCGCTTTCTATCTTCACCTATCTTTTAATGCCAAAATCTACTGGAGAGATCTCGCACTCAAGTGTATTAATAGATATAAAAGCTACTCTTGGGAATCCAAAGATAATAGTTGCTAGTTTGCTAGCTGGCTTCATGGTTGGGCCTTTGGAAGGGTTTGCTGACGCATGGGGAAGCGCATTTATGATTACTGTATATGATATTGAGAAGTCAATGGCTGACACAATTACATTATCAGTATTCTTGGGTATGTGTATTGGTTGTATTGTTCTTCCGTATATAGCAGATAAAACAAGGATGTATTTTGGAGTGACTATTGCATCAGGTATTGTAATGATCTTATGCTTTATTCATATATTGAGCGGCACTGCAACTACCGATACGTTGTACTATACATGCGTAGTTACTGGTATATTCTGTGCATATCAGGTAGTAATTATTTCAAAGATTGCCACTTTTGTTTCGGAAGAAAGGAGTGGTGTAGCAGCTGCTATTGCAAATATGATTATTATGGCATTTGGCTTGCTGTTTCATAAATTCATAGGTATTACGCTAGATTGGCAATGGAATGGTATGTGGAAAGGTCAAATGATACAAGGTGTTAGGTCTTATGGCGCTGATGCTTTTGTAAATAGCATTTCCATTATTCCAGCTGCAACTACTATTGCAGTTGTTGGTTTCATAATTATGGCGATGACAAACGTGATACGCGTCAAGTTAATGAAAAAATAGTATTGCCTTGCTGTAGCTTAAACAATATATTCTGAAGGTATAGGTTGTATTTATATTTCTACAACCT
The DNA here is from genome assembly GCA_023301685.1 of Rickettsiaceae bacterium. Lineage (GTDB taxonomy): Bacteria > Pseudomonadota > Alphaproteobacteria > Rickettsiales > Rickettsiaceae > Megaera_A. The sequence continues at coordinate 5,024 of JALZUG010000050.1, forward strand.
GCTTTTGTTATAGGTATAACAGGCCTATAGCTCTTAATCTCTTATTTGAATCTATAAAAAGACGTAAACTATGAAAAATAATCTTAAACCTCGTCTTTCTGAGTATAGCATTGCAGAAGAATTAGCAAATAGCATAACCCATGGCGTAGGAGCTTTGATTAGTATAATAGGTTCTATTATTCTTTATATACAAGCCAATACTTATGGAACATACCTCCATGTTATTAGTTATAGTATTTTTAGTGTTAGTCTGATTACTCTTTATTTTTCATCAACACTTTATCATTCTTGTTCTAATACTAGATTTTATAGTCTATTAAAAAAGACTGATCACTTAACTATATATTTTTTAATAGCAGGTACATATTCTCCTTTTATGTTAGTGGGTATTGAAAGTAATAATGGATGGATAATGTTTAAAATAATATGGAGTTTAGCTATTTTTAGCTGTTTTTTAAAATTTAGTAAAAACAGTTTCCTTCAAAAAGTGGCATTTATTAGTTATTTATTGATGGGATGGTTAGTAATTATTGTTTTTGATGAGTTAATTGTTGGCATCCCTTTTATATCTCTGTATTTACTGGTTGTAGGTGGCATATTATATACTACTGGTGTAATATTCTATCTTTGGGATAATTTGCCTTTTAATCACTCAATTTGGCATGTTTTTGTTCTTGGTGGAAGCACTTCACATTATTTTTCAATCTACTTCTTAATATAAAGGTAAAGCTATCTTGAGTTATAAGCTATCAAACTCAATGGATGCTAGTCTTATGACAAGTGTTTTAGAAGAGGCTCTTGCTAAATATCCAGCTTCGCTAAGATGTAATAGCGATCAAAGTAGTTGATACACTGGCTCAGAGCATATAGAGATATTACTTTTAGTAGTATCCTCTAGTAACTTGTGGTTCGTTTGCTAATTTTAATTATAAATACCTCATTTTTATGATTCTAGTTACTTGGCTTGCATAATACTATGTGTCGCGAATTCTAGGGCAAGATCGCAATAAAGACGTAGTACACGTTTCAATATTATCTTGATACTATTCATACAGATATTTTTTTAAAAGTTTACAGCACTTGGCCCTATGGCTAAGCTTTCTTTTTGTATCTTGTCCTAGTTCGGATATTGATTTATGATATCCCCTTGGAACAAAAACTGAATCATAACCAAACCCTTCATTTCCTTGGGGTGGGAATAAAAATCCATCAAGTCTACTGCAGAAAACTTTTGAATTCTTTTTTCGAGGGCAATATACATAAAGTTTAAAAGCTCTTAAAACCATCCAACTTTCTACAACTTATATATCTTACATATTTTTTGCAACAGTATTCTTTTTTTCTTGGCTGCCTTTACCGAGCGCTTGCTTTTATTATTATGTTTGATGCGTCTCTTTGTGCTTGACAATGGGAGGAAGAAATGCAAATTATAGTGTTTTAGTATAAATCTAGGCAATTACTTATGAAAAATCTAATTATCGGTTTTTTAGCAATAATTTTTACTAATTGTGTTTTAGCTGAAAGCAAAATTTCTGATCAAGTTGAAAGCCTAATTAATAAAACTGATTCTAATTTAAATATTGGAATTAGAGTTAAAAATTTAGCAACGGATCAGGTGGTCTATGAAAAGAACTCTAAACGTTACTTTATGCCAGGTAGTTCGCTTAAATTTATTACTATAGTGAGCTTATTGGAATATTTCGGGCCAGATTATCAATTTACTTCTAAAGTTTTAAAGCAAGGAAATAACTACTATATTGACATTCATCATCCAAATTTTAGTTATGAAGATTTAAAATTGATGATTGCAAGAATTTCTGAAGACTCAGGAAATCAAGTCAAAGGCAATATATATATTGTAAATAATGAGTTTTCTGTTCCTGCGATTATGCGCGAGAAAACTATTAGTGATACGATTTATTGTAATGGGGCCTTGATAACCAAAGTACATTTAGACAAAAATTGTGCAAGAGCAAATGTAAAGCCTGGAAAAGTAGGTCAGGGGATTCTTGTGAAATCAAATAAAAATTTCCCATATAATATTGAAAATAATGCTAAAACCGTAGGTAAAAATAAGCTTGATAGGTTGCATGTTGATATTGAAGGAGATAAGTACGTTATTAATGGTACTTTAAGTAAAGCTTATGGCGTGTTACCGATTGGCGCTGTCACTAGTGAGAATTTCAAGAATGTTATTCAATATGTAAAAAAAGGCTTATCTATTAGAGGAGTCAACGTTCAGGGAAAGATTACTGTCGGAAAGGCTCCAAAAGCGGCAAAAACGATCTATTCACTATCGATATCGTATAAAGATGCAGCAGATAGAGCGATGAAAATTTCGGATAATTTTATGACGGATTACTTTTTGGCAGAATATGCTACGCAGAGTAAATTTTCTGAATGGAGAGCCGCAATTGCGTCAATGAAACATTTGATAGCAAGAAAATTTAATGTTGATTTTAGGAGGTCTGAAATTCATGATGCGTCTGGTATTTCTAGGCGTAATCTTTTAACAGTAGAACAGATTTCGGACTTTTTAACCTCTGTGCATAAGAGCAAAAATTATGAGACGGTAAAATCGCTAATGGCATGTCCTGGCGATGATTGCACACTTCGTGAGAGATTTAAAGGTGTCAAAGATTTATATACTAAGACGGGAACACTGCGCCATGTTTCTTCTCTAATGGGTTATTTCAAAGATAAAAGTGGGCAAGAGCATAGCTTTGTCATTATGGCTAATAATTTCTATTCATATAACGATCCATACCGAAAACTAGAAGAAGAAATCGTTCGCTTGTTTATGGAGAAGTAGGTCGGTATATATTGAAACTACATCTTTTTAGTTGCGATTGAGGTTAATGCTATTATTATGAAGGGATGTTAACTTAATTTATGAGAAAAGATTATGAAAAAGTGGATAGGCGGAGCAAAAAAGCATGGTGGACTTTTTAGTGCTATGGAAAAGCAAATGGATAGTTGGGGGCGTGATCTTGACAAATCGTTAGGTAAGCCTTCGGGAGTAAATTCTTCAATTCCTGAAAAAAGAAAAGAATCAGAAAATAACTTAAAAGATGTAGCTCACGAATTGACGGGAGGTCTTGCTTATCCTGGTAGAGGCGAGAATGAGGGAGATGAATCTGTTGGAGTGATTGAAGAGGTTGTGGAAGAAAAAGAATTAGTTCTAGATGTACACATTATTGATATCAGTAAGGAGAATTTAAGAGCAGCGGTCTTAGAATATATAGATCATAACTCTGTAGATGAAGAGGTGGCTGAAGCTATTACTATTTTAACAGCAAAGAAATCATTATCAAACGCTGAAGTAGCTTCAAAAGTTCTAAGCTTTGGTGATGTAGATATAAATTCTCAGGTAAAAGCTTGGGTGCTTAATCATGTTGATGCAGAACTAACTATAAATAAATTAAAACTGCCTGCTGCGCTTTATTTTGTAAAGCACTCAGATAGGGATGTAGCAGCGGTTATTAAAGATGCTGGTGACAATGTTGTAGAATTTGCAGCAGCTCTTTTTGCAATAGAACATCCTGAATTAAGTGCTGATGTTGCTACTTGCATGCTACTTGGTGAGTTTGATGGTGGATTAGATTTGTAGTCGGTTATTGTCAATATTTATCTTTATATTAGTAAAAACAGCTTCAATATTTGAGGCTGTTTTTTGTTTTCCGAATATGTCTAGTAAGACTAAATATAGGTTTTAGAAAGAAAACTAGTTATTTAAATGAGATCACTGAATTGTTGGAAATATTAAAAAAATAAAACATAAAGTGTAAATTAAGATCAATATTGGTATGATTAAGAAACATTAATAAATATAAAATAAGATTATGTTAAAGAAATCAGAAAAAGATAATCAATCTAGTGATTCTGATAGTGAAAGTAGTGAATATGATGAAAGTTATAATCACAGAGGAACTCAGACAAATAACTCTGCTTCATCCATCTAAACTGGTCTAGGATAGAAAAGGATGCTAGTGAGTTGCTAAAGGAGCTTGATGCTACTATATCAGGTGCAGTATTATCGCCAGATAATTCAGTTGAATATACTATATCAGGTAGCGCAGTATATGTAGATAGCATGTATTATCGAGAGAAGACAGAGCTGGAAAAGGAAAAAAGGCTACAGAAGGTGCAAAGACTTTGGAAGAAGAGGTGCTGCAATATATAGAAGATGATTCTACGGAAGTGGAGTTTGCAGAAGAGATTACTAATTTGATAAAAGATAACGAATTGTCGGATGCTGAGGTTGCTGCGTTAGTTCTACCTTTTAAAGATAAAGAGCTGAATTCTCGAATAAAATCTTGGGTGCTTCAACATATGGCAGATGACGTTGATACGCAGATGATTATAGATGTTGCAGAGTTGCACGATCATGGTGATGTTGTTTCATTAAGTGAGGAGCAAACTATCTCAGATTTATCTACTATCCTATTTAAATTAAATGATCCTAGCTTAAGTGTAGATATTGCTACTTGCTTGTTAATTGGTGATTGCAGCAGCAGCGATAGCGATGTAGAAGATACAATAGATTAAATAGTATATTATTAAAAAAATAAAAAACAGCTTCCATATTTTGAAGCTGTTTTTTTATTGACGTATATGGAGTTAATATGATATAAACTCAGCATTGTAATTTTTAATTTAGAGAGGCGATATTCACAAATTTCAATAAGTTCTTTTTTAGTTTGCCAGTTAAACTAACCCTGGTCATTCTTAGCGCTTTCTTGCTAGGATCTTTTTTACCCGAATCTTTAAAATCTATATTGCTTACGACGAGTTTGGCCATGAAGGAGATACTTCTTTTTGTATTGCCTGCTATTGTGTTTTTTCTGGTATTTGCCAGTTTTTCACAGCTTTCTGGTGGGTTTATGGTATTTACTGGATTGTTAATTTCTTTAGTGTGTATTTCAAATTTTACAGCTTTAATGATCTCCTATCCCGTTGGTATTTTTACGCAAGATTTTATAGTATCAACAAGGACTATTAGTGCTCAGTCTCATGGACTTACACCATATTTTACCATGCATTTGCCAAAAATATGTGATAATTCAACGGCATTGATTTTTGGTGTTCTTCTTGGAATATACGCAAGTTCAAAATGCAATAAAATGATGAAAAGCTTTGCTTCAAAAGGCTCTGTTTTAGTTAATTTGTTTTTATCTAGAGTGTTTACTCCAGTTTTGCCAATATTTATTTTAGGATTCATTCTGAAGGCTCAGCATGATGGATTACTTAATGTGTTATTTAAAAACTTTGTTCCATTATTATCAGTAATAATTGTCCTGTATATTAGTTATATTGGCTTTTTATATATGTTGGTTAAAGGTTTTAGGATTGATAAAGCATTGTCTGCATTAAGAAATATTTTACCAGCAACAATTATTGGTTTTAGTTCAATGTCAAGTGCTGCTGCTATGCCAGTCTTAATTAATGGCGCGACTAAGAATTCAAAAGATAAAGAACTGCCAAAAAGGATAGTGCCTTTTATTACCAATACACATATGATGGGCGATGCTCTCGCAATACCTCTAATGGCGATGTCTTTGTATATTGTCGAATATGGTCATATGCCATCTGTTGATAAATATTTTATTTTTGCGCTTGGTTATGTGCTTGCTAAATTTGCCTCAGCCGGCATTCCTGGCGGAACAATTTTAATTATGACTCCTGTGCTTGAGTCAAAGCTTGGATTTACATCAGAGATGAGTTCAATAATTTTGACTACGTACTTACTGTTTGATCCATTTTGTACTTTGGGGAGTATTTTTGGGAATGGTGCTTTTTCCATGGCTTTTGAGAAACTGAAGAATTTAGTGCTTCCAGAAAGAGCCATCCAGCAGAACGAGCCCGCAATGGCTGAGATTAGTTTAAGGTCTGAAGTAAAGGACTAGAACAAGACCAATCACTTGCATTAAGAGGCCAACGACTTTATATAATTCATTGGTCTTTTTCATGCTAATTACTGAAGTTTCTAATATTATTTTATCTGCGTAGAGATCATTAATGCGGTCAATGGTAACAGACCTTGCGTCCTTTAATTTTTCTGGCAAGGACTTTATAATCTGCGAATATCTATTGTTATTGTTTGTAATTTCGTAATGTTCTAGTGTATCTTTAACATAACTTTCTGCTGCCTGTCTGGCTGGATCGGCTTTTTGCTTATTTGCGACGAGTGCATAGAGCATTATGCTTATAGCGTGGCGTTGTTCAAGCTCTTGTTGTTTTTGCCATAGCTGATTTATTTGACTTTCGTCTTCATGCATTTGTGAGTTAAGCCAATCAATCTTTTCTTGATTATTATTAATCGCATAATATGAAATAAAAATAGAGAGAACAGTGAGAACTATTCCTAAAATAAGCATTATCCTTGACATAATGTAGAGGATATAACGTTTTTATAGATAATAGCAACGCAATTTCTGGTTTAATATTGTATAAACTCAAACTATGGATAAGAAAGACATAATATTCTGTGGTCAGATAGAGTATGAATTCGGGTAAATTAAAAATTACTTTCTAATGTTCTGTTTTACTATAAGCTGCATATACGATTTAAGCCAAATAGGGCAATTAGAGGCATTTATGATTTCTTCATATGAAAGCCACTACCCTCCACCTTGGCTTCTAAAGTTTTAATTTTTTTATCTTGAGTGGAAATGATTTTTCTTTAAGTTTCGTTATCTTTAGGGTCTCCTTTCAACCGTGAAGCAGCGTTTTTAAAATCCTGACTATTGTATGCTGACTTCGCCATTTTCAAAAAAACAAAACCCAGGCGTTGCTGTGATTTACCGCACTCTAGGTTTACTTCACCAGATCTAATCGAGTCCATAAATTGTGAATAGCTTGGCAACTTGTCGATTTCTTTTTGAGATAACAAGTTCACCTTTCGTACGGAACCATTATAAATCAACATCAACCCGAAATTTACATAAACAAATGCTTGCATCAGATTAAATTTATCTTTCTCATTCTGATTTGGGGGACGTTTGAAATAAGCATTTAGAAACATTTCAGCGGCACCATTATTTCGAAAAAAGAAATAAGTTACGCACGATGCCAAATCAAAATATAAATTTTCTTGTGCTGCAATAGCCCAATCAACTAGCCAAAAATCGTTGCCATCATATAGAAGATTAAAGGGATGAATATCACAATGGCAAGGTCTAAGATCGTCTTTATCAATCATCTTTTTTTTCACTTCATCCTTTATCTGAAGAGAAAGTTTTACTAATTCAGAGGTCTGAAAATCAGGAGGTAGTTGATGATGCACAAATTCAACTCTTTGATAGACAGATCCGCCTTTCTGAAAAGAAGCACAAGAATGAAGCCGCCTTACAAATTGCGAAACTTTTTCGATCATAGGCTGTTCTTGATTTGCTCTTTCAAGTACAACCACACTATTGACATAATCCATGATAATAATTCCAACACTTGGGTCAGCATAATGCACAACAGGTGCAACCCTATTTTTAACGCCATTACTCTGCGCATGATATTCTCTCTTTAAATTATTGTGCGGATCATTAGGATCGCTAAATTTGGCGATATAATCTCTGCCGTCAATCTTTAATTTATAGATTGACGAAGGAGAGTGACCTAGGGTTAATACTTCCACAAGCTCCCAAGAATCTTGTCCAAAGACATTTTTTACAGCTTGAGTAATCAAGGTTTGATGCTGATCTTTCATTTCTCTCATTTTCATTGTAATGCTCCCACTCCCAACTTACCAATTTCAACGCAAACTCTTTCGTTATCTGTATTTTTAGGTATTTTCAATTTATTAAAGACATGGCAACGCCAGCAGCAATACTGCGGCAAAAAGAAAACCACCAGAAAATCCAATTCACAAACCAACTAGTCCTTCGTGAAAAATAGAAGCAACCAGGTAGCTCATCGCTAAGAAAACATCTAGAAACAAGTAATTACTACTTTGTGCTAAATTATTTTGCTTCATCTTCTAATAACCTCAATGATTCCTCACACCACTTCAACTTTGCTTCAGAATATATAACTCCAGCACGTAACGTTAAAAATCTATATAGCTTGTCCTTCGGTATATCTTTTGTTGACGATGTTTTTTTGAACCAAGTTCTATAGTGGTCTAATTTTGTTTTAACTATTCGTCGATAATTTCTAAGATGACCTAAAGTAACTTCACGGTCTACATTCCAACCAAAAAACACTTTAAGCATAAGTTCATTTCGGCTTTGAAATAAGTCAGGTGTCTCAAACAGCCACTCTTCTAGCATCTGCTGACCTATTTTGGTAATCGTATATACTTTTTTTGGTTTATTGCTTTCAGTATTGCTAAGCTCACATGTAACCAAGTCTTCATCAAGTAATTGCTTTAAAATGGGGTAGATGGAGCTATCGCCCTCTCGCCAAAAGTGATTCGTCGATTGCTCCATCATTATTTTAATGTCATAGCCGCTGGACGGGCTCATCGATAAAAAACCCAGCAATGCATACCTGGTCTTGTTTGATCTTGCCATGATACTTTCTCCACAATAAGAATAGTACAATTAAATATATCTATATGATATATAAAATGATACCCCATGTCAATGGGTAATCCCTCTAAAAAATAGAAGTAGTATAGAGTAGAATTTTCTAATAATAAAAAGAAGAGTATTTTACAATGAGAAAAAAATATAGCGATGGTCAGATAATGAGAATATTAAAACAAGTAGAGAATGGAGTCCCAGTAGCGGAGCTGTGCGGCTTTGTTGTATGAATAATTAGTCTAGTACTTGCTTATCGCTTTTTTCATCTGGGAAGCAGCTAGTGCGGACATAGTGTATTGGATCTAATAAATCTAGTCCGACCTCTTCTAACACTTCTCTCCTTACGGCTTGTTTTGCTGCGTCATCATTGGCGACTGCATCTGATGTTTCAAACTTTCCACCAGGAAAAGAAAGCAATCCTCCGGCATGAACTCCTTCGGGGCGTTTGATAATCAGAAATTTTCCATTATGCTCAATCGCACATTCTGTTGCTACTATAAAATCGTGCATAAGCTATTTGATAACTAAATACTCCTAAGGCTATTTCTCCTTTTTTACTAGCTTGCTTTTGACTGATGGTGAAAGCATTATGTTTAGTTCACGTAATTGAGCTTCATTTACATGGCTTGGTGCTTCCATTAGTAAGTCTTCAGCTTGCTGGTTCATAGGAAATGCAATTACTTCGCGTATATTTACTGTGTCTGCAATTAGCATTACCATACGATCAACGCCTGGAGCAATGCCACCATGCGGAGGTGCGCCAAATTTAAAAGCTCTAATCATGCCACCAAATTCTTTATCAACTTCAGCGCGGCTATATCCAGCAATTTCAAATGCTTTATACATCAGTTCTGGTTTGTGGTTTCTGATTGCACCACTTGAAAGCTCTATACCATTACAGACAATATCATATTGATATGCTTTTATGTCTAATAATTCTTCTTGAGATTTTGCATTTTCTAATATCTCTAATCCACCTTGTGGCATAGAGAATGGGTTATGGCTGAAATCAATTTGTTGTTTTTCTTCATTGAATTCATAGAATGGGAAGTCAGTAACCCAGCAGAATTCAAAGCAATTATTTGGGATTAGTTCTAGTTCTTGTCCAAGTTTTACTCGAACTTTACCAGCAAGTTTTGCTGCTTCTAGTTCCTTGGCGCAAGAGAAAAATACAGAGTCACCATTTCCAATGCTAGCAGTTTTTTTCAAAGCTTCTAATTGCTCTTTATTTAAAAATTTAGCTATTGGTCCCTTTGCTTCTCCATCTTCTGCAAATTGTACATATCCAAGTCCTCCAGCACCTTCGCTAATAGCAAACTTGATCATATCATCAAAGAACTTACGAGATTTTGCAGAAGCCTTAGGTGCAGGAATTGCTCGTACAATAGAGCCTTTTTTAATTTGGTTTTTAAATAATGAGAATTCTGCATCACGGAAAATTTCAGTAACATCTGAAATTTCTAGTGGATTCCTTGTATCTGGTTTATCGCTGCCATATTTCAGCATAGCATCAGCATAAGGGATTCTTGCAAAAGGAGGTTTTGAGACTTTTTTATCACCAAATTTATTGAATACTTCATATAGCATTGGTTCAATCGCTGCAAATATATCTTCTTGCGTTACAAAAGACATTTCTATATCGAGTTGATAAAACTCTCCTGGAGATCTATCAGCCCTTGCGTCTTCATCACGAAAGCATGGAGCGATTTGAAAATATTTATCAAACCCAGACATCATCAACATTTGCTTAAATTGTTGAGGGGCTTGTGGAAGAGCGTAGAATTTGCCAGGGTGCATCCTACTAGGGACTAAAAAGTCACGAGCTCCTTCTGGAGAGCTAGCAGTTAAAATCGGTGTTTGAAACTCAGTAAAACCTGCGCCTGTCATTTGACTTCTGAGTTCAGAGATTATTTTTGAGCGAAGTATGATGTTATCGTGCAACTTTTTGCGTCTTAGATCCAGGAATCGGTATTTTAACCTTGTGTCTTCAGGTTCTTCCTGATCAGTATTTACGATCATTGGCAGCATTTCTGCTTCAGATTCAAGTATATAGTTGTTTACTGACACTTCTATATACCCTGTATCCATTGATGTGTTTATGGTATCTTTATCTCGAGCTACTACCTCACCTTCAATAGTTATAACACTTTCATAGCGCAGGTAACTGGCTTGATCTTTAAGAGGAAGATCTTGATCTGTAAAAACTAATTGCGTTATTCCATAATGATCTCTAAGATCTATGAAGAGTAAATTACCGTGATCACGGCGTCTATGTACCCATCCGGATAATTTTACTTTTTGACCTACGTGCTTTTGGTTAAGCTCGTTACAGTTATGGGTCCTGAATATATGCATAGTTTTCAATAATTATTTATTTTGTAAAGACTGTAATTATATATATAAAAAATAACCATTTTTAGCAATCAAAAACTAATGCAATTAATAGATACTCAGAAAGAATTTAATAATTTTTGTGAAAAGCTCAAGGCTCAGACTATTATTTTTATGGATACTGAGTTTTATAGACGTAAGACTTATTTTGCTAAACTCAGTATAGTACAGATTGCCACTAAAGATGATCGTATTATTCTTGATATGCTTGCTGTTGGTGATCATTCGGCGTTAAAAGAGCTTTTGGCGGATAAAAATGTATTGAAAGTTTTTCATGCACCTGACCAAGATTTTGATATTTTTTACAATTTATTTGGCGAGTTGCCTCAGAATATTTTTGATACTCAAATAGCTGCTGGTGTTATCGGGATGGATAGTGTTATGGGCTATGCAAGATTGTGTAAGGCAATGTTGAATATCGATCTAGATAAAACTATGCAAACAGCAAATTGGCTTGAACGTCCTTTGAAGAAACAGTTTTTAGAATATGCTATTAAGGATGTAGATTACTTAATTCCATTATATCGTGATTTGTCAAAAGACATAAGTGAAAGAAAACTTTGGGATACATATTATTCTAGAAGTGAGAAATTGATTGATCCGGAGACTTATAAATTTTCTCCTGAAAAGTTATTAAAAAAATTCACACTACGAGGTAAAAATTCAGAGTTTCGCGATATGTTAATGCATTTTTTAGAGCTACGAGAGAAATGTGCGATTAAAAATGATTTGCCTAGAAATTTTTGTGCTACTGATGGTGAATTAGTGCAGCTATGCGAAAAACTTCCAAGAAATGAAGCTGAGCTTTCCAGAATTGGTATGCACGGAAAGGCTCTTGTACGTGGTGCGTTTAAAGAAAAGTTACTCGATCTTTGTAGTGGTTTGAGGTAGGAGTTTGTGATTTTTCATCGCCCGTTGGAGCTAAAAGCAACGTGGCACCTATTAAGCTACTAAACATCAGAAATTTTTGTAGAAAGGGTTTGGATTGCCGCGCTTCGCTCGCAATGATAAAGTGAGAGGTTTACGTTCCTGCGAAGAGCGAAGTGGCATGTTTATATGTGGTAAATTATCTGAATTACGGTAGTTTTAACCTTGTAACGACTTCTAATGATTTCTTTGTTGTTATTTTTTTATAATAAAGATATATTCATTCAACTAAATATATCTAAATTTTGAGATTTTAATTATGAGAAATATTGCGCTAATTATTGTTAGTATCTTGCTATTTGTGTCAACTGCAATGGCAAGTGATTATCCACAAACGGACTTAGAGAAAGAAATGGATGAAATGGGATCGCTATTAGGTGGTGAGGGGATTGTATTTAGACCTGGTAAGGAGAAAAGTACAGATACTCGTGCAAAAATCGGTAATGTAAATAAATATCTGTATAAAGCTGCAATAGATGTATTAAAATTTGCTCCTCTTGCTTCGGCGGACAGCAATGGTGGGACTGTTATTACAGAATGGTATAGTCCAGCAGGTCAGAAAGATACACAATTTAAAGTTAATGTTTATATTAAAGATGAGTTGATTACACCAGAGGCGCTTGAAGTTGTCGCTTTCCAAAGAGATAAAGTAAATGGTAAATGGTCTGACGATCATAAACCTTCTCCAATTGCTGCTGTCTTGGAAGATAAAATTATCAGAAAAGCACGTGAACTTTACTTAAAGTCAGAGAAATAAAGTTGTTTTTTTATGAACACATTAGATACCGAAAAAAAGTGGCAGCAGAAATGGGATAAGGATGCTGCTTTCATTCCAGAAAATAATTCAAGCAAACCAAAATATTATGTGCTTGAAATGTTTCCGTATCCATCAGGAAAGTTTCATGTCGGGCATTTGCGTAATTACGCGATTGGAGATGTGATTTCAAGATATTTGCAGAGTAGTGGGTATAACGTCTTACATCCAATGGGTTGGGATGCTTTTGGTCTTCCAGCTGAAAATGCTGCAATTGCAAATAATACGCACCCTGGTGATTGGACTTACTCAAATATTGATGCAATGCGCGATCAGTTAAAATCGGTTGGTCTTTCCTATGATTGGAATAGGGAACTTGCAAGCTGCTCGCCTGATTACTACAAGCATGAGCAGAAATTTTTCCTTGATCTTTTTAAGCGAGGAATTGCCTACCAGAAAGAATCATCAGTAAATTGGGATCCAGTTGATAATACAGTGCTTGCAAATGAGCAGGTAGTTGATGGACGTGGTTGGAGATCTGGAGCTCTGGTTGAAAAGCGTTATTTAAAACAATGGTTCCTTAAAATCACTGATTATGCTGAAGAATTATTGCAAGATATTGATAAGCTAGGAGATTGGCCAGAGAATGTAAGAACTATGCAGCGTAATTGGATTGGTAAATCTGAAGGTGCTAGGTTCCATTTCGATATAAATGGCATAGAAGATAAGGTCGAAGTTTATTCAACAACTCCAGAAGCTATCTTTGGTGCTACTTTTGTTGCGATAGCTTATAACCATCCGCTTGTACAAAAAGTTGCTATAAATGATGAAATTAAGGCGTTTATTGAAAAATGCGAGCATACAGCTACATCTGAGTCAGCTCTTGAAAAGGCAGATAAAGAATGTGTATATACGGGTTTATATGCCAACCATCCATTCGATGAAAATGTCAAATTACCTGTAGTTATAGCAAATTTTGTCCTTATGGATTATGGTACTGGTGCTATTTACGGTTGTCCAGCGCATGATCAGAGAGATTATGAACTGGTGCAAAATACGGAAGATTTAGATTTGCTACAAGTAGTGCATAGTGATAGGCATGAGTTTGATCTCAGTAAACACGCATATATCTACGATCTTGATGATGTGATGATTAATTCTTCTTTCCTTGATGGATTAACTGTTAAAGAAGCTAGGGAAAAATCAATTGAACGTTTTGAAAAACTTGGCATTGGCACACGAGAAACAAATTATCGTTTGCGTGATTGGGGAGTTTCTCGTCAGCGTTATTGGGGATGCCCGATTCCTATCATTTATTGTGCTGATTGCGGTGCTGTTCCTGTGCCTGATAGTGACCTGCCTGTTGAATTACCAAAAGATATTGATTTTGAACAACCGGGCAATCCACTGGATTATCATCCTACATGGAAGCATGTAGATTGTCCGAAATGTCCTTCGACTGCTGTTCGTGAGACAGATACTTTTGATACATTTTTTGAATCTTCATGGTATTTTGCAAGGTTTTGTAATAATGAATCAGAGGAAATGGCAGATAAAGATGCCTGTAATTATTGGTTGCCAGTTGATCAATATATTGGTGGTATTGAGCATGCAATTTTGCATCTTTTATATGCAAGGTTTTTTACCAAAGCGATGTCAGATGTTGGCTATTTAAATGTTCGAGAGCCGTTTAAGCGACTTTTGACTCAAGGTATGGTGCTTCATGCAACATATAAGGATGAGGAAGGTAATTGGTTATATCCGGAAGATGTTAAAGAAGATAAAAATGGAAAATTAGTTCATGCTAAGTCTGGTAAGAGTGTTACTCGTGGCAAGATCGAAAAAATGAGCAAGTCAAAGCTAAATGTGATTGATCTTGAGAGTATGCTTGCTACTCATGGAGCTGATGCGATTCGTATGTTTGTACTGTCTGATAGTCCGGCTGAAAAAGATCTAGAATGGTCTGCAGCGGGTCTTGATGGTTGCAAGAAATTTATTACTAAATTAGAGGCTTTTGTTGAAAAACTTCCTACTTTAAAAGCTAGTGGTATTACAAACAAGAAGCTACAAACAAAGATTCATTCAACTATTAAAGATGTTTCAGAAGATGTAATGCATTATCGTTTAAATAAGGCAATAGCTAGAATACGTGAGTTATATAATGCAGTTAGTGAAGAGTTCAGCAAGGATAAGGTTGATATAGAATCGGTTCAAGAGTCTGCTTCTATCATGATTCAGCTGCTTAACCCATTTATTCCCCATATTACTGAAGAGTTATGGGAGAAAATGGGTAACAAGAATCCGCTATATAAAATGGACTGGCCAAAATTTGATGAGTCTAAGCTTGTATCTGATAGTTATACTATGGCAATTCAAGTGAAGGGTAAATTACGTGCAACTCACGATTTTGCTGTTGATTTGAGTGATGATGATATTAAGAAAATAGCGGTGGAATTGCCTTCCGTATCAAAACATATTGATGGTGCTGAGATTCGCAAGATTATAGTTGTTCCCAAAAAAATTGTTAACATTGTTATATAGAACGTTCTAAATAAATTAAGTTATTTAAGGTGGGTTTTCTTATGAAAGTGGTAGCCATAAAAATTGATACCAATTTTATTTGCAGCAATTTCGACTGATTCTAGATTATTTTTGCTATCATCTATAAAAATTACTTTTGTAATTGGTAATAAATTTTGATTTTCTCTTAGTTTATTTAACTCAAACACTAAATCATTAAATACTTTTCCTTTGGGATTTAGATCGTGACAAAACACTATGCCATTGCGCATGATAGCAATTTTATAGTCGTAACTCCAAATTCTCTTTGCACCTTGCCTTATACTGCCATAGTTTTTTGTAAAATGAAAATCTTGCGGTTGTTTGAAATGTATCATATGTTTTTTTAGTTGTGATAGAGTAATGTCTGAAGCTATTGGTTGTCTTGCAGTAAAGCCTAAGATGGTTGCCTTTTTATTATTTAGAATTTTATGTATATATTGGTCCGTTAGTTCCGTTTCTACAATTCTTTGAGATAAAAGCCATCTAGGATAGATATCAACTAATGACTCTTCATGAGAAATATTTTTGTTAATTGCATTATTTCTTACAGTATTCTTAAAAAAATCAACGGATCCATAATGTGTAGTAGAAGTAATAATTGTATCATCCAGATCTACTAGAACAAGTGTGTTTTGGTCCATTGTTACTGTAGATTCTATCTCTTTAAAGCTTGTAATATCTGTAATTTTGCTTTCAATGTTTATTGGGTCTTTATGTGCTGTATATTGTTGTGCACAAGAGCTAAGAATAATTGAACAAATTAGCGATGAACTGATTGGAAATTTACTTAAATTTATTTTATGTTTATTTTTCATTTGAATGTACTTAATTTATAACTATTAGTTTATGTATAAATTTACACTGCTTTTTTGTCTAATCCAATACGTGGTTTTACCTTAAGTATAAATCTTTCAGGAACTTTGATGTGAACTTTCAACATTTGTTCCATATGAGCACCTAATTCATAGGAAAGACCTACTCTTTTTATGGCTAAAATTAGTTTAAGTATTTTTTACCTAGTAAATATAAGTTGTATTCAAACTGCATATATTGTAAGATCTGGAGTATCAACTTAAAGTTGAATTTAGGTTAAGGGTTAAAGAAGTGGGTAATGAAGTTAATAAAAAGATTCTTGAATTAAAGAACTATAACGTGAGCATGTTGGATGACTTAAATTCTTTAAGTCAACCGATAAATAATTATGGTATAAAATTTCTTACTTTCAGAAGAGTATACGATGATGGTCGGCTAATACATTTTGCAAATGATAAAGATTGGTTGCTTTACTCATTTGATCATCAACTTTGGCAAAGTACAAGTTCACTAAAAAGAATATCTAAATTAAGTACTGATGAGCAGTTTGCTCATGTTTGGTTACCAAATGCTCACTTAACTGACCACGTTTATGATGCAATGAAGAGACATAATTTATGGAATGGTTTGACTCTTTATGACAAACGAGAAGATTACGTGGATTTGTGGGCATTTGCTACTGATCAGAGTAATACTGAGGTTATGAATTTATACGTGAATGAACTTTCTGTAATTAAGAGGTTCATCTTATATCTGCATGATAAAGCAAATTCACTTTTTTTTCCGAAAGACGTTGATCTCTCTATTAAAGTGAGTAGTGAAGCAGAAGTGAAATCTGCGTTTGTGAGTGAGAATAAAAATTTTGTTCTAGATTCTTTTGGAATTAATAAGTTTTATTTTGATGCAGAGAGAAAGAATTACCTGACAAAGAAAGAATTCTTCTGCTTGCATCTTGTTTCTAAGGGATTGTCGTTTAAGGAAATTGCAAGAATATTGAATATTTCACCTAGAACAGTTGAATCACATATTAACTCAATAAAGCTTAAGACTGATGCCAACTTTAAAAACGATATATTGCACAAGTGTAAGTATTTAATCAATATGTATAATTAATAGTGAAATTTCTATGAATAAATCTCTAAAAAAAGCTTTGGTTGCACATACGCTTAGTAAATATGATGTGTTTCTTTTTGGTTTTTTAGCTTCAATAATAAAACCACTTTTCTTTCCTGCTTCAGAGTTTATTGCAAATTTAGCAATGTTTGCTTCATTTGCTGCGGGTTATTTAATAAGACCTATTGGCGCTATTTATTTTAGTCATATAGGTGATAGATATGGTAGGAAAGATGCATTTATGAGAACAGTATTATTTATGATGTTTCCTACTTTCATTATAACTTTTCTACCAGGTTATGAATATATTGGGTTGGCAGCACCTGTTATATTAATTGGGAGCAGACTTGTCCAAGGTTTTGGATCTGGAGGTGAATTTAGTGGTGTAGCTGTCTATGGGGTAGAGCTTGTTAAAAAGGATCGAGGGTTTACCGGTGGACTTATAAGATCTGTAGGGTTTCTTGGGACTGCTATCGGGACGGCTATTGCGTCACTTATGACTCTCTCATTTATGCCATCCTGGGCATGGAGAATTAGCTTTCTTATTGGGGCAACAGCAACATTATACAGTTATTTTTTAAGAAAAAGAATGGAAGAATCAAAATATTTTGAAGAAATTAAGGAAAAGGATCAAATAGAGAAAGTCCCTTTTTTTACATTAGTTAAAATGCATAAATTCAGAATTATAACGATATTTTTAGTCAGTGCATGTGCTTATGTTTTCTTGTATTTTTCAACTATCTATATGAATTCATTATATTCAGATAAATTTGGTTTCACTCCTACTTCAAATTTGGTTATCAGTACAATAATAATGTTATCTTGGATGATTATTACTCCTATTTCAGGAATTATAGCCGATAAAATTGGATTATTAAATCTTCTGACAAGAACTGCCTGGTTTGGACTATTTTCAACTCCTATTGCATTTTATATTGCATTTAATAATTTTAGCTACATGAGTATTTTTTGTTTACAAATGTTTTTGACACTGTGTGGGGGTATGTTTTTTGGTGCTGTGCCGGCCTTGTTTAAGGAAATATTTCCAACAGAAGTAAGATATACTGGGACAAGTTTCAGTAATACGTTAGCACAAGCAACTATAGGGAGCTTGTCGCCATTTTATGCATCGTTAATAGTTGGAATATCAGGTGTTGAATCTATGGTAGGAGTTGTGGTGTTTATATCTATATTATTAGGTTTGGTTGGACTTACTTTATGTAAAAGGTATGTAAATGGATGAAGATGATAGTGAGATATTAGATATAGTTTCTAGCGATGATGAAGTAATCGGCAGCTTAAGTAGAGAAGAAATTTATCAGAATAATTTAACTAATTTCCGTACAATCAATGTTTTTGCTATAAATAGCAAGAATCAAGTTTGGTTTCCGACCAGGCATCACAAGAAAAAATTATGGCCTAATATGATTGATGCAAGTATAGGTGGTCATGTTACATCGGGAGAGACGTATTTTGAGGCTTTTAAGAGAGAAACTATGGAAGAAGTAAGATTAGATGTTTCAAACAAATCTTGGAAGTTTCTAACTAAACTATTGCCTTATAAGGACAATATTGGAAGTTTTACATGTGTTTACATTATATTTTGTGATGATCAGGAAATAAAATTTAATACAAATGATTTTAGCAGCGGAAATTGGATTGATTTTAATTCAATAGAGAATTTTCTTTCTAATGAATCAGCTGAAATGAAGCCAGACCTTCCTGTTCTTATAGATATATTAATTAAAAAATACGCGACTATTTAGAATTGTAGTTATTGGCTTTGGGAATGTGATGCGAGTACAAAAAAAATATTCAAAAAATGAGTTTTATAATGAGAAACTCATTAATATTGTAGGTATAAGGTTTACGTATCGAGAGATGGATGTGTTAACTTGTTTAGCAAGTAAGTTAGATGAAGAAAAAACATCTTCAATACTATCTATTTCATCAAAGACTATTCGAGTTTATCTAAGGAACATAAGAATAAAAATTGGCGCTAGCTCCAATGAGTCTGTACTACAATTTATAAAAAACTCAAAGCAATATTCTCTTATTCTTGAGTACTATAAATATATAAATATTGAAAGCTTTTTTAAAAAACATTTGCAGAATATTGGACAAAAAATAAATCCTAAAATGCTTAGTGTAAGTATTAA
This sequence comes from Rickettsiaceae bacterium, assembly GCA_023301685.1. GTDB lineage: Bacteria > Pseudomonadota > Alphaproteobacteria > Rickettsiales > Rickettsiaceae > Megaera_A. The sequence continues at coordinate 24,262 of JALZUG010000050.1, forward strand.
GTGCAAATCTTTATCAAATGCTGAAAAAGATAGATTACAAACTTTAAGTGAACACTTAAAGTTAGCTAATATTCATATTGGAGAATCTCATAATCAGGGTTCATCACCAAAATCAATTAGTATATCAAATAACAATACTCTTAAGCATAATAAACGGGATATTATTATTAAACTAGATAACGTTGATGTTTCTACTAATGATCAAATAGAAATTATTGATTTGGGTAGTAATTATTATGAATCTGTTTTCAATTTAATTGAAAAGTTATTAAAAAATTCTAAAGTAGGTAATATTCGTAATGAATATAAGGAAGATATTCAAGGGTTTGTTTGTCTTGAAGAAGATAGCAAAGTTACGAATCAAATATATTTAGGTGTAATACTGATTTTTACAGCTTGCTGTATATTTCTACTTTTTAATTTTAAATTTAAGACATCTGTTAAATCGAATTTGCCTATATATAATTTTGAATTGAAATTATACCGAACAAATATAATAAACCAGATAGAGAAAAAACTATCTGGAAGAATGGGTATAAAGAAAGTTGTATTAATAGGAATTGGGGGATCTGGAAAAACTACTATAGCAAGAAGATATGCTCAAAATTCTGATGCGACTTTAATATGGCAAATAGACTCAATTACTAATGAAAAAACGTTTTCATCATTGCAGCAATTAGCGTTTGCTCTAAGTAAGACTGACATTGAGCGTAATGATTTAAAAGCCATTTTATCTATAGAAAACAAATCAATTAGATATGGAAAATTTATGTCGTGTCTAACACAAAAGTTAAAAAAGCATTCTAATTGGTTATTAATATACGATAATGTTGAGAGTTTTCAGAGTATCAGGAAATTTTTCCCCTATGACGTTAATGTATGGGGGGGAGGTAGAGTTATAATTACAACCAGAGATAGTAATATAAGCAATAACATATTTATTCCGGATGACAATATTATTTTTATTCCTGAATTAAGTAAAAGTGATAGATATTCACTATTTTCTAATATAATTGAAAATGGCAAGCTAACAAATATAGATAATGAGGAAAAAGCTAAAAGAATTAGTTTTCTTAAACAGGTGCCTCCATTTCCTCTCGATGTATCAGTTGCTGCGCACTATATAAAAGAAACAAATATTTCATATGAGCTATATCTAGACTATCTATTAAAGAGAAATAAAACATTTATTTTAGAACAAGAGAAAGTTTTAAGTGATATTGGTGAATATTCAAATACTAGATTTTACATTATTGCTGCGTGCGTAAAGCAGATAATTCGGAATAACCCAGATTTTAAATTATTATTATTTTTGATAAGTCTAATTGATTCACAAAATATTTCTCGTGAAATCCTACTAAACTATAAATCAAGTATTTTAGTAGATAAGTTTATACATTTCTTAAAAAAGTTCTCACTTATTACGGAGCAGACACTTTCTGTAGAGGAGCAAGGAATTGATTCTATATCATTACATCCTAGCTCCCAAAAAATTATTTTGTCTTTTCTACAAACCAAGATTGATGGGAATGAAAAACAGATGATTTATAATCAAATTAGTCAGTCTTTAACTGGGTATATGTTAGCAGCAATTGCTAAAGGAGACATTGTAAAAATTAAGTTAATTATAAGACATGTAGAAACTTTTATAAAGAATACAAATCCAGATATACCAGTAGACATAAAATTAGGTAATATATTGGGTGATTGCTATATGTTTATTGGTGAATATGCAAAAGCTGAGCGGCTACTACAAAAGATTCTTAAAACAAATAATTTTCAATTTCAAAAGAATTCGGAAGATCTGACAGAGACTATTAGCTATCTTGGCTCTCTTTATAGAGTACTTGGTAAGTATGATGAAGCGCTGAAATATTTAGAAGAATCATCAAAGCTTTTCATCGACCAATATGGTATACAAAATACAGTTACACAAAAGTCTTTACTAAATTTAGCGTATGCTTATAGAGATTTAGGAAAGTATATTAAAGCGAAAGATATTTTAGAAAAAATGATTGATAAGTTGAAAGCTCTTAGATTCGATAATGAAATTGAAATTGCTAAGATTAAAGGTGAACTTGCATATATTTATAAAATAGAAGGAAACTACGAGAAGTCATTGAACTGTTTTCAAGAGTCTCTCGCTGTTTTAAAAAATTTCTATGGCGCTAATAACGTTAAAGTAGCTTGGATATATATTAATCTTGGTGTGTTGCATAGAAATATGGGGGATTATAAAAAATCCAGAGATTTGCTTGATTATGGTTATAAAATTTTCTCCAATCATTATGGAAAAGACAACGTAAAGATAGCTTGGGTTTTGGTTCAGAAAGGTAATATTTATCGAGATGTTGGAATTGACAAAGATACAATTGGATATTTTGAGAGAGCGCATGAAATATATAAAGATTTCTATAATATAGGACATATGAGAAGAGGCTGGTCTGGTGCTTATCTTGGAGTAGCATACCTTAAATATGGCTTGCTTAAGAAAGCTATCTTTTTACTAGAACAATCTGCTAGAATGCATAAAAATCACTTTGGTTTAGACCATGTTAGGACAGCTTGGATTTTATGTCATCTAGCAGACGCATATATAAAAACTAATAACCTAAGTTCTGCAGAAAGTTTTTTGAATCAAGCAGAAAAAATTTACCAAGATTTTTACGGGCAGAGCCATACAAAATTTGCAAGTATTTTGTTAGTTAAAGGACATTTAAATTCTGCAAAAGGCGATATGAAATTAGCTGAGGTTATGTATAATGATGCTTTGAAAATATATGAAAATAATTCAAATATTAGAAGATACATTTGTTTAGAAGCATTAGGTGATTTATATTCTACGCTTGCAAAAAGTAGCCATTCTAAAGATAAGGAAATTTATTTAGCTTTAGGTAAAAAAGCAGAGCATTATTATACTCAGTCACTTGGAGTAATACTTAATGACTTTTCAGAAGAATCCACCCATATAAAGAGAATCAGATCTAAGATAAAATAACGTGTTTACTGTTGATATAGCGAGTTGAGCTTAAACAATTATAAGTAAAAAACACGGAATTCTAATATCTGAATTTATTGTATTATATGGTATGAGGGTTAGTTTAATGTTAATTCGGTAAAACTTTGGAGGTTTGGATTGTTTAGTTTGAATAAATTTATTTTATTTGCAAGTGCTATAATATTAGCATTATCTTTTGGTTATTACATTTTTTATATTAATGCACCACTAGATACTATACGTTCTGAGCTTCCACTTCCGTATAGTGAAGTTACTTTGGAACGTAAAGGTATAATAAATAAAATTGCAGATCGTTTAAAAAAACAAGCTGGAATACAAGCAGTTGTATTACATGGAGTTGGAGGTGCTGGTAAAACTACTAGTGCACGCCAGTATGCTAGCAAGCAGAATCATTCTATTATTTGGGAAGTAAATGCAGAGAATAATGAAACAATAAGTGCTTCTTTTGAAAGGCTAATCTACTCGGTTTGTACAACAGATGAGTTAAAAGATGAATTGAGGCTTATTTCTAATGATACAGATATTAATAGTAAAGAGCGCAAGTTATATTTGTTCTTTTCTAAGCTAGTTAGAAAGTATGATAATTGGTTGCTTATATATGACGATGTAAGGCAGTTTGAAGATATAAAAAAATATTACCCATACGATGAGTTGGTGTGGGGTAATGGAAAAATTATAATTACAACGCGTAACTCTTGTATTAAGGACAATACATTTATACCAGACAGTAATTTCATCAATATTCCTGAGCTTACAGTGGCGGAGAAATCTAAATTATTTAAAAAAATATTGCCACAAAATGCAGCATTACAAAATGATATTCCATATCAAAAACTCTTGGAGCAGATACCATCATTTCCACTAGATGTAATTACAGCGGCTTACTATATTAAAGAGGAAAAGATTCCATTTTCAAAATATCTGAACTATATAAGAATTCATGATGGACAATTTGCTAGATTCCAAGAAGAAATTTTATCTAATGTTGGAAATTATGATAAATCTAGGTACGGAATAATTTCGACATCTGTTAAGTATTTAATTGATGATAATGATAATATTTATCAGTTATTATTATTATGCCTACTTGATACAAGAAATATTCCATATAATTTAATTACTAGAGATAAAAGCCCTGATATCATTGATCGAATAAATAATATGCTAAAATTAGCTTTAGTATCAACTGAGGATAAGGCTAGAAATTTTATTTCAATCCATAAAACTACACAGGTAGTGATGCTATCAACTATTCTTGGTTCTTTTAGTGATAAGCGAATTAAAACTATTTCTAATAAAGTGATTTTAGATTTTTTTGGATATTTGAATGATAATTTATCTAAATTTGGGGGTTTCGAGAGAAGGTTGATGATTAATCATATTCATAAGGTCCTAGAAAATGTAGAAATATTGTCAAGCGAATCTGTATTATTACTAAAGCAGGCTTTAGGAGAGTATTATCTTCGAATTGATGAAATTGAGAAAGCAAAAGAAATCTTTCAACAAATTATTGCAAATAATAAAAAATTCTTTGTAAAGGATGCTAGTAGAATTGCTACATCAATGGTGTTATTGGCAGTATGCAATATAAGTCATCACGAAAATAGTAAGGCAAAAGAATTGCTTATAAAGGCTAATGAGATTTTTCAAAAATCTGGTGAAAATGACAATGATATTGCATGGACTTTAGTATGGCTTGGAGTTATTAAAAGAAATTGTAGTGATTATAAGCAATCCATTGATTTGTTAAATCAAGCAATAGAGATATACGAAAAAAATGATGAAAAACAAGATTTATATTGGGCATATGTTTATCTCGCAAGTGCATATGATGGAATTGGTGATTACGATAAATCTAAAATCTTATTAGAAAAATCAAGAAAGTTTTTTATTGAAAATAATGGTCCAGATCATCTTAGAAATGCTTGGGTATCAGCGTATTTAGGAAAAGTATATACTAAGATAGGCGAACATAAGAAAGCAAAAGAATTGCTAGATCTGAGTCATACATTGCATAAGAAATTCTTTGGAAACAGGCATGATAAGGTTGGATGGAGTAAAGAGAATTTAGCTTATCTTCATAAAAATTTAGGAAATTATAAGAAATCCAAACAATTAGCAAATCAAGCACTGAATATATATTATACGTATAATCCAGTAAATCATTTAGCATTATCAAGAACTAAAATGATTTTAAGTAATGTACATGTTGCTGATGGTGAATATAAAGAAGCAGTAAAATTTGCACACGAATCTTTAAATGACTTAAAGTTGTATCATGGGAAACATTATTACGGCAAAAAAAATACTCTCATTACAGAGCAAGTAAAGAGTTCAATTGGAGTTTTGTGTGGGTTTAATAATATCAAAACTAAAGTGAGACCTACAAGCTTGATACAAAAGTAATTTTATTTGATTATTTTTTACATTAAAATTAAGTGGTTGCTAATTTAGAGTAATCAAATAATGCGCAGTTGTAGGTAGCGAATAGCTGGAAATTTATAGTTTTTAAAATAATTTAGTAATACAACTCAAGATCTGTTACTATGCATATAATACAACTTTAGATTTATTAGATATGAGGATGTTAACTCATCAAAATAAGCGTGATGAATTGTATAATCTTTATCTTCGAGAGATTAGCGGTATTAGTTTTACTCAAAGGGAAATAGATGTACTTGCTTGTATAGTCGTTCATAATCGCAGTGAAAAGATGATAGCCTCGATATTGTCAGTTTCTCCTAGGACGATAGGTACTCATACAAGCAATATAATGAAAAAGCTTGGAAATAGTACTAGGGATAATATTCGTAATATTGCGAATAAGAGTGGGAAATTAGCATATATTAGAGAATACTATGTTCATTTAAGAGTGTATTCAATGTTTGTTAAGGTTCTCCAATATACAGGTAAGAACTTGATTAGGCAGAATCGCACTCTAATAGTTAATAGTTCGGACTCAAAAAAAAATGCTTATGTTGAGTTAAAGAAATACTTAGAGATAGCTAATATTAATTTAGAACTTAAGGATAACAAATCACAAGCATCTAATGATCAAGCTATTGCAGTATATGATAGTAATAAATCTGAAAAAGAAGCTATTTATTTGCAGTTTGAAGAACAGATTAAAGATGATGATAAACACGGAGAATATGTAAATTTATATGATCCGGATGTTTTCTATTTTTCTGTTTTGAAATTAGTTAAATTTTTTGTAGATAGTTCAAGATTAAATAAATATATAGATGATTTTCATTCTGAATATGAGTCGATTATTAGCTTGAATATATCAATGCCTGAGAATGCTGCTTTACAAGAAAAAGATGGTGTTTCAAAGAGAAGAGTTGTTCAATTTTCTATAGTAATTTTTCTAGTCTTAGCATTTATATTTTTACTACAAAAAAACTTCATTTTTACAAAAAAAGAAGTTATTAAGTCGGATATGCCACTAATTTCATCATCGATAATGATAGATAGAAAAGAGCTCTTGTTAGAAATGGATGAGAAGATAAAAAGATCTTCTCCTATTAGTGTGATTTTTTTATTGGGAATAGAGGGCTCGGGTAAAACTACTTTAGCTAGAAAATATGCATCTAATTATTCAAAAGCAAATGTTATATGGGAAATTAATGCTGAATCTAAAAATAGTTTAGCTAAATCTTATAATGACCTTGCATATAGGTTATGTACAAATGAAAATGATATAAATGAGCTCAACATCATTCTAGAAGATAAAAATAAAAAAACAAAATTACTAGCAATCAGATCCTTTATACTAAAGCATTTGGAAAAATATGATAGTTGGTTATTCATATATGAAGATATGAATAATTTTGATGAGTTAAGGCGTTTTATTCCTTCGGTTTCAGAATGGAAAAAAGGTGCTGTAATAATTAATACAAGAAATGCAAATATACAAAATAATCAGCATATTCACAAGGATAATATTGTAAAAGTTGGTATTTTAAATGATCAGGAAAAGTATAATTTATTTACAAATATTGTTGGAGGTAATCAGTATGGAGTTGATAATGTCAAAAGTTTCTTAAAGCATATTCCTCCATTTCCACTAGATATAACTGTATCTGCATATTATATAAAGGAAGAAAAAATACCTTATAGTGAATATATTGATGTAATGAATATTGCAAATGAATCTGTTGTAGATATTCAAGAAGATATTATGCAAGATATAGGGGTTTACAAAAAAACTAGGTTAGGAATTTTAGTATCTTCTATTCTAAAAATAAATAGTATAAATCCTGATTTTGAAGATTTGTTATTTTTCTGTAGTTTAATTAGTTGTGAGAACATATCTAAGGAATTATTGCTCAATTTTAAGGATGAGAAAGTAGTTAATGATTTTATAGTTTATTTGAAAGAGTTCTCGCTAATTAACATTGAGTCTAAAGATGAAAATAATGAAATTAGTAGTTTTAATATACTTGAGACATCGCAAGTTGTAATTAGAAATTATTTAAAACAACTATTGTCAGATGCTGAGTGTAAGATAATAGCTAAAAGTGCAGTAACCACATTTAAACAGTTTTTTGATAATAATGATACGATTGACAAGGAAAAAAATTCAGTTTTCTACAAACATATAGAATCACTGCTTAAAAATAGAGAATTAATCGAGCCAAGAATAGTAGCTTATTTTTCAAAGTTATTAGGAGTTTATTACGTTGCAAATGAAAACTGTGATAGAGCAAAAGATTTTCTAGAAGATGCTTTGGATTGGTACAATCGTGATAAATTAAACCATTCTGATGAAATAGCTGAAATTTCAGTGAATTTAGGTGAGCTTTCTTTGTTTATAGGTGAATATGAAAATGCGAATCAATTTCTTCATGTCGCAAGGAAAATTTACTCTAAAGATATAAAGAAGAATGAGTGTGCTTTATCATGGACATATGCATTGATAGGGTATAATTTTCGAGCTTTAGAGAGTTATGAGAAAGCAGAGATTTATCTTACAAAATCTTTATCATTACATAAAGAGTGTAGATATTTATCAAAGAAAGCAAGAATCTTAGCTTATTTAGGCAGTGTACACAGGAATTTAGGTAATTTTGATACTGCATTAAATTTCTTAATAAGGTCAAATAATTTAATTATAGATACTTTTGGTGAAGATCATTTTCGTAAATATTGGATAGATAACTATTTAGGCCAAGTGTATTTGTGCCAAGGGAAATATTTAAAAGCAATCAAATTTCTTGAAAATTCTGCATTAAAATATTTGAACCAATTTGGAAGTAGTGATAGTAGAACAATGTGGTCCTACACATGGCTTGGCGGTTTAAAAGGTAGTTTAGGTCAATATGAGGAAGCCAAGGATATCTTGAATAAATCTTATAATAGGTTTACAAAGCTTTATCCTTCAAAGCATTTAACGATTGCATGGTGCTCTAATCTACTTGGAAATATTTATAGGCATTTGGGAGACTATCACTTGGCTATGCATCATCTTGAAGAAGCTCAAGAAATATTTAGTACAAAATTAGGTGAAAATAGTGTTAAAGTAGCTTGGAACTTATTAAATTTAGGCCTGCTTTATAGAGATCAAAATGAATTGGATGATGCAGAGAAATATTTAGAAAGAGCGCTTAATATATATTCTGAAAAAAACAATAATGAACATAAAAGGACTGCAGAAGCTATGGCTGAGTTAGGTTATATTAAGTTTTTACAAGGTCATCTTGATGAGGGTGAAAAAATGATCAAAGAAGCATTAAGAATTATGACAAAGCTTGATCATTCAAACAGATTTACTATGTTATTGAAACTAGCTGAGATTAACAAGGATAAATTAAGTAAGTATGAGTTGTCAAATGATGAAAAAAATATATTGAATAATCAAATTCTACAATATATGAATAAAGCACTTGATATAGTATCAAGCGCTTTGCCTCCGGACTCATACCACATTGTCTATACTAAACAAAAAATGCGGAAATACTTGGAAATTAATCTTTAGTCTTAATATCCATTTTTTTGGCAATAACTGTTGGAAAAATATGCTGTGAATCATATATTATTTCATCGATTTCAAAACCAGCTTTTGTTAATAGATCTCGGGTTTCTTCTTCCGTGCGGTACGCTCTCCATTTTACACTTAAAATATCAGCAAAAATAGAAATTTGTTTTTTATAATCTTCTTTATTGACCTTAATCCAAGGTGATTCTTTTGAGTGAGTGGGTGGTGGAGTTATAAAACTAGTTATAAGTCTTCCATCCATTTTAAGAGCTTTATAGAATTCTCTATATAATTCGATAAGCTTATCAGAATTATTTTCATAAATACTCAGACCATTACTTAAAATTATATCAAAAGTCTTTTCAAATTCTAGATTCCAGGCATCACCTTTTACTACTTGTATTCGATGATCTTTATTGTAATTTTCTGTATTTATTTTTGCCATGCTTATAGAAATATTATCTAAATCTATCCCTGTAATATTTATTTTGCTCTTGGTGTTAAAATCAATTGTTAGTAAGTCATCTAAAAGTCCACATGGAATAGAAGCAATATTAATTTCAGGTGAGTTTGATTTAGATTCCACGATAGACTTTGCTCTATCTTGGAAAATGTAGAATCTTTCACGAGTTGCAAGCACTGTAGGAGCTCTGTGGATCAGCCATTTTTCTAGAGGATGTGCTTGCTTGTTATTTACACCTCTTAAAATTAGATAAGATATCCAATAACCATTTAATCCCCTGTTATTTAATAAGAAACGCCCAAGGTCAAATTCATTCAATTGGTGTAGCATATTGATTGTTTTTTTCTTAGATAAAGATAGATTCTTCTTACTTTTAATTTTATCAATAATATTCTCAATATTTGTATAAGATTCATTAATATTATGTGTGATGATTTTGGTTTCTGATGCAAAACAACAGTGAATCCAAGGTAAAATAGATATTATGATTTTTGTTAGATGCTTCATTTTTTTGCTCTCTCTATTTTATAAGTTTAGTTATTTGAATGCTTTATTAGAAGCTAGTTCCGTGGCCTTCTTTTCCATAGTTTTAATAAGCTGTGAATCAGTGGGTAAGTTCTTTTTTGCTATTAGTAATGCACGGTCTAAGTAGTCTTGTGCAGTTTTATAATGGTTTTGTGCCTTTAAGTTATTCCTATTTTTGTTGTATTCTTGAGCTTTATTAAATTCTATATCTGCTATTATTTCTAAGGTAGAGTATATTTTAGTGCTATTTTGGTTTTCTAATATTGTTAAAGCTTTTCTGACTAGACTCTCTCCTTCTAGTATTCCATTGAAAAAGTATATTTGACCCATTTTTTGCATGGCTAAAGCTGTTTTTATATGCGTATCTCCGTAATGTAACTTGTAGCTATCATATGCTTCCTTAGAATATTTAAGAGCTTTTGCAAAATCACCTTGACGGTTGTAATTATCAGCAAGTATTTTTTTAATCCAGCTTGTTCTAATATGCTGTACCCCAAAGTGATTTTGATAAGTTTCAAGCGCTTTTTCTAGATGAGATTGAGCTAGTAATAGATTATTAGTTTTATTATAGAAATTACCAAGATAAACATTTGACCAAGCTCTGTTTATATGGTTGGATTTATAGTATTTTCCATATTCCTTATAGCCTTCTTCTATAAATTTTTGTGCTTTCTTATAATTTCCAGAATATGTGAGTACGTATCCAAGTCTTAAGAAGTTCCATGCTGAATACATATCATTCGTACCATGTTTTTTTACTAGGATTTTTGATGCATGAGTTAGTAATCTTATCGCATCATCAATTTTTCCTTGATCCCAAAAAACATGGCCAAGATACGTCATACTCCATGCGGTTGTTCTATTGTTCATCCCATATTTGTTTTTATATATTGTCATTGCATTTTTTAGGTGATTTATTGATAGATCATATTTTCCTAGATGGCGATATGTATGAGCCAATTTAACTTTGATTTCTGCTATAGAAACATGATCATCCCCATATTCTTGGAGTCTGATTTTTAGAGCTCTATTGAGCATTTCTATAGAATCATCATAATAACCTTTTTGCCGATATAGACTAGAAATTATACAAAGAGCTTCTGCCACACGTGGGTGTTCAGTGCCGTAAGCATTAGTGTATATAGATAAAACCTTATTTAGTAATTTCTCTGATCGGTTATACTGGCCAACTCTGTACAATGCTCTAGCTAAGTGCATCAGTATACGAGCAGTTTTTGGATGATTTTCTCCATAATGATTTTGAATGACGATTGAAGTAGGTTCAAATAGTTTTATTGCTTTGAAGTGCTGCCCGATATCTGATTCGATAATTGCTAGATAAAATAATGATTCAGTAATTTCTATTGATCCTATTTTGAAAAGTTTTTCATTAATTTTAATACTCTCTTTAAGAGATATCCTTGCTTTGTTGTATTCAGAGATGTTGTAATATGTAACACCTAATAGATAAAAGATTTTGGAAACTTCAGGGCTATCCTTACCATATTTTAGTTCAGCAATTTTAAGACATTTCTTTAGCAGTCTCTTGGCTTTGTAGAATTTTGTAGTTTTAAGATAATAATTAGCTAATTCAATCTCGAGTGCAACTTGTGCTTCTGCACTTAAACTGGTTTTTGTAGTATTTAAGAATTTTTCTGAATGCCCTTCTAATGTTTTTATTTCAGAAAATTCAATATTATTATTAGATTTTTTTGATAAATAATTTGAGACTAGGTTTATTTGAGATTTTAGTATAGTTTGATATTCCTGAGGTTTTATTGATTTTGTTAAAAAATCATAGGATATATTTTGTACAGTTCTGTGTATATTAAAACTATTGTATGAACTCTTATGTTCTGCTTTATTTATTAAAACAAAAGAGTACATTTTAATTTTACGTAAGAAGTTGTGCACAACTATCTCGCCCTTATACTCTACTAACAAATCTCTCGGTATGTTTTGGCTTTTTAATAAGCTGATTAGGAGTACTAAGTCTTGAAAATCTTTCCCCTCGTCAATTAATTGTTTAATAGATAATGTAATGATTCCGTATCTAGTATTGTTGTAATATCCTGTACTTTTTAAAAAACCCATTTGAGCCTTTTCAAAATAATTTGTTGGATAAGTAATATTTTTTGTATATTCAGAGAAGGATGTGCCTGTATTTTTGATATAGCTTGCTGCTGTCACTATATCTAGCGGGAAAGGAGGGATGCGTTTCGCAAATAGGCTAAGATCATTTTTATCAGAATGAGCTTTGGTTTTTGACCTTCCTATGATTTTTTTAAATAAATTTATTTTTTCACTATCTTCTAATGCTGGAACCATAATTACATTTTTTTCTGTAATAAGACTATTATTCGCAATGTTACTATTTCTAGTTGTTATAATAACTTGGCCATTTCCCCAAACTTGTTTATCATGAGGAAAGAAATCGGCGATCTCTCCAAAATCATTAACATTGTCATATATAAAGAACCAGTTGTGATAATTTGTGATGTGCTTTGTTATATATATTTGAAGCTTTTTTCTTCTTTCAGATAAATCAGTTATATTTTGAATATTTTTTAGTCTTTGTTTATCTTGAGAATCTTCTGATATCGCATATGCTAGCTGTTCAAAAGAATCAAGCAGTGTTTTGCTAGTTTCCGCATTGACTTCCCAAATTAGATCTCCTTTGTGTTTTTTTGCATAGTTTCTTGCTAAAATTGTTTTTCCAGATCCGCCAATTCCAACTAAAGCTACGATGCCAATATCTTCTTTGCTAAGCATTGATCTTATTTTATTTAATGTTGTGGATCTTTCTAATAAGAAGCTGCTATGTGGTAAAACTAAATCATAACGAATTTGTTTGTTTTGATTGTGATTTAGAGTAGACAAAAATAAAATAATACATAGAAATATTAGAACAACAGAGATTTTAAAAAGCAGACTATTTACAATTAGTCTAGAATAAAGCGGTTCTTGAGCAGTTGTTGCTATTCCATTAAAGTTATTTTCTGAATTTACAGTTTCATGGTCAAAATCTCTAATGGTTTTTGTTAACTGTTTATCGTTACGAATTGCTTTGATTAAGGCAAAAATAGAATTGTAATAGTTAGTTTTATCCGAACAATCTATTATTTTTTTAGTATTTAAAGATTGATATTCTATATTTTTATCTAATTTCAAAAAGATAGATTCTAATTCGCTTTCTTTAAAGTTATCAGATTTTAAAATACAGTGAATATTTAGTTTTGCATCGCTATTATCTTTATTACAAACAATAACATTGGCTAGTTGCAGATGCTTTTTAAAGCTTTTTATGCAAAGCTTTTTAGCCAGTTCCATATTGTCGTTTATTATAATATTTATTGGTTTTGATTTATAAGTCTCTCCAATAAGCTTGAGTTTGGCTTCAAAGCGCATCAAGGTTGTTAAGTTGAAATAATACTCATCAATTAATTTTGATTTTCCAGATTTTTCAATGAAGCTAATAATTAGATCTCTAGAACTGACCTCCATTTTCATCATAATATTATGCTGATGGGTGCCAACAGTCCTATGAGAAATTGATAGAATATTTGCAATTTTTTTCTCGCCCTTATTGTGCATTATGCATGAAATGATATCAATTTCACGTTTTGTGAACTTTATATTATCTATCTCGTATAGATGGAACTTATAAAGTTCATCGAGTTTTGCAAAGTATGTGGTTAGATTCATATTTTAGTATATTAATGTCTTTATACTATTATATTATATATGTTTTGATTTTCTCTACGTAATATGCACTTAAATTCTTTTTTAGTGAAAATAATTTCCTTCATTAAATTCGTACTCTTTATTCAAAATACAATTAAGGTAATATTTTGGATTACGTAAATGGCACGTAGACTGGCAATTATGTACTTTCTCCGAATATTAAAATTTTGTTCTAATGTTTATAAATTAATATGAAGAATTTAAGATTATATAAGGCAACTAGCTGCTTGGTATTGGCTTTTTGTGCTTTAAATAGTTCTAGCTATTCTTACGCGGCTGAGTCGAGTTTGAACAAGCCTATAGTAGCAAAATCAGAGCAACAAATTGCACCTAAACTATCAATGTATCAGTATATCAAGCTTCAGAAATATGCATATGATTATATTGTGAATAACAAATATAATATTAAACCAAAAAAGAATGAGTCTGGGTTTTATAGAATAAATATCAAGACACCGGATTTTATTGATTCAAATTTAGGGATTGAAAAATTAAGAATAAACTATTGGCCAATTGATGATTCTAATAAGATTCTAGCAGAAACTATTCATGATCATCCTAGATATTTTGAAAGCTATATTCTTTATGGAGGTTACGTTCATTCGGTTTATAATATGCATAAAAAGTCTAGCAGTAAGGACTCAGAGAAATTTAAGCTTTACAGAATTAACAAGCTTGCAGATGGTACAAAGAGTTTTGATGATCTTGAAGAATCATACGTATAAAAAGCAGAGATGAACGTGTAAAAGAAGGTAAATTAGTAATTATGCCAACAAATGTTATTCATCAAGTTCTATACTCTGTTCCAGGTTCTTTATCAATGAATATTGTATACAACGATAAGACTAATAAGGATTACTTTTATAACTTTGTTTCACAAAATGGAAGCAAGAATGATATAAAACTTACTAGAGCAAAAATTAGCGAAGAAAAAAGAGATGGGTTACTTAATCAAATTGAAAAAAGACTATTTAATTCGTTATTTCAAAAGGGGTACATTTCAATTGATTAATTCCACTTTAGCAGATAGGTAACCTTACTACCTATCTGCTTTAAAACACTAAAAAGTTTGTGTTAGCCACCTAATTTATCTCTAGCCGGAAGGCCTTTGAGTGTTGTATCAAAAATTTCTTTTAATCTTTTAGTTTCTATATCTTGAGCATTTTTGCTAAATGCACCAGAGAAAGTTCCAAAACCTGTTCGAGCAAAATTTGACCAAACAAATTGCCCATTATGTGGATTAATTATAGCAATCCTTAATGATAAAAGCTCCGCAGGGTCTTGGTTGCCGGATGCTCCAGTTAGAGCCGCCGATAATACGGCTACAGCGAAATCTTTCGTACATGCTCCCGAAGTTTTTGCACGAAGATGATACTCTACAAAAAGTATTAGATCAGACTCAGCAAGCTTAGCGACTTCTTTTGCAGACTTTTCAAGAAATAAGTCCACATTTTTAGCTTTCTCTTCTTGCCATTCTATTGCTTTATATAGTTCTGCAATTTTTTTATTATAATCTTCTCTGAAGCTTAAGACATTGCGAGAGAGTTTGTTATTGTGAATCTCGCGTCTACTTAGAAATTTTGTTTTATAGCCCATTTTGCTTAATTTCGGCCTCAGCACATCGATAATTACGTCCTCAACTAGAGATTCATAATCATAGTTTCTTGTCTTCTTGCCACTTGCATCAACTGATACTACTTCTACGGTTGCTGGTAAAATAGTCAGGGTTTTAGATTTTGAAAGCTGATTCTGAAAATCTTTGTGGTGTCTTATAGTTGTTGTTTTGCTACATGCCGAAAGCACGATGGCCATTAATAATAATGGCCATAATTTTCTGTTTATATTTTTCATGATAGGTATGTTACTTACTTACGTCTCTGATGACTCTTGATCTAGTTTCAGATATGACAACAAGAACATTTTCGCCAACTTCAACCTTCTTTGATTTAGTTTTTTCGCTTGTTTGAATAACAGTAATCATTCCAGTTGCTTTTGCAGCTGCAATTGCATTTCTCATGCGTGCACTACCTTCATAATAATCATCGCTCAACTTTGATTTATCAACTTTTACAATAAATTCAGTGCCTTTTGCGCTCGAGAGTGCGCTTTGACCTAGAGCGCCAACAACAGCGCCGGCAACTGCACCACCTACT
Organism: Rickettsiaceae bacterium; assembly: GCA_023301685.1. Lineage (GTDB taxonomy): Bacteria > Pseudomonadota > Alphaproteobacteria > Rickettsiales > Rickettsiaceae > Megaera_A. The sequence goes on from JALZUG010000050.1 coordinate 40,146, forward strand.
ACGGCACCAGTTTTACCACCTGAAGAATGAGCAATGGCTCCACCACCAAGACCACCTAGGGCAGCACCAGTAGTGTTGTCAGATAGTCTATCGCTATCTTTAATTTTGATTTCTCTTGTTGAAACTACAATTCCTTCCAGAACAATGTTCAGAGTAGAGTCACTAGTATATGTTGTGCTTGATAGATCTCTTGCGCAGCCTGTAAGAGAAAGAATTACTGCAAACAATAAAGAGGGTATTTTAAAATTTTTCATATTATTAAACTTTTTTTAGAATAGAGTTAATCACAATAGTTACAATCTTGATATATGTCAAGATTGTAGAGATCTTCCAGCAGCAACCCCTGAAGACCATGCCCATTGAAAGTTATATCCACCTAACCATCCAGTTACATCCACAACTTCACCTATAAAGTATAGGTTAGGAACTTTTTTTGATTCCATTGTTTTTGACGAGATTTCTTTCGTATCAATTCCTCCCGATGTTACTTCTGCTTTTAAGTAGCCCTCGCTTCCATTAATTTGGGCCTGAAAATTATGGATATATTGTGCAATATTAAGTAGCTTTTTGTTTGATAAATCAGTGATTGCACGATTAAAATCATTATTAATAAGTGTGAAATTATCAACTAGACGATTAGTTAGATGTTTCTTTAGATAGTTTGCTACAGTTTGTTTACTGTTTTTATCAATTTTGAATTGTTCTGATAGGTCAAGCTGAGGTAACAGGTTTACAGAAATTGTTTCATTTTCGAATTTATCCATATAGGACGAAATTTGTAGTATTGCTGGCCCGCTTAGTCCTTTATGTGTAAATAATATTGCCTCTTCAAAATTATTTTTATTGTAGCTTACAATTGAATGATTAGAAACTCCACGTAGCTGCGTATACCATTCTAACTCTTTTTCAATGACGGTTAGAGGAACAAGTGCCGGTGCTGTTGGTATGATAGTGTGTCCAAATTTTTTGGCAATTTTATAGCCAAAATCACTGGCTCCAATTTTGGGAATAGATAGTCCTCCGGTTGCTATGATTACTGCATTACTAGTAAATACTCCAAGGTTGCTTTTTAGAGTGAATCTCTCGTTTTTTGATATATCGTTAACTGAACATTCTGTTTTAATTGTAACTTGGTATTTTTTGCATTCATCTAGCAGCATATTGATAATTTGTTTAGATGATCCATCGCAGAATAGTTGGCCTAACGTTTTTTCATGATAAGCAATCTTGTATGACTCAACCAGGTTAATGAAATCATTTTGAGTATATTGAGATAAAGCAGATTTAACAAAATGTGGATTCTTGCAAAGAAAATTTTTGCTACTTGTATTTAGGTTTGTGAAATTACACCTACCACCGCCAGATATTCTTATTTTCTCGCCAATCTTTGCTGTATGCTCAATTAATAATACTCTTTTTCCGTTTGCTCCTGAATGTACTGCTGCCATAAGGCCTGCGGCTCCAGCGCCAACTATTATTACATCATATTCGGTACTTTCTTGCATATTGATATAAAGTATATTTTTAACAAAGGGTTAACTATAATAAGAACTCAAATTTAAAACAATATAAATATATTAGGTATGTTGACGTTAGTTGATATAGCGGTATATTAGATATGTTAATAATAATTGGGTAGAAAAAATGAATGATGAAAAATGTGTGACGACAAAAAAGTCATGTAAACCAGAGATGTTTTTCTTAGGTTTATGTCTTGCATTCGGTCTTGCAGTTGGAGGCTATTTTATTGGCCAAACCATGTATAATGCAAAGGTAGCTCTTAATACTACGGATGTAAAAGGGCTTGCTGTTCGTCGTGTTGAAGCTGATCTTGCAAATTGGACTATAAAGTTTAATGTAGCAACTGCAGATAGAGATCAGATTTCACTCCTTTATAAAGAACTTGAAGAGCAACAAAAAACAATAATCAGTTTGCTTAGAGAAAATGGTCTTGGAGATGATGAAATACAAATAGGGGTAGTTGACTACAATTATTATGAATATCGCGATGAAAATCAAAAAGTCGTTGATCAGAGGCACCAACTTACTGGATCACTCAATATCGAAACAAAAAATGTTAGGTTAATATCGAAAGTAAGAGTTGCTGTTAATAAACTCATTGCTCAAGGGATTAATGTTGAAAATAGAGCGCCAAGGTATTTATTTACAAAGCTGAATGAGATAAAGCCAGACATGTTAAGAGAAGCTGCAAAAAATGCTCGAATTGCAGCAAATGAATTTGCTCAAAATGCAGATGCGAATGTTGGTGGTATAAGGAGTGCAAGGCAAGGAAGTTTTACGGTTAGAGATGTTGGAGAGACATATGATGATACTACAAAAATTGATAAAGAAGTACGAGTAGTAACTAATATTACTTTCTATCTAATTGATTAGAAGTTGATTTTAAATATATGAGAATTGCAAAATTTATAGCGGCAAGTGGTCTGTGTTCAAGAAGAGAGGCAGAAAAGTGGATATATGATGGTAGAGTGGAAGTAGATGGAAAAGTTCTATCAAGCCCAGCTTTAAATATCTCTGGAAGTAATATTATAAAAGTAGATGGAAAAGTTGTTGAGTCTCTACCTGAAGCAAAATTATGGATATATTATAAACCTCTAGGATTGATAACAACTCATAGTGATCCAGAAGGTCGTTCAACAATCTTTGAGCAGCTTCGGAAATTGCCAAGAGTGGTATCAGTTGGGCGTTTAGATATTAATAGTGAAGGGATATTGCTTCTTACTAATAATGGTGAATTATCTCGCTACCTTGAGAGACCAGAGAACAAGATTGAACGCACGTATAAAGTTAGGGTTTACGGTCGGGGTCGTTCTCTTGATATCGAAAATAAAAAAATTGTTATTGATGAAGTTGTATATCGCCCTAAATCAATAAAACTCACTAAAAAGAGTGGCGCTAATTCCTGGTATGAAGTAGTTTTAACAGAAGGGAAAAATCGAGAAATTCGTAAAATATTTGAGCATTTTGGTTTTGAAGTAAGTAGATTAATACGTACTAGCTATGGTGTATATAATTTGGGCGATATGAAGCCTGGGGAATTTAAAGAGGTAAAGATTAATGAGAATTATCGCTGGGAAACACAAAAATAGAGTAATTCCGTCCTTAAAAAATTCAAATTATCGTCCTTCAACGACAAAGTTTCGTGAAGCGCTATTTAGTATATTATCTTCAGGTGAGTTTGTAGAAAACCCTCCGTATGAAGCTGCCGATATTCTTGATTTATTTGCTGGAACTGGTTCGCTTTCGTTTGAGGCTATATCAAGAGGAGCAAAGACGATCACTCTTTTAGATAATAATAAAGATCACTTAAAAGTAGCAAAAGATTTTGCAGTAAAAATAGGTGAAGAAGATAATGTTAAATTTCTTTTAGCCAGCGCTATTAGCTTACCTTTTGCATCCGAGCAATATAGTCTTGTATTTATGGATCCGCCTTATTACAATCAATTTGTAGAGAAATCTCTTATTAGTTTGGTTAAGAATAAATGGCTGAAAAATGAGGCAATTATTGTAGTTGAAATGGAAAAGCGCGAAGAGTTGACAATGCCACAGGATATAAGATTAGTGAGAGAAAAAATATACGGTAATAATAAATTATTGATTTTAAGATATGAGCAAAAATAAAAAACAATTTGCTTGTGCTGCGTGCGGAAGTATCAGCGGCAAATGGATGGGTCAATGTCCGGATTGTATGGAATGGGGAACAATCTCAGAAGAGATAATTTCGGCAAGTAAAATAGCTGCCCTAAAAGTTGGTAATGTTCAAGAGATTCAAAGTCTAGCAGATGAAGTTGAATCAACAATACGCACAAAAACTCCAATTGAAGAGCTGAACCGTGTACTTGGTGGAGGGCTTGTTTCTGGCTCCGCAATTCTTATCGGTGGTGATCCGGGAATAGGCAAGTCTACGCTTTTGCTACAACTGTCTTCGAGTTTATCACAGAATAATATAGGTTGTCTTTATATTACAGGTGAGGAGTCAATAAATCAGATAAAGCTGAGAGGAATGCGTCTTGGCATTAATGATAATAAAACTGGGTTATTATCAGCAACTAATGTTGAGGATATCATTTCGACAATTGATAAAAATAAGCAAGATCTGGATCTTGTAGTTATTGATTCAATTCAGACAATTGCTACAAGTGATTTATCTTCAGCGCCAGGTACTGTCTCTCAAATCAGAGCTTGTTCAAACATACTTATCAATTATGCAAAGCAGAATGATATTACTCTTCTACTTGCATGTCATGTAAATAAGGATGGTCAACTTGCCGGTCCAAAGGTGCTGGAGCATATGGTTGATACAGTGCTTTATTTTGAAGGCGATCATAATAATCATTTTCGTATTTTGCGTTCGATTAAAAATCGTTTTGGTGGTGTCAATGAGATCGGCGTATTTGAAATGACTTCAAAAGGTTTAGTAGAAATCTCAAATCCTTCGGAATTATTTCTTATGGAGCGTGAAAATAATGTGAGCGGTAGTGCGGTATTTGCTGGAATTGAAGGATCAAGGCCGCTGCTTATTGAGATTCAAGCATTAATTGCTCCAACAAATATGGCAACTCCTAGAAGATCAGTTGTTGGTTGGGATAATAATAGACTTTCAATGATTATCGCGGTACTAGGAGTACGTTTTGGTTTAAATTTAGCTGCACACGAAGTATATTTGAGTGTTGCAGGGGGCCTAAGGATAACGGAGCCTGCTGCAGATTTAGCAGTGGCTGCTGCACTTATTTCAGCAGCAAGTAACACACCACTTCCGAAAGGGAGTATATTTTTTGGTGAAGTAGGTTTATCAGGTGAGGTACGCAAAGTATCCCAAACTGAAGCTAGGGTAAAAGAGGCATCAAAATTAGGCTTTGAACAGATTTACTGTAGTACAAAAGGAAATTTTAATGGTCTAAACCAAGTTATGCACTTAAAACAGCTTAAAGGAGTGTTATAAATGTATGGATTTTATACAGATTTCATATATTAGATTTACTATATGATTATGGTTTTAGAGCTTTTTCAAGGCAATCTATTATCATAATTAAATATTTCTTTTTAGTAACTTCATCATTTTTTATAAATGATACTTGATCGATAAAGCAGCTTGATGCTGTAGAGAAAATCAAATAACTGATCATTTCGGAGTCGTATTTTTTTGAAATTTTGTTATTTGCCTGAAGTTTTTCAATTTGATTGTAGATATCTTGCACCTTTATCTTATCAATACCAGCTTTTTCTGTGTTGGATTTTTTAATTCTTTGCCAAAGCATAAGCTTAATTAAATCAGAATTTTGTGCATATAGATTAAATCTAAAATTTACGATTTTTTCTAAAAATTCTTTCAGTGTTTTAGATGAGAAATCTATATTTTCTAAAGGGGTTTCTGTGGTTTGTTCTATAATGTATTCTTTTACAGCTTTCCAAAGGCGTTCTTTACTATCAAAATGATGATAAATTAAACTTTTGTTTATTTGGCATTCATTAGCAATCTCTCTTATTGAAGTACCATCAAATCCATTCCTTAAATAAATATTCGAGCTTATTGGTGAGTGATTCAGAAGATTCAATTTTAAAGTCAGTTGCCAAAGAATCCGATATTAGAAGATAGGAGGCGATTGGTAATATAGAAATTGGAAAAAAAGCTGGTCTGGAGATTGACAAGGTAATAAAATCAACAACAGGAGTCTCACTGATTGTATTTAAAATAGGTTAGTTTACATGGTGTATTGCTTAAAGAAAAATAAAGATTGGATATTACTTAACTTACCAGCTCTAGTTATAATAGTATTTCTGATTATGGCGCCTGATATGCATAAAACTATGCGCGCTTGGACAGGTTATATTGCGTTTTCTTTATTGGTATTGTTGCTTGCAATAAATCCTCTAAAGACTCTATTTAAAAATATCGTGTTCTTAAGTAAAATAAGTAGATATAGAAGAGTAATGGGGGTGGCAATTTTTACTTATTCTACAATACATCTACTATGCTATATTATTAAAAAGGGTGGAATATTATCTGCTATGAAATATGTGTTCCATCCAATTATATTAACTGCACTTATAAGTTTTATTGTATTTACTCCACTTGCAATAACAAGTAATAACTATTTCGTGAAAAAGATGGGGCATGTTAAATGGAAGAAACTACATGAGAAAGTATATATAGCTGAGTTTGGTGTTATGATTCACATGATTTTAATGGGTGGCACAGCAAGATTAGTAGGTATTTTAGCATTTATTCCATTGATAATAATTCAGTACATAAGGAGAACAAGAAAAAAGCGTTTGAAGAATTTAGATAGATATACTTAGATTTGGAGTGATATTAATCTAAGTATATCTATCTTTGATTCATCATATGTCATCCCCACATAATGGTAGAATCTAAGAGATGTTTTATTTGATCGATATAGGCTAAATTACTGGATTCCCGCTTTCGCGGGAATGACATGTATGGATTTAAGGATGCAATTTAGACAACCTACATCCTAAGTTTGTGTTGGTTAAGCGTCTGCTTTATCTTCATCTAGATGAGTTTTTTCGTAATTCTCGTGGCGCATTTGTGCATCTATGCATAAGGTTGCTACCGGTCTTGCTTCTAGGCGTTTTAGACCTATTTCTTCTCCTGTTTCCTCACAGAAACCATAATCGCCAGCATCAATTCTGCTAATTGTATGTTCAATTTTATCGATTAGCTTACGATAACGATCTCTTGTTCTTAGTTCAATTGTTGTTTCGGTTTCAACGCTAGCCCTGTCATTAAGATCAGGCTCATTCCAATTTTCTTCTTTTAGGTGCGTTAGAGTTTCACGAGATTCATCAAGTAACTCCAGTCGCCAATTTTGCAGTTTTTGTTTGAAATATTCTAGTTGAATAGGGTTCATATATTCTTCACTTTCAGAAGGTTTATAACCTTCTGGTAAAACAACTTTTTCCATAATTTATCTCCCTATTATTGATTCATTAAATCAATATAACGCAGAAGCAAAAATTAACGCAAGTATAATTTGTTAAAAGTTGCTTTTTGAACCAGGGTGAGCTTTTTCGTATACGGATTCTAGGTGAGAATGGTTAATTTTTGTATATCTTTGCGTGGTAGAAAGACTTTTATGGCCAAGCAGATCTTGAATTGATCGTAAGTCAGCACCATTTTCAAGTAAATGAGTCGCAAAACTGTGTCTAAATGCATGAGAACTTAAGTGTTCTGGCAGCCCAAGCATACGTCGCAAATTCATTAATTCCTTGTTAAATACTGGGCGTTGCAGGGGTTTGCCTCGTTTTCCACGAAAAATTGGTTCATCAATTTCTATATGATATGGCATTAGTTTGAGATATTTTTCCACGAGTTGTTTTGATTCTGTAATCCAAGGAATTAGTCGTTCTTTTTCACCTTTACCCAGAATCTTTATGAATTCTGAATTTTCTAGATGTTTTTGAGTAATTGATAATGCTTCGGAGATTCTAAGTCCACTTGCATAAATCAAGGTTAGTAGTGCTTTGTTGCGATAGTGGATCCATTCTTCATCTCCAAGCATCTCAATATTATCAAGTGAGATTGTTGTTTCTGACTTTGTAAGAGCTTTTGGCAGGCTTTTTGGTTTCTTTGGGCTTCGAACAGTAAATATTGCGTGGCAAGTAATATCAATTTTTTTTTCTAGATATTTATAAAAATTTTTTACTGATGATAAAGCTCGAGCAGTGGAAGCTAGGTTGAAATTATCTTGTGTTCTCGATGATAGCCAGCTTCTTGCGCATCTTATGTCTACGGATTTTATCTGATCTATAGATACTTGAGTAGAATAATAATTGCTTAAGAATGATAGATAATGATTTAAATCATTTAGGTATGAGTCCAGCGTGTTTTGTGAATAATTTCTCTGACAATCTAAATAATCTTGCCAATTATTGATTATCTGAGTAATTTCTTGATCGTAATTTTTTATCATAAGCTATTTTCCAATACAAAAATTGCTGAAAATTTCTCCCAAAATTTCATCAACAGTAACTTTGCCTGTAATATTACTTAAAGATCTTATAGTCATTCTAATATCTTCTGTGACTAAAACCAAATCATCATCAAGAGAAAAGTTTGTTAAATACTCTATTGCTCGTTCAAGTTGTGCTCTATGTCTTGCTCGTGTGATTTGAGGAGTATCAGACGGTTTTGCAATACTCTCCGCTATGTCAATTATTCTGCTTACAAGCTTGTCTAGACCAAGATTCTGTTTAACAGATATAGCTAGAGATTTTCTAGAGGCTAAATTATTTACAATTTTGGACTTACTTAAATCAATTTTGTTGAATAAAACTATAGTATTTTCATCGACTAATTCTGCAAAATCATCGTTCTTGCTATTTGTTTGAGTTGCATCATGAATAATGATTTTAATATCAGAGTTTTGAAAAACTTGCTTAGCTTTCTCTATTCCTTTTTGTTCGATAATATCTTTTGTTTCATTATGAATCCCAGCAGTGTCTTGTAAGATAATTGGATATCCTCCTATATCAAGATGCCCTTCAAGAACATCACGTGTTGTTCCTGCAATATCTGATACAATTGCGATTTCACGTTTCATCAAAAAATTTAGCAGACTGGATTTGCCAACATTTGGTTTACCTATTATCGCAAGCTTTAGGCCTCCTCTTAGGCGTTCACCTCGGTTGTTATCATTTAGATGATTATTTATTTCTTTGATTAGCATATCAATTTTACTTGCAACTTGCCGTAGAGTTTCATCTGGTATATCTTCATCAGGGAAGTCAATATAGGCCTCTAGCAGGCTAATTAAGCTAAGTAGCTCCTGTCTCCAAGCATCATATATTTTTTCTAATCCACCTCCAAGTTGCCTAATTGCTTGCTTATGTTGAAGCTCAGTTTCAGCATCAATTAAATCAGCAAGACCTTCTGCTGAAGTTAGATCCATTTTTCCATTCATGAAAGATCGTTTAGCAAACTCTCCAGGCTCTGCAAGTCTCAATCCATCTATTGAAGATAAGATTTGGTTCATTTGTTTTATCACTGCAATGCTGCCGTGAGTATGAATTTCTACAGAAGTTTCGCCAGTAAAACTTGAATCATCTATGAAATATACGATCATGGCTTCATCAATCTGTTCGTTTGTTTTGGGATTATAAATCTTTCTGAAATATAGCTTCCTTGGCTCTAAATTAGCTACTTTTTGGACAATTAGTTGCTCTAAAGCCATAAGTGATTCTGGGCCTGAAAGTCTGAAGACTGCAACTCCAGCTTTGCCTGGGGCGGTGCATTGGGCAAAAATACTATTCATCTTAAGTTATTTATCAGCTTGATAGGTGTTTTTATTTCTAGTATCATACATCCAGTTTGCATATTAATAAAGAGATTATGGGATTAGGCATTTATGGGTAATAATTTAACTAGTAAAAAATCATTAGCTCTTAGCAAACTTAATTGTAAGATAGATGATTTTAGTACCGAAATATTAGATCTTGTTAGTGCAAGTAGTAAAGGGGATTTATATAAGAAATTTGTTGAAAGGTTTCTTATGTATATTCCAGTCGATTATCGATCAAAAGATAAAATTAGGCTTTTTGGAGATTTCACCTATGAAGCATATGATTTTTTCTTAAATAAACCTGATGGTATTAGAAAAATTGAAATTCTTAAGAGCGATTTTCAGAATAACCCATCGATTACAATCCTAATATCTGCAGAAAATCGTCCATTTATTATTGATTCTTTGAATAGCTTGATGTCCAAGCTTGCTCTGCAAACTATTTTTACTTTTCATCCGGTCATTACTGCCGTACGCGATGATAATGGTAATCTTGAAGATATTGCAACTCATGCAAAAAATGGAGTGCATGAATCATTGGTATATGTAAAAGTTTTAGGAAGCTTTGATGAAAGTGAACTTGAAGAAATTAAATCTGAAATTAGTGAAGTTATAGATCTTGTCGATTATACATATGATTCCTGGCAATCGCTTCTAAATAAGTTGATTAGTATAACAACGGATATAGTTCATCACAAGGACGTTTATGAGAGAGCACATTTACCTGCAGAAGAGACGCTAGATTTTTTAAATTGGTTGCAAAAAAATAATATTACTTTTCTCGGTGCCGCAGATTTTGATGTGAGAACAAAAAAGCTTTCTGGTGCAGAGGAGGGGGTCAAAGAAATTTGGCAAGATAATCTAGATGAAATATCAACAATTATTGAGTTTTCAGAAAGTGAGTATTATGAAAATAAATTAGTAATGCTTGGGAAAATCAATAAAATTTCTCCAGTACATAGAAATGCTCTTGTTGATTATATTCTTATCAAGAAACTTGATGATAATGGGGAGTATAAGGGGGGTACAATTATCTTTGGATTATATGGTACGGCTATTTATTTCCAATCTATTAAGACTATACCAATCTTAAGAGGGAAAATGAATCATGTGCTAGATGAATCTGGTTTTCCGATGAATGGATATAATGCTAAGAAGATAAAAAATATTATTGAATCGCTTCCAAGAGACATATTGATACAAATTGATGAGGATGATCTTTATTGTATGTGTATTCATATGCTTTCGAGTATGCGAAGCCATAAATTAAAATTATTTGTCCAGAAAGATTGGTCTAACTCTTTTATTAATATTATAGTTTTTCTTCCTAGAGAAAGATTAACTCCAGAAGTTTACAATGAAATCAGTTGCTATCTAACAGATAAATTTGATAGTGAAATTATTGCAGATGATATCACAGTAGTTGCACAGAATTTTTCCCACTTATTTGCTACTCTTGCAGTTAAAGATTCTTCAAAACTTGAGTTTGATCATGATGAAATGGAGAAAGATTTGGTTCAGATTACGACTAACTGGTCTGATGGTTTGCTGCATAAATTATGTGAAGAGCTTGGAGAATATGAAGGTGGTATTAGACATAAGCAAATAGAGCCATCATTTCCAGCTGAGTATAGACATAAATTCAATGCTGATGCCACGATTGATGATGTGCATCACCTTGAGCAAGCATCACTAGATAATAAAGTGGTTGTTAATCTTATTAGAGGTGAAGATAACGAATATCACTTAAAATTTTACAGCCCTGAAATTAGTTTAACTCTTTCAGAAACACTACCTGCTATAGAGAATCTAGGGTTTACTGCTATTGATGAGCAGAGTTTTGCAATCAAGGAATCAGATGACTTTAATCATAGTTGGATATATGAGTTTAAGCTTAGCAGTCCTATAGAAATAGAAGTGCCTTTCATTGATCTGAAAAAGAATATTGAAGAAGCTTTAGGCAAAATGAGTGAAGGGGAGCTAGTTAGTGATTCCTTGAGTAAAATGCTAGTTTTATCGGGATTTGACTGGAGAAAAGTTAAACTACTCAAAGCCCTAACTCGTTATTTGCATCAAACTGGTTTGCCATACGGTAAAGGATATGTTCAGCAAACTTTGGTCAAACATTATCAATATACTGAAAAATTAATGGATTATTTTGCAGTAAAATTTGATCCAAACAATCTTTCTGAAGATAAAGCAAAATCTTTATCTGATGAAATGCAAGAATATCTAGATACTGTATCGAGTAGTACAGAAGATAAGGTTTTGCAAAATATGCGTGGAGTTGTTGGGGCTATATTGAGAACTAATTTTTATCAGAAAAAAAATAATAAGATTAAAAACTATCTATCATTTAAGTTTGATTCTAGTAAAGTGCCGGACCTACCTCTTCCACATCCATATGCAGAGATTTTTGTATACTCAAATGATTTTGAAGGTGTGCATTTACGTGGGGGTAAAGTAGCACGTGGAGGGCTTCGTTGGTCCGATCGAGGTGAGGATTATCGAACTGAAGTTCTTGGGCTTATGAAGTCACAAATGACCAAAAATACAGTTATAGTGCCTGTTGGATCTAAAGGATGTTTCTATATTAATCTTGTTCAAGGAAAGGAAGGCCGAGAAGAATATATGGGAAAAGTAGTAAATTGCTACCAAAATTTCTTACGTGGGCTTTTGGACTTAACTGATAATTTAGTTAATGGCAAAGTGGTGCAGCCCAAAGATACAATAATTTATGACGACGAAAATCCGTATTTAGTTGTCGCTGCTGATAAAGGTACAGCTACATTCTCTGATTTCGCTAATGATGTATCAAATGAGTATAATTTTTGGCTTAGTGATGCTTTTGCTTCGGGTGGGTCTGTAGGATACGACCACAAGAAAATGGGAATTACAGCTAAAGGCGCTTGGATTTCTGCTCAATCACATTTCTTGAGTATGGGAATAGATATTCAGACAGAAAACTTTACGGCAGTCGGTATTGGCGATATGTCAGGTGATGTGTTTGGTAATGGTATGCTTTTATCCAAATACACCAGATTGATAGCTGCTTTTAACCACCAACATATCTTTATTGATCCAAATCCAGATCATGTTACAAGTTATGAAGAGAGGTTGAGGTTATTCACAACTCCTAGAACAAAATGGAGTGATTATAATGTAAAATTAATTTCTAAGGGTGGTGGAGTATTTGATAGGTCGGCTAAAGTTCTTAATGTTTCTCAAGAAATCAAAGAATTACTTGATCTCGAAGTAGATACAATTATCCCAGATGATTTAATAAAAGCTATTTTAAAAGCGCGTGTTGATCTTCTATGGAATGGTGGTATTGGAACTTACATAAAATCTAGCTCAGAGAATAATGTTGATATTGGTGATAAGGCTAATGATGCTCTGCGTGTTAACGGTAATGAAGTTCGTGCTAAAGTTATAGGAGAAGGAGGGAATCTTGGTTTATCTCAGCTAGGTCGTATCGAGTATGCTTTAAGTGGCGGGATTATGAATACAGATTTTATTGATAATTCTGCTGGGGTTGATTGTTCAGATCATGAAGTTAATATCAAGATTGCCTTAAATAGCGCTGTTACCTCTGGAAAGATTTCAATGGAAGAGCGCAATGAGTTATTAGAGAAAATGACTTCGTCAATTGAAGACCTTGTTTTGGTGGATAATTATGATCAGAATCTTGCTATTACAGTGCTTTCACTATCACCTACATTAAATATTGAATCTTTCAGTCAGCTGACTCGTGAATTACAAAAAGAAGGTTTGCTCGATCCAGAAGTAGAGTTTCTGCCAAATAAGTCAGAATTATCTCGTAGAGCCGTTGCCAAAGAGGGGATGACAAGAGCAGAGCTATCAGTTTTACTATCATACAGCAAAATGTCACTAGATGCAGATTTGGCAGATTCTTCATTTACTAAAGATAAGTATTTTGAAACGCATTTATTTCCCATCCGGGACTGTCTGAAACAAAAGATCCC
>JALZUG010000051.1 GCA_023301685.1 Rickettsiaceae bacterium
ATTGCGCAGATAAAAGAAGGTCTTGATGCAGGAGTTTTTTATTACCTAACAAAACCAATACAAGATGAAGTATTAAAATCTGTTGTGTCTTCAGCTGTAAAAGAATCAAAACAGACGAGAGCTCTAAATGTTGAATTAGGTAGGCATAAAACCAGCTTTAAATTAATGGACAGTGCGGTTTTTCACTTAAAAACACTTGAAGAAGCTGAAGGAGTTGCATGCTTCCTTGCCAATTGTTTTCCAGATTCTGAAGCAATGTTACCCGCGATAGCAGAATTAATAATTAATGCAGTAGAACACGGAAATCTTGCTATCTCTTATGAAGATAAAACAAAATTAATTGAAAATGGAAGCTGGAGAAATGAACTGACGAGAAGAGCTAATCTTCCAGAGCATAAGAATAAGATAGTCGAAGTATTCTATAAACATGAAGGTAACAAATATGTTATTAGAATCTCAGACCAAGGCCAAGGGTTTCCGTGGCCTAAATATATCAATGTTGATCCTGCAAGGGCTCTTGATAATCATGGAAGAGGTATTGCTAGAGCTAATATGATATTTACTAAACTACAATACAATAAGGAAGGCAACCAGGTTTTAGCAACCTTAGACAAATCAGAAGTAACCTCTATTGATTGGTAAAGTTAAAATATGAAAAAAACCATATTAAGTATTTTTATACTCTTCTTAGCCTACTTCATTCCAGGCAAACTTGGTTTTTTATTAGCATTACCACCTGATGGATCTACAGCAATATGGCCTTCGTCAGGTTTTGCTTCTGCAGGTGTAATATTACTTGGTTATGGATCTCTGCCAGGGGTATTTCTTGGATCATTATTTCTTAACTTACACCACAAACTTACAATTGCAGAAATCTTCTCTCCCGAAGTATTTAAGTATACAACGAAAGCATCATTTATTGCACTTGGGGCATTATTAGAATCCTTGTCTGTTGCATACATTGTCAGAAGGTTTATTGGATTCCCTAGTCATTTCTCTCACTGGAAAGATATCATTATTCTATTTATTTTTGCAGGATTGATTGGTTCTATACCATCACCTACAATATCTATTACTACTTTCTATTTTATGGGCTTTGTTACCATGAATAGCTTTTTATATAATTGGGTTTCATGGTGGACTGGAAATAGCCTTGGAATTATTGCAATCACTCCAATATTAGTAACTATATTTTCTCCTACAGAATATATTAGCAATAAAAGAAAAATATTTATTGCTATACCACTTATAACAGTCTTAGCATTAGTTGCGTTTGCTTTTGTAAATACGAATAAATATGAACAGAGAAAATTGCAACAAAATCTAGAACAAGAAGCAAAAAACACTGTTGTTAAGCTAGAGAACCGTATCCAGACCAAATTTAATCAAGTAGCTGCTTTGGAAAGTTTCTACGGTGCTAGCAATAACGTAGATAGATCAGAATTCAGACAATTTGTTAAGCATTCGATTGAAAAATCTAGCTGGCTACATGCGATTGAGTGGATGCCAAAGGTGACTAAAGCAAATAGAGCCCAAATTATTAAAAATGCAAAAAAAGATGGTATTAAGGATTTTAAAATTACAACCACTAATAACAAGCCTGCGGCAAAGTTTCAATTCCCTATTGTGTATTCAGAATCCAAAGATGGTCCTCCTCATAATTTTGGATTAGACATAATGTCAAACTCGGAAATATCTTCACAACTCTTAGAAGCAATCTCTACTGGAAAAATGATAGCTACTGAGGTTAAGGATATTCAAGAAAACGATAAAACTCTACGTACCTTTTCCATATACAGACCAATATATAGCAATCAACCATTAGACTCTAATGAACAAAGAGAGAAAAATATTATAGGATTTATTTCGGGTAGATATGTTATAGATACAGTAATTAGTCAATATGCAGAAGAACTCAAAGAAAAAGGAATAGAAATAAATGTATTTGACCATACACTTACTTTAGATAATACAAATGAAATATATAAATCGTACAAAGGATCACCCGAATTTTTACTAAACACGGCTATTTGTATTGATGTTGCAGGTCGTATATGGACAGTAAAGTTCATGCAAACTGAAGAATATCTTGTTGCCAACAAAGAATGGCATCTATGGTACTTGTTGCTTGCTGGGCTTGCTTTAGAAGCATTTACCGCAATTTTAACGCTTATAATTACAGGTTATTCTGCAACAATTGAATCTTTAGTCAAAAAGAAAACAGCAGATTTAGAAGAAAGTGAACATAGATTCCAACTAGCAGTCAAAGGAACAAAGGATGGTATTTGGGACTGGGAAAACACCTCGGAAGATACACAATACTGGTCACCACAGTTCTATAGGTTACTTGGCTATGAAAATGAAGAACTAGAAGCGAAGCAATCAACCTTTATGTCAATGATTCATTCTGATGATTTAGCCGCAGTTAAAAAATCCTTTAATGCTCATATATATAAAGGCAGAACATTCGATATAGAGCACAGAATGAAAAAAAAGTCTGGTAAACATGGTTGGTTCCAATCAAGAGGTATCATAATTGTTGATCCTGTCACAAACGAGAAAAGAATGACTGGATCTATCAGTGATATAAGCGATAGAAAAAATACTGAAAAGAAACTGCAGCAAGCAAAGGATGAAGCTGAATCAGCAACCAGAATGAAATCTGATTTCTTAGCAACAATGAGTCATGAAATTAGAACTCCAATGAATGGAATAATCGGTACTACTGAATTGGTACTCGATACAGAATTGACAACTCAGCAAAAAGGCTACTTAGATAATATTCTTTTCTCCGCGGAAAATCTACTAGAGATACTAAATGATATTTTAGATTTCTCAAAAATTGAAGCTGGTAAAATGGAAATAGAAATGCAACCATTTAACCTGAGAAGAGCTTCTCAAGAAGTTATTGATTTACTTCTACCAAAAGCCCAACAAAAGGATCTAGAACTTATACTAGACTTCAAAAAAGATGCTCATGAATTTATTGTCTCCGACTCAATGAGAATCAGACAGATTCTGCATAATTTTGTTGGAAACGCAATAAAATTTACTGAAAAAGGAAAAATTACTATTACTGTTGAAAATCTACAGAAAGTAAAAGCTCCAAAAGGTAAAACTATGATGCAAATTTCTGTAGCAGATACAGGTATAGGATTAACTAAAGAACAACGTAGAGCCATTTTCAATAAATTTGTTCAAGCTGATAGCTCAACTACTAGAAAATTTGGAGGAACTGGTCTTGGACTTGCTATATGCCAAATGCTAGTAGCTATGCTTGGAGGTGAAATTGGCGTTGAAAGCCAGCCTGGTAAAGGTTCTGTATTCTCATTCTCAATGCTATTTGATATTACATCAAAGGATAGCATCACTGAAAAAACAGTTGATACTGGTGCTAATGAGCTTGATCACGGCGTTAAAACACCGATAAAAGTTCTGATGGCTGAAGATAATAGGATCAACGCTGAATTTGCCAAAGAGATGTTAGAAAAACTTAAATGTGACGTAATAGTAGTAAGAAATGGACGCGAGGCTCATGAAATATTGCAAAAAAATCGAGAATTTGATCTAATATTTATGGATTGCCAAATGCCAATAATGGATGGTTTTGAAGCTACTAAGAATGTCAGAGAATATGAAGCAAAAAATAAACATGGTCACATACCAATCGTAGCTCTAACTGCAAACGCAATGAAAGGCGACCGTGAAAAATGTATAAAAGCTGGAATGGACGATTACTTAAGTAAACCAGTACGACAAAAAGATTTCGCTGGTATGATTAGAAAATGGTTAGGTGGAAAATAAATTTTAATTAGGGGAGGAAATTGTTATGAATGAACAACTAGAAATATTAAATATGAGTATAGTAGAAGAAGCGCGGGAATTAATGAGCGACCGTTTCCCAATGATGGTGAAATATTTCCTTGAAGATACCCAGATGTACCTAGAAGAGATAGAAAAGGGTGTAAAGGAAAATAACGCTGAAATAGCAATTTCACCAGCGCATACTATTAAATCTTCTGCAAAGCAACTTGGTGCTGAAAGAGTCTCTGATATATCGAGATCGATAGAAGAAATATGCCGCAACATTACTGAAAATGGAAAAAATGATGATTTTTCACAATTTGAAAAATTATATGGAGAGCTAAAAGAAGAAATAGAGGCTGCAACCCCAGAACTAACTAAATTATGTAACTAATGGATAAATCACAAGGTTTTAATGGATTTAATAAAGAAGGGCTTATATTCCTAAAAAAGCTATCTAAGAATAATAATAGGGATTGGTTTGAATCCAACAAATTTCTATTTAAAGATATTTTAGAACCTGATGCTAAAAATTTCACTCTTTCACTTAAAGACTCTTTGGAAAAACTGATAAGCAAGCCAATTAAAAGTAAAATTTTTCGCATTTATAGAGATGTTAGATTCAGTAAAGATAAAACACCATATAACCCTCATATTAGAATTGCATTCTATATAGAAGAAAACCAAAATGGCCCAGCATTCATGCTTTCTCTTGAACCTAATCAATCTTTAATTATAGGCTGCGGTATATTTGAATTTTCTAAAAGTGATATTGAGATATATAGAAAAAGCATACTTACAAATTCAAAAAGACAAAATCTTGATAAAATTCTAAAAGACGTCGAAAATAATCAATATCGAATAGATATGCCTTCTTATAAAAAAATACCAAAAGAATACATAGATAAGCACTCTCAAGAAGAATTTTTAAAAGCAAAAGGTCTAACTGTTTGGAAAGAATCTAATATACCAAAAGAGTTTTTCAATAAAGACGCTGTAGAGTTTAGTCTTACTCAATATAAGCAAATGCTTCCTCTACATAGCTGGTTTAATTTCAAGCAATAAATATGGCACATAATACAGATCTAGAACAAAGAATTGAAGAAAATTTTCCAATGGACCTAGCATATTCTAAAAAGAAAATGTTTGGCGGCATTGCCTGGCTTTTAAATGGTAATATGTGTTTTGGAGTCCACAAAGACTACCTTATCATCAGAATTGGGCAAGACTACTCAAATCAAATTGCAGATAATGATGGTGTAAGCGAAATGGATATCACAGGAAAAGCGATGAAAGGTTGGAAAAAAGTTGAATTAAGTGCTTTACCCGATAATGATGAACTAAAAAAATACCTACAACTTGCAGAAAAATTTGTTAGCACCCTACCTAATAAATAATATTATCAAATTATAACAGACATATGTGATATAGCTAAGTGCCTTATAACCTTATGCTACCTTAAGAAGCAACGCTTCTAACTCTTAAAGAAATATTATAGGATAAAAAGTAGCCAAAAGGCTACTTTTTTAACACCAAAAACTAACTATTTCATCAATTATTTAAAGTTGTTTATTATTGGCATGTGCGAATTATTTGCTGCAGCAGAGGATGCACCTTTACCACCTCTATTATGCTCTACATAATTAAAAAATGCATGTCTTGTCGTTGATATCCAACCTGATTCCTGTGTACGCACATATTGAGCATCTTTTTGAATTGATGAACAAAATTGCTGTGCAAGAGATGTAGTTTCATGCAGATCGTTTTCAGAAAAATCAATTACAACGCTCGCAGGTATAAAGCTCAACATTTTTGGATGTAGTCTGCTACTAGAACATGCTGCTAATAAAAATATAGCGCTAAATAAAACTAAGAAATATTAGAACTTAATATCATAATAATTTGCTTGCCTTCCATCTTTGGTTCTGCATCAATTTTTGCCACTTCTCTCAGTGATTCTAGAACCTTTTGGAACAATTCATGACCTTTATCACGGTGAACAATTTCTCTACCTTTAAACCACAAAGAAACCTTTACTTTATCACCACTTTCAAGAAATTTTCTAATTTTATTAATCTTAACATCGAAATCACCTTGGCCAATATTCACTTTAAATTTCATCTCTTTTAAAGAGGTTCTTTTTTGCTTTTTCTTAGCTTCTTGCTGTCTCTTTTTTGAATCATATTTATAGCGACTAAAATCTAAAATCTTACATACTGGTGGTTCTGCATTAGGTGATATCTCAACTAAGTCTAAACCTTTAGCTGATGCTTGCCTCATAGCATCAGCTATACTTACAACACCAATCATTTCACCTTCTGTATCTACTAGACGTACTTTTTCGACCTGAATTTCCCTATTAGCTCTAGGAAACTTACTTTTCTTGTAACTTGATATGTGACTACTCCAAAAAAATTAAAATATAGTTTTAGTTTAAATATCTCTTATTCTCGTTTAAAACAACATTAACCAGCTCATCTACAGGAATAGTTTCTTGATCCTGACTACCTAGTCTTCTTAATGTTACAGTACCTTCTTCCTGCTCTTTTTTACCAATTACAGCAATGATTGGTACTTTCTGATTAGAGAAATTACGTATTTTATAATTAACTTTTTCCCTTGAAATGTCAAGCTCAGATCTAATCCCAGCACCAATTAACTTAGTATGAATAGCTGAAATATGCTCGTCCAAATCATTTGTAATTCCTACAACACCAACTTGAACAGGAGCAAGCCATAGAGGAAACTTCCCAGCATATTCCTCAATTAAAATACCCATAAAGCGTTCAAATGTTCCAATAATGGCTCGATGTAACATAACTGGTTTTTCTTTATGCCCCCCTGCTGCAATATATTCTGCCCCCAGTCTTTCTGGTAAAACAAAATCAACTTGCAGTGTGCCACACTGCCAATCTCTTCCAACGGCATCAGTTAACACAAATTCAAGTTTTGGACCATAAAAAGCTCCCTCTCCGGGATTCATTTCATATTCCAGCCCAGCTTCTTCAACAGCTTCTCTTAATGCAGCTTCTGATTTATCCCAAACAGAATCATCACCAGCTCTTACTTCTGGTCTATCGGAAAATTTAACTTTTACCTTCTTAAAACCAAAATCATTATAAACTTCTTGTAACAATCTACAAAACTCAATAGTTTCACTATTAATCTGATCTTCACTACAGAAAATATGAGCATCATCTTGCACAAGATTTCTTACTCTAAGTAACCCATGAAGCCCACCCGACGCTTCATTTCTATAACAAGAGCCAAATTCAGCCATACGTAGTGGTAGGTCACGATAACTCTTAGTACCTTGATTAAAAATTTGCACGTGACAAGGGCAATTCATAGGTTTTAGAGCATGAATTTTATCTTCTGATTCAACAGTAAACATGTCTTCTCTGAATTTTTCCCAATGCCCTGAATCTTCCCAAAGTTTTTTATCCACCATAACTGGTGTTTTTACTTCTGAATAGTTAGCTTTTTCAAGCTTCCTTCTGATATATGCTTCAAGTGTACGGTAGACACTCCAACCTTTATTATGCCAGAAAGGCATCCCTTGGGCTTCTTCTTGAAAATGGAATAAATCCAGCTCTTTTCCAAGCTTTCTATGGTCCCTTTTTTCTGCCTCTTCTAGCCTATACAAATAATCATCTAATTGCTCTTTTGTTGCCCAAGCTGTACCGTAAATTCTTTGCAGCATTTCATTATTACTATCACCGCGCCAATATGCGCCAGCAACTTTCATTAATTTAAAATGCTTAATTTTACCTGTAGATGGGCAATGTGGCCCACGGCACAAATCAATAAAATTACCTTGCCTATACAAAGTTATTTGTTCGCCAGCTGGAATTGACTCAATAATCTCTGCTTTATAATGTTCTCCCATTTTATTGAACATATTGATTGCATCATCTCGGTCCCATTCTTCTCGGATGAACTTTTCATTGCGCTTTACAATATGACGCATTTTAGCTTCAATCTTGTCAAGATCCGCTGTTGTAAATGGTGTATCTTTTGCAAAATCATAATAGAACCCATCTTTAATAGCCGGCCCTATTGTAACTTGCACATCTGGAAAAACCTCTTTAGCCGCTTCAGCAATAATATGTGCTGCATCATGACGAATAATTTCTAGAACTTCTGGATCTTTATCCGTTAAAATACGGAATTTACAATCACTTGTAATAGGCATTGATAAATCTGTCAATTTTCCATCGACTTCCACTACCATTGCCGCTTTTGCCAATGATTTTGAAATCGATTCTGCTATCTCAAAACCTGTAATATTTTTATTAAACTGCTTCTTTGACCCATCTGGGAAAATTACATTTATCATACCGCTATATTTGTATTTTAACTTGATATATTTAGTAGATTTTATATCATCTTGTCAATAATTATTGTAGTAAATAAAAGTCGTAAACTTAAATATGGTTAATATTCCGCACTGGCCTCAAATTTCTTTATGGAAAATACCTAGAGAACAAAGTTTGGATCATAGCACTAAGATATTGAATGAGCTTGACAATCCACACAAAAAACTACCACCTACTATTCACATAGCAGGTACAAATGGTAAGGGCTCTACTCTTGCGATGCTTAAAAATATATTTATGCAATCAAACTTCAAGGCCCATAGCTATACGTCTCCGCATCTTATTGAATTTAATGAAAGAATAAAATTACAAAACAAACCTATATCTGACAGCCATTTGCGTGAATTACTGGAAGAAACTAAAGCCGCCTCAGACAAATTGAAAATCATTCCAACATTTTTTGAAGGTACTACTATTGCCGCTTTTCTTGCTTTTCAAAGAAATCCCGCCGACATATTGCTTCTTGAAACTGGCCTTGGTGGACGACTTGATTGTACAAATGTTATAAGCTCACCAATATTAACAATTATTACAACAATATCATATGATCACACTGAACAGCTAGGCAAAACGTTAAAAGAGATAGCCACAGAAAAGGCAGGAATTATCAAAAAAAATGTGCCATGCATTATTGGACCTCAAGCACAAGAAGTGTATGATGTATTAATAGAAAAATGCAATGAAGTGGGAGCCCCATCATTTTGTTATGAATATGACTTCATAAGCCAAAAAACAGAAAATGGTTTTAAATATTGCTCAAAAAACATTGATATTGAGTTACCAGCCCCTAATCTAATTGGAGAACATCAAATTCTTAATGCATCTATGGCAATTGCTGCAACAACTATATTAAACAATAAATTTAAAATATCCACGCAAAAGATAGAACAAGGACTAACCTCGACTAACTGGCCAGGAAGACTCCAGCAAATACATCAAGAACGAGTTAAAGATATAGTTGGAGATAATATTAAAATATATATAGATGGAGCTCACAATGAAGCTGGAGCAGCAAGCCTTAGCCATTGGTCTAAGCAAAATTTAACTGGTCCAGTTTATATGATACTTGGCATGACAAATAATAGAAATGTAGAAGAATTTTGTAGTCATTTTCAAAATATAGTAACTCAAGGTATAGCTGTAACAGTTGAATCAGAACCATCTAGCTATAGCGCAAATATATTAGCACAAAGAGCCGCAAACAGTGGGATCAAATTCATAGAGTCACACTCTTTAATTGAAGCGCTACATTATGTACAAAGCAAAAATAAGAACATTCCGGCAACAATTATTATCGCTGGATCATTATTCTTAATATCAGATTTTTTTAAGCTTGATGAATTGAATGATATAGCTTGAACTATAGATTAATATTGGATAAATCCACTCATAGTATAAAAAGCACACAGTTATTTACTAATCTTTACACCCAATATTAAATTATTTGCAAAAGACTTGACCCTAAGCCCTGCAAATATATAAACTGAAAACTATGTTTAATTCATCTAA
The DNA here is from genome assembly GCA_023301685.1 of Rickettsiaceae bacterium. Classification (GTDB taxonomy): domain Bacteria; phylum Pseudomonadota; class Alphaproteobacteria; order Rickettsiales; family Rickettsiaceae; genus Megaera_A. The sequence goes on from JALZUG010000051.1 coordinate 9,693, forward strand.
TTTTTTATGAGGTATATAATGAATTTTTCAAATTTCCACGTTGAAATAAATGCTGATCTAGCATGGAGACTGTTTTTATTATTTGCGGCTACGTGTACTATTGTAGCAGCATCCGATGCAGCGTTTGCCGCTGCTAGTACAGCCGCAGAAGATGATGTTGTTGGACAGACACTATGCCGTTTAGTATCAAACTTGTCAGGTGGTATTGCTAGAGGTATTGCAACAATAGCTATTTTCTCAGTTGGTGTTGGACTATTCCTCGGTAAGCTAAACTGGGGTATAGCAGCAGCTACTGCAGCTGGTGTAGGTATCATCTTTAGTGCGCCAAAGCTAGTAGCTTTCTTAAGCGGTAACACAGAGAATCAAAACTGTGATACAGGTGATACACCATAAAAAAAGAATAATATTTTATTACTGTTTTAAATGAGGAAGCATTTTACTGCTTCCTCATTTTTTTATATCTATATACTATTTATTGAAATTTGATACTAAAGCTAGGAGCTTACATAGTTCCAGCAACAATTATCTTTTATAATCTTCAAGATCAATTTTGAAAAAAGCAAAACTCATCAAGCAATAGCTAAAGACTACACCTTATAGTAAACAAGCATTAGACATTGATAGCTAAGTATAGAAATGTCTGGAACAACAAAACGAAAAATTAAATGGAAGAAACTAAAAGTTGATAGTTTTTATATCTTTTAGCATACTCTTATTGTATAAATATACTCTAAATAAATATAATTAAATTGCTTTAATCTAAAAAATTATTACTTATGTACAATAATTCAAAACTAAGCAAACCTCTAAGAAGCCTTAGTAAAATAATCTTAATAGCTATCTTATTTAGTACTAAAATAGCTAATGGAGAAATATTAGAATCTGTTGATGTAGTTCCAACAAAAATTATCTCTTATAATTTTCAAGATCAATTTACTGCTGTTGGACAATGCAAACTGGAAAAAAGCAAAACTTACCATGCAAAAATAGATGGTACAATTAATTCAATATCAATCATTCAAGGAAAAAATGTTTCAAAAGGTGATATCCTAATTACAATCGACAGTGCAATTGCTAAAGCACAAAAATCAAAAGCTGAAGCATCTTTTGAATCAGCACAATCTATCCATAAAAGAGATCTATCATTACTTGCTAAAAAAATAATAAGCAAAGAAGTATCAGATAAATCAAAAGTAGCTTTAGAAATTGCAAGAGCAGATTTAGCTACTGCTAATAACACATATAATAATATGATTATAACTGCGCCTTTTGACGGGTATGTTGGAGTAGTTCACGCAAGAACAGGTGATGATATCAAAATGGGAGATTATTTATTTAGTTTAATCGCCAATGGTAATAAAACAATTTTTGTTGAGCTACCAGAAACATTGTTTGGAAAGATTGATAAAAACTCAGAAATTTTTGCACTTGATACAGATAATAAGAGAGCTCGCGGCTCAGTACTTGCTGTATCAAATTATCTAAATGATAATGGCACAATAACAGCTAAGCTTGCTTTCCCTTACGAGACTAAAATAATGCATGGAAGCTATGTCGAAACTCAGATTATATTTAATAAGCATAGAGCTCTTGCACTTCCAGAAAAAACTATACTAAAAAACAATAAAGGCAACTTTCTATATGCTATTTCTGAAGAAAATAAGATAAAACAAATATATGTAAAAACCGGCACAAGAACAGGTAACATGATAGAAGTTATCTCCGATGATTTAAAAGAAGATGATTTAGTAGTTTTGGAAGGGTTGACTAAGGTTTACGAAGGTATACAAGTCCAAATCATTGAAGAAGAAAATAAAACATAGAGTCAAATGCGTTTACCAGAGATTTGTATTAGAAGACCTGTTTTTACTATAGTGCTAAGTTTAATAATCATGGCGCTAGGGGGAATATTTTTTACTAAATTACAAATTCGTGGTACTCCAAATATAAATCCTCCAATAATTACGATCCAGTCAGAATATTCTGGAGCGGATGCAATGTATATGGAGCAGCAAATCACCAGACGTATTGAGAAAGCTGTAAAAACTGTCAATAATTTGGAAGACATGACCTCATCAAGCTCAGTTGGTCAAAGCGAGATTATGCTATCCTTTTCCTTAGATACAAATATTGAAATAGCTCTTAACGATGTCAGATCGCTAATCTCGGATATAAGCAGATCTTTCCCGGATGATATGAAAATGCCAACTGTTGCCAAAATGGACTCAGATGCTTGGCCCAGCTTTTGGATTAGTATTAATAGTGATAGGCACGACGATCTAGAACTAACACAAATCTCTGACAATCAAATCAAATCGATTCTTGAGAAACTCCCTACTGTTGGAAAATCTATTATATTTGGTGCAAGATACTATACGATGCGTATTGAGCCGATCAGCATCAAAATGTTCCAGCATCAACTTACTCCATTTGATCTAGAAAAATCACTCCGCGCTCAGAACAAAGATTACCCAGCTGGATCCATTAAAACTGAAACTCGTGGATTTTCATTAAAGTTGGCAGCAACTCTAAATACCGTTGAAGAATTTGAAGATGTAATTGTAAAAAAATATCCAGATGGAACAATTATTAAAATCAAAGATGTAGCGAATGTAAGTCTAGAGCCGTTTGAAAATGATGTAATTTTACGATATAACGGTAAACAATCTCTTGCAATTGGATTAATCAAGCAATCCACTGCCAATATCATAGAACTTAGTAATTCAGTCCAGAAGGAACTAACTAAAATTAGAACAACACTCCCAACAGGCGTTAGGATTGATGTAGCATATGATGCATCTGTTCCCGTAAACGCCTCTATTGGTTCTGTTTACATAACAATTTTTGAAGCAATTGCATTAGTTGGGATTGTAACTTATATATTCCTTGGTTCTATAAGAATTACTCTTATACCATTAGTAACAATTCCAATATCTCTGATTGGAACCTTTTCTGCTATGTATGCCCTAGGTTTTACTATAAATACTTTTACACTGCTTGCGATGATCTTAGCAATTGGTCTTGTAGTTGATGATGCTATTGTTATGCTTGAAAATATCTTCAGACACAATCATGATCTAGGTAAAAAACCTATCCAAGCTGCACTTGATGCTTCAAAAGAAATCGGTTTTGCAATCGTTGCCATGACTATCACTCTAGCATCAGTATTTCTACCAATTGGTTTTATTGATGGGTTTTTAGGTAAATTATTCATTGAATTTGCCTGGACCCTTGCATTCTGCGTTTTATTCTCGGGCTTTGTTGCTCTGACACTTACTCCGATGATGGCTAGCCGTATGATCAGCCCGGGCGAGACAAAAAAAATACGCATATTACAGCTATTTGACTATGGATTAATGAAAGTCCAGCTTGCCTATATTAAGTGTTTAGGGGCTGCCTTAAATAATAAGTTTAAATTCTATACTCTTTGCGTAGCTTCAATAGGCATTCTAGTCTTTGGCTTTATGTCAATTGATAAGACATTTGTACCAGAAGAAGATCAAGGTTTCTTACAAGTTTTCTTCAACGGACCGGAAGGTTCAAGTGTAGAAGAATCGCTTAAGACTGTCTTAAAGGCTGAAGAAATAATGAGCGATATAGACGAAATCGTTGGTTATTTTGATGTTACAGGATGGGGAGGTGGTGAAAACGCTCTTGCATTTGTACCGCTAAAAAACTGGTCGAACCGATCAAGATCACAATTTGATATTGGACAGGAATTAAATGGTAAGTTCTCTAAACTCCCTGGAATGTCAATTTTTGCTATTAATCCACCATCAATGGGTGGAGGTGAAGACAAGCCAATTAGTTTTTACCTGCAAACATCTCTGCAGTATAAGGCATTGGATAGAATATCTCAAAATTTTGTTGATCAAATGATCAAAAATCCAATTTTTCAAAATATTGAAAGAGATTTTAAAGCCTCAACTCCAACACTAGACATAATAGTAGACCGAGAAAAAGCTTATAGATATGGCGTTGATATAGAAACTATAGGAAAAACTGTACAATACCTAATTGCGGGGCGTCAGGTAGGAGATTTCCGACTTGGCAACGATATCTATGAAGTTATGATAAGATATGATGTAAAAGATAGAAACTCACCATCGGACATAAAAAAGATCTATGTCAAAAGTGATCAAAATATGCTATTGCCACTTGAAACTGTTGCAAAAGTTGTTGAGACAATCACTGTTAAAGAATATAAGCACTTTAATAACTCACGAGCAATTAAAATCACCTCTGATTTAGCACCAGATCAAAATATTGCAGAAGCTGCAAAAATCATTGAAGAAATTGCAAAAGAATCTATCAATAAAGATCATACTCAAATAGTTTTCAGCGGCCAAATCAAACAAATGAATGAAACTGGTAATGATACTATAATTACCTTCTTGTTCGCACTATTATTCATCTTTTTGGTTCTGTCAGCACAATTTGAAAGTTTTTCAGATTCATTGTTGATTCTTATGGCTGTTCCTTTCTCCATTACTGGGGGAGTTTTGGCTCTTCTTGCATTTGGCGACTCGATTAATATGTATAGTAATATTGGACTAGTGACTTTGATTGGATTAGTGACAAAAAATTCTATTATGCTGGTTGAATTCACAAATCAGCTTAGGGAAGAAGGCAAAAAAATTACTGAGGCTGTACTTGAATCTGCAAAACTGCGTCTTCGCCCTATTTTAATGACTAGTATAGCAACTATTTGCGGTGCGCTGCCTTTGATTCTTGCTACCGGAGCAGGGGCGGCATCCAGAAACTCAATTGGACTTGTTATTGTTGGAGGAATGTTAGTTGGAACAATATTTACTATATTTGTAATACCTGTTCTATATCAGACCTTCAAACGAGAAGGAGATTATCATAGATAATTATTTTGTTTAGAGCATAAGAGGATTTGCATGAAAATACTAGGAATTGACCCTGCTCTTACATGTCTTGGTTGGGGAATTATTGAATTAAACTCTCCCAAAATCGAATATATTGATAGTGGTTTAGTAAAGACTACCCCCAAGGAACTAATGTGGCACAGATTATCTACAATCTCATCAACGATTGAAATGATCATTGACCTGCATAAACCAGATGCAATAGCTATGGAAGAAACTTTTGTAAATAAAAACCCAACTTCCTCACTAAAACTAGGCTATGTCAGAGGAGCATTAATGGCATCAATTGGAAAGACAAAACTCCCTTACTTCGAATTTCTTCCAAATAAAATCAAAAAAACTATTGTAGGAGTTGGTCACGCTGAAAAAGATCAAGTCAAACATATGGTCAAAATAATCATTTCAGGAATAGCTAAAGATATCAGCTTCGATGAGTCAGATGCTCTAGCAATTGCATATACATGCTTGGTTAATCAAAGTAATGTATGACTTTTCTATCATAATGAATAAAAAAAATTAATGTTTTAAAGCATAGCTCTTTACACTAGGCCGAAATTTGAATATTATTCGACATAAGTTAGAGATATTATATTTAATAACTAATAGATAAAATTATAAATAAATTACAAAATCATAAGGTAAAAATATGAATAAAAAATTACTATTATCCACAGTATTATCAAGCACATTACTAGCGTCAACTGCTGCAGAGGCTGCGGTTCGCGAGTTTACATTTGATGGAAACAACCAGTTTACTTTTGAAGGTAATCAATATGCAGGCCTAGTAGCTCTTGGTACATTCTTAAAAACTCCTGGAAATTTTAACCCTGCAGTTGATGATATCAAACTTTCTGATGCAACTCAAAGGGCATTCTTAGATGCATTGAAAGTTAATGGGAGTGCTGAAAGAGATAGTTTTTCTAGAGTGTTAGCATCAGAAGCAGGGGCTGATCTTGGACAGGTTCAAGCAGCAGTAAACAAAGCAATCGCATTAATATCCGATGCAGAAACTAACCTTGGAGTTAATGCACTTGATTATTTTGATTTCAATGATTTACTTGAAGCTGATTTAGCAGAATTAGATGAAGCAGCACAGTACATTGAAATCCTCAGTAGAACTAAAGCAACCGAAAATACTGTAAATACAAAATTCGGAAACCTAGAAGCTCAACTTGCTGCATCAAATGAAGCAATCCAGGCTTTAGTTACTGAAAGAAACGCTTTGAGTGCAATCGTAAATAAAACTGCAGAGCAAAATGCAAAACTTATTGATCTTACAAAACAAATTTTAAGTAGCGATGAGTTCAATGAATTAAGAAATTCTCCTCAAACTCAAGAGGCACTAAAGCAAAATATTGAACTAATCAGAAGAGCTTTAGCAGCAAACGAAAATTCTACACTATCTACAACAGGAAGAGATGATCTAAAATCTTTTATTGAAAGTGAAGTAGACAAATATTTAGTTTTAAATCCATCAAATCCAGCAGAACTTCCAGCAGTTCAGCAAGCTGACAATGCTGCCGCTGAAGCTCTTGTTGACACAGTCCTATCGAGCAGAAATGTGCTTGATTCAAGAATTGGTGATTTAGGTGGTATTTCATCAGGTGATATGATGGAAACATATGGTGTATGGGCTAAAGGTAGCTTCACACGTGCTACACAAAAAGCTCATGGTAAATCTCAAGGCTATAAGCTAGACAGCAAAGGTATCACTATTGGTGTTGATACTGGTGATGAATCTCTAGTAGGTATTGCATATTCTTTCTTTAAGACTGATGTAAAAAATAAAACTGTAAGCAAAAATAAAGAGGATATTACTTCTCATACAATTAGCGCATATGGTAAATACACTGCAACACCAGAAATATTCGTATCAGGACAGGCTCAGTACGGTATTGCAGAAATCAAAAAGAAAAGAGCTACTGGTGATGCAGCAAATAACATCGCAAGTGCAAAACCAAAAGCAACTATTCTAGGTGCTAAAGCAGAAATTGGTTATGACTACGCGGCTATGGAAGGGGTTCACCTGATTCCTGCGGTTGGTTTCGCATATACTGATGTTAAAGTTAAAGGCTACAAAGAATCCGGAAGTGGACTAAACAGAGAAGTTGGCAAAATTAATGCCAGCAGAACTTCTGGTATTGCTAGCTTAACTGCTAAATATTTTGCAGATATGGGTACTATGAAACTAATCCCTGAAGTGCATGCAAATATTGATTATGCTTTCAATACAAAGAATGGCAAAACAGTTGTAACACTTATTGAAGGACTACCTTCAATCTCAACTCCTTCTCAAAAACTAGAAAAAGGACGTTACAATGTTGGTACATCTGTAAAAGCTATTCAATCTGACATGTTTGAATTCACAGCTGGGTATGATTTTGGTTTTGCTAAAAAATTCCAATCTCACACTGGTACTCTAAAAGTAAGAGTGAATCTATAATCATATTGTAGATTATCTAATTTTAAGGCGGCATCTCATTGAGTGCCGCCTTTTTTATTAAAAGAGGTTATAAATCTATGAACAAACTACTTGTATTTTTTATTTTAATTTTTAACTTAAATACATATGCTGACTCACCCAACTATGTGTTAGTTACAGCCTCTACTGGCGCACTCGGCAGCCAGATATGCAAATTACTAGCAAAAGAAAATCATAATCTAATTATTACTGGTAGAAGTGAAAATAAATTACAAAAACTAAAAGCTCAGCTAAATGCAGTAAGTAATAAAAACATTATCAAAACTCAAATAATTGACTTTGCTAACGAAAGCACAATAAAAACTGCATCAGATAACCTTAAAGACCATTCATTGTCTGCGATCATATTAATATCTGCACGCCCTAAAATAAATAATGCCCCCTTTCCTTCATCAGACCAGTGGAAACAACTATTCAATATTGGATTTATTATGCCTTTAGAAACATTAAAATCATTCTCAAACAAGCTTGTTGATAATAGCAGCATAGTGGTAATGTCTGGTTTAAGTTCAAAATATTTGTTGTCGGGATATTCAAATACAAACGTACTAAGAATTGCCTGGAATGCTGAGATCAAAAATCTATCCAAACATTTTGGAAAAAAAAACATCAGAATAAATGCTATCTCTCCAGGAATTATTATGACTAACCATCATCAAGATAGGATTAAATTGAAAGCTAAAAAAAATGGTGTAAGTTATGAAAAACAACTCGAACTCGACTCTAGTATAGTGCCACTTAATAACTTTGGAAAGCCAATAGATGTTGCTAATCTAGTATCATTTCTTATATCTACTAAGTCTAAGCATATAAGTGGCTCCAATATTGCGCTAGACGGTGGACAAGCCACATCTTATTAAAACATAAATCTTCTATAATGATCAGGTCGTTGCTACTCAATTTCAGCTGCTCGAGATAGTCGATCATTAATAGCAAGACCAATTGACTCATCAGGAATTGGAGCAACAGCAATAGATTTTATGCCATGCTCTTCCGCATATTTATCTAGCTGATGTAAATATTTGAAAAGGTTAGTTGCAGCCTCAGCTAGATCTCCTTTAGTACTAAGATTGAGTGAGCCTTCTGAAACTAAAGAACTCCCAGCAAAATTTAATCCTATTTCATCTTCCATTAGAGTATCAGCATTGAGTCTAAGCTTTGTTCTTGGAGCGTAATGTTTCAATAGCATACCTGGAGCTTTAACTTTAGATGATTTTGAAGCAATTTCCACTTTCTGCCCCAGCAAACCTTCAATCATACCTGGTGTAATAAAACCCAATCTAAGTATTATTGGCGTCTCTGTAGATAAATCAATAATTGTTGACTCAAGGCCATACGTGCTTGAATTCTTATCACCAATAATTGCTATACTATCTGAAAAATCATTATATACATGATCATAGCTCGTTGGACTCAAACGTCCTGACTTATTAGCACTTGGAGCTGCTATCGGACACGCTGATTGCTCAATCAAATCTTTTGCAATATCATGAGCTGGAATACGTATTGCTACTGTATCAAGATCAGCCGTAACACAGTCTGCAAGACTAGAACTAGCTTTCTTTTTGAGTACCATTGTAAGCGGGCCTGGCCAAAATTTTGATAATTTTTGTGCATTATCATTAAATTCTGCATAAATCTGCACCTGGTCTATAGAATTCACATGCACTATTAGAGGATTATGGCTTGGCCTTCCCTTTGCTCTGTAAATACCAAGGCACGCTGATTCGCTAGTAGCATCAGCACCAAGCCCATATACTGTCTCAGTTGGAAAAGCAACCACACCTTTTTTTCTTATAATTTTTGCGGCCTCTTTGATTGTAATCATAATAGTTACAGCTTATCAAATTTAGCAATTTGATCAAAAACTCTTCTAATCTCCTCAAGAAGTAACGTACGATTTTGTGCAATTGATTCATTCTTATCTTTTATCAAAACATTTTCAAAGAAATTTGATAGTGGAGTATGGAATGATGCTAACAGCTCAAAACTCCCTTTATAATCTTTTTTATCAAGTGCGATTTCTATATTTTCTTTGTTAGCTTTTATACAATCAAACAATTCTCTTTCATGATTTGAAATAAATGCTGATTCATCAACTTTTCCGATAGGCTTATCCTTTCCAAGTAGATTATTTGCTCTCTTATAAGACTGAAGCAAATCTTCACCATTCTTACTTCCGATAAAATTGCTTAGCACATTAATTTTTGATGCAAAGCTAAGTATATTTGATTCTTTTGTAATATCTAAAGTAGCAGCAACTAGATCAGGCGAGTACTCAGATTTAAAGAAATATTTAATACGATCAGCTAGAAATTGTAGAATTTGATTCTTACAATCATCAGCAACTTCTATTTGATCTTTATATAATCCGAGTGAGTAAACTACTAAAGCATTTAGATCAATTTCAAATTTATTATCCAAGATTATACGAATAATTCCAAGTGCTTGACGCCGGAGTGCATACGGATCTTTTGAACCGCTTGGCTTTTCTCCAGCAAGCATCAGCCCGCATAAACTATCCATCTTATCAGCAAGTGCTAGGACCGCTCCTGCCCCTTTTGGACATTCATCATTTGGTCCTTGAGGTTTATAATGATCACGAATAGCTTCAGCTACCCCTTTATCTTGTGACTCTGCAATTGCGTAATAATATCCCATCACTCCTTGCAATGTAGGAAACTCATCAACTACTTCTGAAACAATATCACTTTTACATATTAGAGCCGCATATGCTGCAAATTCATTATCTGAATCAATAAACTTACAAAGCCTAGCAAGTCTTTGAGTCTTATCTCTAAGCGACCCAAGTTTAGCATGAAAAATAACTTTATCTAGTCGTTCAGACTTATCCGATAGAGATGTTTTCAAGTCTTGAGTATAAAAATATAACGCGTCAGCAAGTCTTGCAGAGAGAACCTTTTCATTACCAGAAATCACCAAAGATTCTTCTTCAGATTTTATATTAGAAACAAAAATAAAATACGGAGCAAAGTTCCCTTTTTTATCAAAAACACTAAAATATTTCTGATGACTTCTCATCGCACTGACAAGAATTTCACTTGGGACAGATAGGAACTTCTCTTCAATTTTGCCAACCAACACTCTTGGATACTCGACAAGGCCAGATACTTCTTCCAATAAATATGGATCATCTTTAATAACTAGATCTTTATCTTTTGCAATTTTTTCTAGTTCTGTATTAATAATATCAACTCTATCTTCAGCTTTGAGTACTACAAAATTACTTTCTAAATGCTTTTTATACTCATCATAACTAGGAATATTAGCAGCTGCTGGACTCATAAATCTATGACCAAAGGAAACATTGTTTGCTTTTACATGACCATACTCAAATGGAATAATCTTACCATCAAATATGCAAAGAATATTTTGTAAAGGGCGCACCCATTTGATCTTATAATCACCCCAATACATTGATTTTGGCCATACATACTCAGATATCGGATTACTTATAGTATCTAACAGTATATCTTCTGTCCTTTGCTCTTCTGTTTTCTGAGTATAAAAGTAAAAATCAGCTCCTTTGATTTCTTTTATTTCAAGATCATCTTTACTTATATTATTTGATCGGCAAAATCCTTCGATCGCTTTTTCCGGGGCTGAAGTTTTTGGGCCTTTCATTTCATTTATAGATGATGGTATAACGGATGGAAGACCGTTCACATAAATACATAATCTTCTTGGACCAACATGAACCTCTATATCTTTAAATCCTATATTCAAAGAAGCAAAATATTTCGTAAAAATCTCCTTATATGCAGATGCTGCCCTGCCCTGCATCATTGCAGGAATTTCTTCTGAAAATAATTCTAGTAATAACTCACTCACTTGCTAGCACCTCCTTCCATTTCCATCCATTTTTCACAAGAAATTTTTGCTAAATTTCTAACCCGTGCAATATAAGATGCTCTTTCGGTTACGCTTACAACTCCTCTTGCACATAGTAAATTAAATATATGGCTAGCTTTAATACAATATTCATATGCTGGCATTGGTAAATCTACTTCAATCAATGCTTGGCATTGTTTTTCAGCATCAACAAAATGTCTGAGTAATATTTCAGTATCCGCTACTTCTAAATTAAACTTTGAAAATTGCCTCTCTGCTTCAAAATCCACCTGACCATAAGTCAAAGCTCTGTCATCAGTTTGACCATTCCAATCTAAATCTCTAACTGCATCAACACCTTGAATATATAAAGCTAATCTTTCTAACCCATAAGTCAGCTCACCCGCAACTGGCCTGCAATCAATACCACCTATTTGCTGCATATAGGTAAATTGAGAAACTTCCATGCCATTGCACCAAACTTCCCAACCAAGACCAGATGCACCAAGTGTTGGTGATTCCCAATCATCTTCAACAAACCTGACATCATGTTTCTTCATGTCAATTCCAAGACGCTGGAGGCTCTTGAGATATAACTCCTGTATATTATCTGGTGATGGCTTCAAGATTACCTGAAACTGATAATAATGCTGCATACGGTTTGGATGCAGTGCATATCTACTATCTGTTGGACGCCTTGAAGGCTGTACATAAGCAACATTCCATGGCTTTGGGCCTAGTGATCTTAAGACGGTAGCAGGGTGAAAAGTTCCAGCTCCAACTTCTACATCATATGGTTGCAAAATTGCACACCCATGGTCTTGCCAGTAATTCTGGAGTTCTAGTATGATTTTCTGAAAGGATAAACTTTCCATTATTATATTCTTCCATTGCTATATAATTTCTAGGCTAGCAGTATATATCTTTTTTGATTTTTTTGCTATTAGAAAAAAATTGAGAATAGGAATTTTAGATCCGAATAAATAATAAGTTAACGCATTATGATTAAATTAATTTGTTTTGCTAAATATTTAGTTGTATCATGATTTTAAATGCTAATTCATAAGGAGAAATATGGGATCAGTTATAGGCTTACTATTTATTTTTATTGCATTCTGCTCTTATATATTGATTTATTTTAATGATAAATCTTAAATGTATTTATTCTTTATTCATCTCATATAAAATACGATTTTTAAAACTCAAATACACAAGAATAGATAGTTTAGCATATAGTATAATTCCAATATAACATTCTATAAAGTAACATACTGACGATAATACAATAAATGGAACTGAGTTATCGACGACTGGAACTTTACTTACTAATGCTATAGATAATTTATAAATCTCTGGAATTGCATATAGTGGAATACAAATTATTTGGTAGATAGCTTCTACAATAAACATTGCTGCCATTATTTTAAAAATCTGCAGTCCAATAACTTTTACCACTACAAATATAGATAAAAAATAACTATTACTTGGTCTTTCAATAAGAATAAAAGCTGGCAGAATTAGCAAATAGGCTTCTAGAAAAAGAGCAACAATGAAAAAAATAAAAATACCATACTCAAAAATGGATACTAGACCTAATGCCAAATAACCTATAAACACAGTAAAAAGAAACAATCTAAATAGCTTTATATATTGTATCTTATCAATCGTTTTACTGAAAACTATATTGTCGCTTGTAATTATTTTTAAATATATATCTTGTAGGCAGAATAAGGCAAAAAGCAGAATAGGAAAATTTTGAATGTAATATATTCTTTGTATCACTTGAGAATCTAAACCCTCTGAGCTCATGATCTTATCAACAAAATGCTCGGTATATAATACAAAAAGACAATATATAAAAAGCCAACCAAACTTACCAATAGTCAGATTGTTTTTAAAGTCCCTATATAAATTAGAAACCGAATCAAATGATGAATCAATTATTTTCATTTTTTTAAAATTATTTTTTCTTTAATTTCGTCTTCTTAAAGCCATCTTCCTTATGATCGAAAATAAATTTATTTGTATTGAACTCGTCAATAAATTTATCTTCAATTTTTTTAAGTTTTGCTGCTTCTAATTTTTTCTTATTATCTAGCGCAATTTCAAACTTCTTAAGCTCAGCATATTGATCACGTAAAACTGAGCGAAGCTTGTCTATTGATAAAGATGCTTGCAAAATCTGCGCATCAATACGCTGCAAAATTTTCCGTGAATTTTCTAAATATATATCAAGCATGTATGCATATTGGCTTTTAGAATATTTTTGCACTTCCGCTTCTGCCTCTTCTTCAACCGTCTTTTTCTTTAGCTCTAGACGTGCTTTTTCTTTTTCGGCATGATCAATCTGACGCAAAGTCTTATCTAGCTGATTCTTGTTAAGTTTTATAAGCGTTTTTAGAGCTTTCATTCTGCTTCAATATTCAAAATCTCTTCTAGTTTTTGATAAGTTTCCTGCATTGGACAGCTTTCCTCCGGCCTTTGATTTAAAAACTCTTCAAGCTTACTATAATAACCTATCGATAAATCAATCTCAGGATCTGTGCCTTTTTTATAAGCGCCAAGCCTTATCATTTCCGCCATATCTTGGTATGTTGAAAGCATCCTTCTTCCATAAGTAATAATTTTATTCTCATGCATAGTATTACATTTGGGCATGGCACGAGAAACACTCCTTAGAATATCTACAGCAGGGAACCTCCCTCTCTCCGCAATGTTACGATCAAGTACTATATGACCGTCTAGAATACCTCTAACTGCATCACTTATCGGTTCATTTTGATCATCTCCTTCAACAAGAACCGTAAATAGGCCAGTAATATTTGTATTATTAATTCCAGGACCCGCTCTTTCTAGAATTTTAGGAAGCTCACTAAATACTGAAGGAGGATATCCCTTAGTTGTTGGCGGTTCACCAATTGCAAGCCCTATCTCTCGTTGTGCCATTGCAAATCTAGTAACAGAATCCATTATACATAATACTTCTCTACCTTGATCACGAAAAAACTCTGATACGGCCATTGTCGTATATGCTGCTCTCTTACGCAGCAACGCCGACTCATCACCAGTTGCCATAATCACTACAGCCTTTTTCAAACCTTCTGGTCCAAGATATTCTTCAATAAACTCTTTTGCCTCACGGCCACGTTCACCTATCAGTCCTATGACTTTCACATCAGTAGCAGCGTATTTCGTAAGCATAGACATCAAAACTGATTTTCCAACTCCACTACCCGCAAAAATACCCATTCTTTGACCAAAACAGCAACTGACAAAACTGTCAATCACCTTTACACCTAAATCAATCTTCCCACCAATTCTTTGCCTTTCATGCGCTGGTGGTGGATTATTTTTTAAAAGATAGCTTTTTTCTCCAGGTTTCAATGGCCCAAGCCCATCAATTGGCTCTCCAAACGGGTTGATGATTCTGCCAAGCCAGCTCTCATCCGGATGAATATCATTTTCATGCTGATATACTTCGACCTCTGCACCAGCTCCGACTCCTTCAGTATCCCCAAAAGGCATAAGTAAGACTAAATCATCATCAAATCCAACTACTTCACATAAAACATTAGATCTACGAAATTTGTTTTTAACAAGACATCTCGAACCTATCGAGACAAACTCGCTGACTCCTTTACATTCGATTACAACTCCCTTTACTGAGACAACTCTGCCAGATACTTTTATTGGCTTGATATCGTCAATTTCAGCATTCAAGGCTTCCAGATACGTTCCAAAACTCATATTTATTCTCTTGATTTTGCTGGAAGCATAGATTAATTCAGCCTATTTTCAGATGCTGGTAAAAAGAAATTACCTTGCATACTACCAATTCTTATATCTATTAAAAACTTAGCTATCTCTCCGTTCTCAACGAATTCAGCAACCGTTTTAATTCCAAGATCTTCAGCTAGATTAATTAATGCTTCAACAAAAAACCTACTATGATTATTACTTAATATATCACGTATATAACTACCATCAATTTTAATAATATCAATAGGTAAGTTTAAAAGTTGTTTAAAAGACGTAAATCCTGATCCAAAATCATCTAAGGCAATTTTACATCCATAATCGTGCAAAGTATCAATAAACTTCTTAGTTGTAGCAAAATCATGATTAAGTGAAGTTTCCGTAATTTCTATAATTAGTCGTTTAGCAACATCAAATTTTTTCAACAAACCTTCAATTCTTTTTAATAGTCTTTTATTCAAAACACCAATATTTGATACATTAACCGACAGTTTGATCTTCTTATCATTCACAAGTTCATTAATTGCCATTTCAACGACTGTAAAATCAACTATGTTTATTAATCCTTTTGTTTCTGCATCTTCAATCATCGGACCTACTGAGACAAAATTATTGTCCTCATCCTTAACTCTTAGCAAGCATTCATAATATTCAATATTGCCAGACTGTCTATCCACTACTGGCTGATACATAAATTTGGCTTTCTTCTTAAATAAAGAAGTACGTAATAAATTCAAATTAATATTATCTTCTCTAAGCTTTTCAACATCAATTGGATTATCATCATAATTATAATAGTAGCTTCTATCTTTTGACATCGACATTCCATACACCATCATCGAAACTAAACGATCAACCTTTATATCTCTATCTTTTGAGAATTTTATACTACCTACTGCACACTTTAAGTAACTCTCTGGTAAATCTGAATCAACATAAAGCTGCACTTGTGAATATACGGAGTATGCTAATTTCTCAGCAACTTTTGAGTCACCTTGAACAACTATATATAGCTTTGTCGGGTCCGGAGTTTTTACAATTGCATATTCATTTGCTTTTGCACATGCTTTTTCTACCATTAAATAAAATTTATCTATAATAGAGCTAATATCATCTATTAAAATATTTAATTCATCCTTATTTAATAGCTTCACTACAAGTAAAACACCTTGCCCAGCTTGATTAAGCTCTTTTTCTAGGCTACTCATCATCTTTACCTTGTTAGTCATGTTACCCTATACATTAGACTTATATGTGTAGTATAATATCAGAAGCAATAAACTTTAAACACTAATAAATTAATGAATAGAAAAGCAATCATAGAGACGAAACTAAGTGTATTAAATCCACATTTTCTTGAAATTATTGATCAAAGCTCTCTTCATGCAGGCCATGCTGGTAATCCAAATGGAGATGAAGAATCACATTTTGCACTAAAAATAGCTGCAAAAGAACTTGAGGGCTTATCGATGATTAAACAACACCGTATTATTAATAATATATTAAAAGATGAATTTGATAACGGCTTACACGCCCTATCTATTATAGTCAAACCTTAAAATTAAATTACTAAGTTAAAATATGACTCAGGAAAATATAATTAAATTACTCGCAGGCGCAAATAAAATTGCCAGGGAATCAAGTAATATAATAAAAGAATCTGGTGCAAATTTTGTCGAAAAAACAGTTATAAAAGGCAATTATGTTTCTAGAGAAGAGCATGAACAGCTAAAACAACTTGTATTAAAAATGCAAGACGAAATAACTACACTTAAAAAAAAGAAATAATACCATTCCTCATTTGGAATTAGAAATTCGTAATACATACACAAGTACGAACGAATCCTGCAAAATATGGATATATAATTTAAAATGAGAAATGGTATGAGACTGCCAACAAAGTTATAATTCTAATTATTATTCTTAATCAAATGAGAAGCGGATTCAAACAACTCAGCTGGAATCTTAATACCAACCTTCTCAGCTGCATTTAGGTTCAAGTATAGCTCAACTTTTTCAGGATATTCTACCGGAGTAGCTCCAATTTCTTTATCTTTTATAACTCTTACGATCATCTTTGCCGTTTGCAAGCCTAAATCATATTGATTTGGACCAAGCGCAGCTACTGCTCCATCTTTTACAATATCAGTATCACTGACAAAAACTGGGATGGATACATTATTAGCCGCTCTTACAATAGTTTTAAAAGCACTCAATGCTGTATTATCATTACTTACAAATATTGCATCAACCAATGAACTTAACTTTGTAGCACTTTGCGCAACCTCTGAAGTTTTGCTAGCAGAAACTGTAACTAGCTCAATGCCATATTTTGGACAAATTGTTTTTAGCTTATCTATAAGACTAATCGAATTAAGTTCACCAGGATTATACAAAAAACCCAATTTTTTTATATTTGGTTTGATCTTCAGAAACATTTCAATTTGCGGCTCAAGAGGTATAAAATTTGATACACCACTTGTATTATTACCTGGCTTGATAACACCATCTACTAGACCTGCATCAACTGGATCAGTCACTGATGAAAAAATGAGTTTTGTCTTACCCGCTCTTGCATATTTTGAAAATGACTGCGCTGTAACTGTCGCTACACCTACTACTATATCAGGATTCTTACTTACTAATTTATTGGCAATTTGATTAGCTAGAGAAACATTACCTTGCGCAGATTCTACGATTAAATCTAAATTTTCATCTTTGTATCCTGCATCAGACAGACCTTGAATTATTCCCTTTGTTGTTGCATCTAGAGCCGGGTGTTCAACCAATTGGCTTATATATATTTTAACTTTTTTATCGCTACCAACTGCATTATATTGCCATGTAAAAACAGCTGCTATAACTGCTATCAAACTTATTATTTTTCTAAACATATTATTCTCTTCTTATATTTCTTAAAATATCTCTATATCCTCCATGAGGTTCATCTCTTAAAAATCTAGCAACCCTACCTATTGTCGTTAAGCTAGCATTTGTCAGCTTATGAATTTCTCGATAAGATAATTTGTCATCTCTTAACAGCTGACAAACCCTCCATCTCTCTTTCATCGCCTTAAGCTCAGCCCTTGTGCACAAATCAGTTAAAAATTTCTCCATTTCAGAAATAGAATCAATCTCTACAAGCACCTCAGCTAGATTTATTATATTGTCATGATGATGGTCATCGTCCATAACTAACCTCTTATTAATATAGTATTGTACTAGTATAGTAGTACAATACTACTATGTCAAACTAAAAAACCTAGTTTTATATGTAATCGTTTGCTAATTTGAACAAATAAGTTTTAATTAAGTTGGATAATACACAAAAAATCCTCTACAATTTAGCAACTTTAAGTTGTAGAAATTAAAGGAACATGTAATGTACATTCTTGGCTATCACCAGATAATGCAACTTCTTCTTCAACAACAAACTTACTCAGCGGTACTATAAGTGTAGAAAAATCCTTTTCAGATAGAGCTTATATCTTAATAAATCCAGAGTTTGACATTTTAGTTAATTCAATCTCCCCATCATTGATTGTAAAAGACATAGGTGTACCAGAATTGTTATATAAGATTTGGCCTCCAACATCTTCGCCATTAAAAACAGCACCACGCTCAAGAACTATCCTAGAATTCGGTGGAACTTGGTAATTTTTATCAATCCTTCCACTTAGTGATATAGATAATTGTTTCATAAACCCAACCTCAAGAATTACATTGCAACTAAATTTAA
This sequence comes from Rickettsiaceae bacterium, assembly GCA_023301685.1. Lineage (GTDB taxonomy): Bacteria > Pseudomonadota > Alphaproteobacteria > Rickettsiales > Rickettsiaceae > Megaera_A. Next base: position 28,414 of record JALZUG010000051.1, read on the forward strand.
TGTATCATACGCTCAAAAAGAAGTCTAATATCATTGAATCAAAACAACTGCATCTTTATATTGATTTAGATCACTAACGGGCTATTTCTATCTGCTAATTATTGCTTTTCTCTTAAAAGTTTGCAGTATTATGATATCCTTACATTTAAATGTTTTTAATGTATTAAAGATAAGCATGCTATTTACGAAAACTATAAGAAGTATTTTTTTCTTACTAATTATTTTATTATCTTCTACTTCTATAGCTGAGATCTATTCAGCCGAATCTATTGAAGAAGTGAATAATACAATTTTAGAGTTGCTATCAAAAAGAAACCCTAAAAAAACACTCTTATTAATACCACTAGAAAATTTTCTAGTAAAACCAGTCGATAAAGAGTTTTATATTAAAGATAAAAAATATTCACCAGTTTTACAAAGAGTAGAAAAAAAAGCCAGATTATCCAGAAGAGCTTACCTTGAAGAACTAATACTAACAGAATATGAACACGAATTAGCTGATCCTTATGCTGTAGAGTTTATACAAAATATACAAAAACTTCATGTGCCAATGTTAGCTTTCACTAACAACTGCTCGGGAAGTTTTAATAAAATATCGTATTTAGAAGTCTGGACCTGGACATATCTATTTAATAAGAATATTGACTTATCAAAGAGTCCGATTGGATCAAATCAGATTATTTTTAATAAATACGGTAAAAAAGTCAAAGGCACTTATCCTACATATTACAAAGGCTTGTTATCAGCCAATTCATGGGATGGAGAAAACTCAATTCAGTCAATGATTGCAACACTGTTTTCTCAAAAATTAAAGTTTCTTCCTGATGTTGTGTATGTCGTGCACGAGGAAGAGCAATTTATCAAGTCAATAGAAGAGCAATTTAAAACTCTCAGAAGAGATATACAAGTAGAGGGCTTTATATTTACCCCACAAAAAAAAATTAACAATGATCTGTCACTGAAAACTATCCAAAATTTTTGGACCAAGTTAATTGATAAATTAAATAAAGTATCTAGAAAAGAACGAAATATTGATGAAGAGGATCCATATGAGCAATAAATTAAAACTATTTGTTTGTTTATTTGTTGTGTTTATTAATACAGTATCTAAAGCTGAAGTTATAACGACTTACTCCGTTAATTCTTCCACAGTTCAAAAAATAGAGGAATGGGTAGATAAAGACACTATAATTTTTATTGAATTAGATGATACATTAATAATGCCAAAATCTAAAATGTTCTCATTTGATTCAAACCCTTATCGCATGTTTTTAAATAATCTTATAACCCTTGGAGAAAAATCTCCAGCCTATACTAAAGCAGTAGCTAATTGGTATGGTCAGCGAAAAGTACGGCTAGTTGAGGAAGGGTGGATTGATTTTATAAGTCGCGCCCGCGCCAAAGGAGCAAAAGTATATGGCATATGCTCAATGCCATTATACCTTCTAAATATTGAAGAAAAGCGATTAAAAGAGCTAAAAGACCTTGGTATTACCTTTGACAGCAAATTAAATAATTCTGAAGAGTTTGAAATAAAAAAGGAATTTCCATGGTTCGCAAGGTTCCATAAAGGTATAGTGTATAATGGCCCATATTCCAAACATGAAGCTATCCTAGAATTATTCAAAATTACTAACCTTTCTCCTGAAAAATTCCTTACATTTGCTAATGTTAAACACGAAGTTAAGTTTGTCGATAAATCACTGAGAAGGTTTAATATGTATTTTAAGAGTGTTTTATATTTAGGTAGTAGAGAAGTAACCGGACGTCCTCATGAAGAAATAGTGAAATTTCAACAACGCCAATTAATTGAAACGGGAAAATGGCACGAAGACGATGAGGCTAGTAAATTGCTAGACTTTCGGCGGCAACAAGAAAATTCAGGAAGCACTGAGTCTCAATAATATGTTGAAAATCTACTTACGCAAAGTATTTACACGTGGATTCTATCCAACGAAATCTTCCAATTGGTATAAAAACAAAGGCTATATTGGAGAAAATCTACAACAACAATTTGCTGATTTTCTTGGCAAGCAATCCAAAGAAGGCTCAAGATATTTTAAAGAATTTCAACCTCTTAGCTTAACTCGTCAATTCATACCTTCTGGAAAATATAACTTAGACTCAGTATTAGTTGTCCCAGACTCTAAAATCGCAAAAGGAAAACCTGGCCATGGAGTTTACTTTATATTATTTCAAGGCAGAGGAGAATATTACGAAAGTCGTTTTCGTGATATGGCAAAACAAGCTCATGCGACTGGAGCAACCATACTTGGATTTAATCCAAAAGGCTTTCATAATAGCAGTGGCTACACAAGAAAACTATCAGACCTTGTAGATGACGGCATTGCTGTTGTTACATATTTATTAGACAAAGGTATTGATCATAAGAACATTGTGCTGCAAGGAAACTCCCTTGGATCTGGAGTTCAAGAAATGGTTTCTGAACATTTCAGATTAAACCATGGAATAACCTTCAGGCAAATTAATGGCAATTCATTTAAAAATCTTGCTGCAGTGGTAGCACATCACTATAACTCTCCTTTTTTAGAAAGCTTTTTTAGAATATTCTTAAAACATTCAGATTGGGAGATTTCTCCTGGTTTAGACTTTTATAAAACTGGTCCATACAGAATGTACTTACGCAGAAAGGGTGATAGGACAATAACAGGTAGCGCCGAATTTCACTCAATGGTAAATCATAAAGCTGATTATGCATCATCGCCGGACGGATATAAAGAAACCAACAAATGGCTCAACGAAAAAAATCAGATCATCTATACTGGTAAACAACAAAAAGACCCACATGAACTAGGTTTATCACTATTTAAAATCAACGAAAAAGAAAAACGCTCAGTTTTTTATATGATAAATAAATTCTTAGAAGATTCTAAAGATTATCTATAATACAAACCTAAACTGCGCCCCCACACCACCTTTACTCTCTGCACTAATAGATCCACCATGTGCTTCTACGGCTGCTTTGCATAAGGCTAGGCCTACCCCTCTTCCTTCTGCTTTTGACTCGGCATTTGAACCCATCTTAAATGGCGTGAATATATCATATAAATCTTCCTTTTGTATTCCGATCCCATTATCTGATATCATAAACTCAATAACATTACCCTTTCTAAGGACACTTATTCTGATAACCCCTTCTGTGCTAAAATTTATTGCATTTATTACTAAATTATCCACTGTTTGACGCATATAGTTTGGATCTACGCTAATAAATATATTATCTTCTATCTGCATCTCAAAATCTATCTTCTTATCTTCTAAATATATCTTACGACACGACTGAACTCTATCCCTTACTAGTTCACCAAAATTAATCATAATTTTGTTTAACTCTATCTTTCTAGCATCTAATGTTGCAAGATCAAGCATATTCAATATCATCGATGACAGACGATTTGAGTTCTTGTATACTTCGTCTGAGAGATCTTTTAACTGCTCTTCGTTAAACTTACCCAAACCATTGTTTAACATCTCTGCAAAATTCATTACATTACCAACCGGCAAGCGAAGCTCATGATTTACATTATTTAGTATCCTTTGAGCCGTAGCACCTAAACGCTCAATTTCCCTACTCTGATCTTCAACACGCTCTGTGTAATGCACCACTTTTTCATTCAAATCTGCTACTTCTGTTTCTAAAGTACCTACTCTCTCTTCTGTAGCTTCTATATATTCCTGTTTAGGCTTAAAAAACGCTATTAAAACACTACTTATTAAAACGATTACATATATAATCTTAAATTCTATTTTACTTAAATCCATATGAGCATTATCAACTCCTGCATACTTATTAAAAAATATAAAGCTACCACAAACTCCAAATATCATAATAGATAATGCAAACTGCCACCGAGACAACATTGATAAAACAACAGTACTCACCAAAAACATCATCAACTGAAAATGCCCAAATTTACTAATTATTACAAATAAACTTGGAGTAAATGAAAGAGTAAAAAACAATCCTAAGAACCACAAGACAGCAATAAAACTTCTATCTTTTAGCTTTTTTAACCACAGTGGTAATACTAAGAAAAAAACTGCAACAAACAATGTAAGGAAATATAGTATGTAAATTAGCTCAGAATACTGACTCTCACTATCAATAGGAATTGTGTGACTTATTGATAGTGTTAAAACTATTGAAAATATTGCAAATAAAATATAAGAAGTTTCATTTCTAGGCAAATTGCTCTCACAACTGTTAAAAAAATTAAATCTTTTTAATGTCAAAATAGTAGTTTTTTTTTCAGTGTTAGACGTTGGTAGCTGCTTTTTCCATCCACCAGGTTGATTACAAAAGTAATGATAAGATAACATGACAATCAGATTTACCAATAAACCTGGAATAACACTATCAACCTCTGTATCTAAATACATCCACCCTAATGAAGCAAAAAATCCACAAGTCATTGCTATCAAAGCAGTTCTTCCACTAGTTCTAAATCCAAGTACAGCAAGAGTAAATGGCACTGTTACTACTGGCATATAAAAACTATATCCAAATATGAATAAATCAAATAAATTGTCAAACCATAAAGCCATAAATAATGCTATAAGCCCAAGAAATATTGAAGCCAATCTTGAAACAACTAATTCATATTTAGGCTTAATCAAATTCATACTCAAAGCAATATCATGAGAAAACATCACAGCACCTGAATTAAGACTAGAATCAGCAGTAGACATGACCATTGTCATAATACCAATAACAAATAAAGCTTTTAGTCCAGGATAAGAATAGTTGTCGAGAATATAGCCAAATAAATTTTCAGAACTAAGGCTAGAATCTTTTGACAAAATTAAGATAGAAATCCACGAAATCAATAGCTGAACAACTAATACAGCTATTGCAGCATTAGTAAATGCTTTTTTTAACTGCTTAGGATCTTTTGACATTGAAATTCTTTGAAAAATCGAAGGATCAAAACCTGGGATTAAAAACAGCAGCATTAATGTTAAAAAGCTCCAAAACCTTGGTGTTTCATAATCAAGTAATAAACCAATATCGAATAATGAATTATTTTGTACTGTATTAGCTATAATTTCTACATCATCAATACCAGACCAAACTATTAATGCAATAACAGGGACAATTGTACCGAAAGTAAAAAACTGCACTATATCAGTAAAAGTAACAGACCTTATACCACCAAAACTTGAGTAAAGTATGACTATACCGGCGCTGACTATTGTAGTATACAAACCTGAAGAACCTAAAAGATGACTAAGAAGAGTAGCAGATATTTTAAATTGCATGGAAACTAAAGATGCAATTACAATAAAACCAAATATTGAAGTAATAATTCTTACTTTTTGACCATAAAGCTTTCCCATAGATTCAGCTATTGTTAAATCACCAAGAAACTCTTGCATTCGCGGAGCATAAATATATCCGATGATAAGGAAAGCTGCTAATGCAGCAAATGAGGACAAAATGAAATATAGTCCTTCAGTATATGATTCCGATAAATAAAGTGAAAAATTATCTCCACCAACCCAAGTTGCTATAATTGCAGCTGATAATGTAGCCGTACTAAAATTCCTTCCACCAAGTGCATAGTCTTTAATATTTTGTACATTGCGACCAAAGTATAATCCTACTCCAAGATTAAAAATTAAAAACCCAATTACAATAGCTATATCAATATTAAAATTCATGTTAAATTTATCTTTTTATTTATGTTAAATACCTATAACAAATACCAACCAGATAACAATTAACAAACCACAATATTACCATAATAAAAAAACAACCAGAAGTATATTAATATACACCCCAGGTTGTTTTTTATAGTATGAAATTAAGATTTATTGTTCTGATGTCACGGCTTTATCCCTTTCAGAAGCCTGTTTTCTTGCCATTCCCATATAGAAACCAGTACCTGCAGGTATTAACCTACCTACAATTACATTTTCTTTCAGGCCTTGTAAGTAATCAACCTTACCTGCAACAGAAGCTTCTGTTAGAACCTTTGTGGTTTGCTGGAAGGATGCAGCAGAAATAAATGACTTTGTCTGCAATGATGCTTTAGTAATACCTTGTAGCACAGGATCAAAACGCGCAGTTTCTCCGCCTTCTTTTACTATCTTCTCATTAATCTCTTCAAGCTGTCTTGCATCCACTAGCTCACCTGTCAAGAATGTTGAACTTCCTGGATGAGTAATTTCAACTTTTTGTAGCATTTGACGAATGATAACTTCAATATGCTTATCATCAATCTTAACACCTTGAAGCCTATAAACAGCCTGGATTTCAGATACCATATAGCTAGCTAGCGCTTCAACACCCATAACTTTCAAGATATCTTGAAGGACAGGGTTTCCGTCAATGATCATATCACCGCGTTTAACGAAATCTCCTTCATTAATCACAACGTGTTTACCTTTAGGCAGCATATATTCAATCGGCTCAGATCCATCAGTAGGATGAAGAATAACCCTTCTTTTTGACTTATAATCTTTACCAAATTCGATTCTCCCGTCAACTGATGCAATCACTGCATGATCTTTTGGACGTCTTGCTTCAACAAGTTCAGCCACCCTTGGAAGACCACCTGTAATATCTCTTGTCTTAGTAGACTCACGTGGTATACGTGCTAAAATATCACCAGCAGAAACTTCTGCCCCATCTTCAACACTTAAAACAGCTCCAACTGGTAAATAGTGCTTTGCTTCTAAGCCAGTGGATAACTCAACTGTTTTGCCCTTTGCATCATTCAATTGGATACGCGGACGTAAGTCTGCTCCTTTTGAATATTGCTTTGATTCAATAACAATTTTATTCGAAATACCAGTTGCATCATCCATAGTAGTTCTAATAGATAAGCCTTCAAGCATATCCGTAAATACTACTTTACCTGATTTTTCAGTAATAATAGGAATTGTATATGGATCCCACTCAGCTAATTTCTGGCCTTTTTCAACTTTATAGCCGTCATCAACCATCAATCTAGCACCATATGGAACCTTATATCTTGCACGCTCTGTACCTTTATCATCAACTAAAAGTACTTCACACGCACGACTCATCACAATTTGCAAGCCCTCTGAATTAATAACTAAGTTTCTACCTAGAATTTTAACTTTTGCATCATAAGAAGCTTCAAGCGAAGATACTTCTGTACTCTTCGTCGCTGCACCACCAATGTGGAAAGTTCTCATTGTAAGCTGCGTTCCTGGTTCACCAATAGATTGTGCTGCAATAACACCTACCGCTTCGCCTTTTGATACTAAAGTACCCGCCGCAAGATCACGCCCATAACAACGACTACAAATACCTGGTTTTGTCTTACATGTCAGCACGGATCTAATTTTAATTAAATCTAATCCTGAAGATTCTATCTTGTCTAATTTCTCTTCATCAATTAAATCACCTGCAGAAACAAGCAATTCATTTGTTACTGGGTGGAAAGTATCAATTGCAACTGTTCTACCAAGTATTTGATCAGATAGAGAAACAACAACTTCACCACCATCAATAATGGTTTTAACTTCTAGACCATCTGTCGTACCACAATCTGCATCTGTTATGATACAATCTTGCGCTACATCAACTAGCCTTCTTGTTAAATATCCAGAGTTAGCAGTTTTAAGCGCAGTATCAGCAAGACCTTTACGCGCACCGTGTGTAGAGTTAAAATACTCACGAACAGTCAAACCTTCCTTAAAGTTAGATTTAATTGGTGTTTCAATAATCTCACCAGAAGGCTTCGTCATCAAACCACGCATACCTGCAAGCTGCTTAATCTGAGCTGCCGAACCTCTAGCTCCAGATACTGCCATCATGTGAATTGAGTTTAGCTTCTCATGATTATCAGTAGCATTATCAACTACTGCTATTTCTTCCATCATTTTATTCGCAACTTTATCTGTACAAGCAGTCCAAGCATCAACAACCTTATTAAATTTCTCACCATACGTGATCAAACCTTCAAGATATTGTTGTTCAAATTCATTAACTAGTGAAGAAGTCTCATCTAGGAATTTAGCTTTTGCATCAGGAATAACCATATCATCCATACCGAATGATATACCAGATTGACAAGCATGTTTAAATCCAAGCTCCATCAATTTATCTGCAAAAATAACTGTCGCTTTCTGGCCGCAATAACGATATACAGAGTCAATTGCAGCTGAGATATTCTTTTTATTCATCTCTCTATTAAGCAATTTGAAATCAAGACTTTCCGTTTTAGGTAATAATTTTCCAAGAAGCACTCTTCCCGGAGAAGTATCAACAAGAGACTCAACAAATTCACCATCAGAATTAAGTATTTTTGTACGATACTTAATCTTTGAATGCAAAGTGAGAACCTTCTCGTGCAGAGCAAACTCTAATTCCTTAATATCACAGAATATCATTCCTTCACCTGGCTCTTTATCTAGAATTGAAGTTAGATAATATAGGCCAAGTACAATATCCTTATCTGCAGATATAATTGGTTTACCATTCGCAGGGCTTAAAATATTATTTGTCGACATCATCAGAACTCGTGCTTCAAGCTGAGCTTCAATTGATAATGGAACGTGAACAGACATAGTATCACCATCAAAGTCAGCATTAAATGCAGCGCAAACAAGAGGGTGCAATTGAATTGCTTTACCTTCGATTAGAAGTGGTTCAAATGCTTGAATACCTAGCCTGTGTAGTGTTGGAGCTCTGTTCAGTAGAACTGGGTGTTCTCTAATTACTTCTTCTAAAATATCCCAAACTTCTATTTTTTCTGCTTCAACAATTTTCTTTGCAGCTTTAATAGTTGTTGCAATACCGTACATTTCAAGTTTTGAATAGATAAATGGCTTAAATAGCTCCAGAGCCATTTTCTTAGGCAGACCACATTGATGTAGTTTCATTTCAGGCCCTACAACAATCACTGAACGACCTGAGTAATCCACCCTTTTACCTAGCAAATTCTGGCGGAATCTACCCTGCTTACCTTTAAGCATATCACTCAAAGATTTAAACGGTCTTTTATTCGCGTTTTTAACAACTTTACCTCTGCTACCATTATCAAATAATGCATCGACAGATTCCTGAAGCATTCTCTTCTCATTACGAATAATAATATCAGGCGCTTTAAGCTCTAAAAGTCTTCTTAATCTATTATTTCTATTGATTACCCTTCTATATAGCTCATTTAAGTCTGAAGTTGCAAATCGTCCTCCGTCTAACATAACAAGAGGTCTAATTTCAGGTGGAATCACTGGTAATACATTCATCACCATCCATTCAGGCTTATTACCAGAGCCGCGAAAATCTTCAACTAATTTTAGTCTTTTGATAATCTTCTTCTTTTTAGTCTCAGAAGCTGTTTCAGCAAGTTCTGTTTTTAGCTGGACACTTAATTCATCAAGATCTAGCTCAGAAAGCAGCTTTTGTACTACTTCAGCACCAATCATGGCAATAAAACTATCTTCACCATATTCGTCTTGAGCTTTAATAAAAGCATCCTCAGATAGAAGCTCTCCTTTTTGCATAGGAGACATACCAGGTTCGATAACAACATAATTTTCAAAATATAAAATCTTTTCAAGATCCTTCATTGTTATGTCAAGCAATGTACTAATTCTTGAAGGCAGTGATTTTAAGAACCAAATATGTGCAACCGGTGCTGCAAGTTCAATATGCCCCATGCGCTCACGACGCACTCTTGAAGAAGTTACTTCAACGCCACATTTCTCACAAGTAACGCCTCTATACTTCATTCTCTTATATTTACCACACAAACATTCAAAATCCTTTACTGGACCAAAAATTCTTGCGCAGAAAAGTCCTTCTTTCTCTGGTTTAAATGTACGATAGTTAATCGTCTCAGGTTTTGTAACCTCACCAAAAGACCAAGAACGTACTTGCTCTGGGCTTGCGATATTAATTTTGATTTGATCAAATTGTTGTGTACTGCTTAATTGGCCGTAAAAATTGATCTGTGACATAATGAATTTATCCTCAAACTAAACTCTTAAGAAGCGCATTTTAGCGCTTAATTTATAATATTTCTTTCTACTCTAAACTATTGATAAGCGTCCAAAATACTTTGAACGCTTATTGAACATATTTAAGCAGAACCTTCTTCAAGCTGAACATTCAAACATAATGATCTAAATTCTTTAATCATCACGTTAAATGACTCTGGTATACCTGAACTAAAGTTAGTATCGCCTTTAACAATATTTTCGTAAACTTTAATTCTGCCAGCAACATCATCAGATTTTACTGTCAGTAATTCTTGAAGCGTAAATGCAGCACCATAAGCTTCTAGTGCCCACACCTCCATCTCACCAAATCTTTGTCCACCAAAGTGCGACTTACCACCTAGAGGCTGTTGCGTCACAAGACTATATGGACCTATTGAACGAGCGTGAATCTTATTATCAACTAGGTGATGTAGCTTCAGAATATATTTATAACCCACAGTAATGCTGCGATCAAAATACTCACCAGTTCTTCCATCAATTACTTTTGACTGGCCTGACAGATTCTGACCTGCAAGTTCTAGCATTGATTTAACGCCTTCAACTCTTGCTCCATCAAAAACTGGAGTAGCAAAATGTACACCGTCTTTTAATGTTCCACAAAACTCTATTAAATCCTCTTTATTTAAGTCTTTAACTTGCTTTGCAACTTCACTACCAGCATATATTTTACCAACAAAATCTTTAATAGAATCTGTATCAATATCGTTGTTGCTATACTTATCAAGCATATCACCAACTTTATTACCAAGCTGCTTTGCAGCCCAACCTAAATGCGTCTCTAATATCTGTCCGACATTCATACGTGACGGCAAACCTAGAGGGTTCAGAACAACATCAATAACTGTACCATTTTCTAAGAAAGGCATATCTTCTTCTGGCATAATACGTGAAATAACACCTTTATTACCATGACGACCAGCCATTTTATCACCAGGCTGAAGCTTGTGCTTTGTAGCAATAAATACCTTTACAACTTTTAAAGCACCTTGTGGCAAATCATCACCACTCTGTAACTTGTCAACTTTACTAGTAAAGCGTTTGTTAAGTTCATCTTTCTTTTCGTCATATTGCTGTTTGATTTGCTCAATCTCGCTCATCACAGCATTATCTTCAACAGTTAACTGCCAATATTGACCTTTTGAAAGAGTCTCAAGAAGTTTTTGATCAATCTTCTGACCAGCTTTGACCGACTTAGGCCCACTAATAACTGTCTGACCATCAAGAATTTTCTGCAAACGCATAAATACAAAGCGATCGATGATTTCAATCTCATCATCTCTGTCTTTTGCCATTTTCTCGATTTGCTGCTTCTCTATTGTGATTGCACGCTCATCTTTTTCCACACCACGGCGAGATAGAACACGAACCTCAACAATAGTACCTGCAGCACCAGGTGGAACATATAATGATGTATCTCTAACATCAGAAGCTTTCTCACCAAAAATTGCACGAAGTAATTTTTCCTCAGGTGTCATTGGAGATTCACTCTTAGGAGTTACCTTGCCAACTAAGATATCACCAGGCTTCACTTCAGCACCAATATGTACAATACCAACTTCATCTAAATTGCGCAGAGCTTCTTCACCAACATTTGGCATATCACGCGTGATTTCTTCAGGACCTAATCTTGTATCTCTTGCGACAACCTCAAACTCTTCAATGTGAATAGATGTGAAGACATCATCTTTTACAATTCTTTCAGAAATCAAAATTGAATCCTCAAAATTATACCCTCTCCAAGGGATAAACGACACAAGCATATTACGACCAAGAGCAATCTCACCTTGATCTATAGCAGGTCCGTCAGCAATAATCTCATTTTGCTTAACATTTTGACCAACTTTTACCAAAGGTTTTTGGTTAATACATGTATTATGATTAGATTTTTGATATTTCATTAAACTATAAATATCAACTTCTGGAGAACCATTTTTCTTACGTTCTAAAGTCTGAACAACTATCCTCTCAGCATCAACTTCAACTATCACACCATCATTTTGTGCAACAATTGCAGCACCGGAATCTCTGGCCACAACTGACTCAATACCTGTCCCTACTAGCGGTGCATCACTTGTTATAAGTGGTACAGCTTGACGTTGCATATTTGATCCCATCAATGCGCGGTTCGCATCATCATTCTCAAGGAACGGAATTAGCGAAGCTGCAACAGAAACTACCTGCATCGGAGTTACGTCAATATATTCAACCTCTTCAGGAGGAACTGATATAAAGTTTCCAGTTTCAAAACGGCAGCTAACCATTTCAGCTTTAATTTTACCATCAGCTGCTATTTCCATATCTGCCTGAGCAATTTTATATTTGCCCTCATCAGTTGCAGAAAGATATACTACTTCATCAATAACATAACCATCTTTAACCTTACGGTACGGGCTTTCAATAAAGCCATATTTATTCACCCTAGCAAATGTAGACATAGAATTAATAAGACCAATATTCTGACCTTCAGGAGTTTCAATCGGACAAATCCTACCGTAGTGAGTTGGGTGTACATCACGAACTTCAAATCCAACTCTATCACGACTCACACCACCAGGGCCGAGAGCCGACAATCTTCTCTTATGCGTAATTTCCGATAATGGATTGGTTTGATCCATAAATTGTGAAAGTTGCGATGTACTAAAGAATTCCTTAACTACTGAAATCAGGACCTTGGAATTAACCAAATCATTCGGCATTACTGCATCAATATCCACAACACTCATGCGCTCTAGAATTGATTTTTCCATACGAACAAGACCAACTCTAAACTGATTTTCAATCAATTCACCAACTGATCTAACTCTTCTATTACCTAAGTGATCAATATCATCAACTGAACCTTTTCCATCTTTCAAGTCAACTAAAACTTTTACAATTGCTTTAATATCATCTTTTGTAAGACAAGTATTCTCTGGATCAACATTCAAATCTAAACGGGAATTCAGCTTGATTCTACCAACTTCAGATAAATCATATCTGCTACTATCAAAGAACAAGCTCTCAAATAACATCTGACCAGCTTCAACCGTTGCAGGCTCACCAGGGCGTAATACTCTAAATATATCAATCAATGCTGAATCTTGATCTTGGTTTTTGTCAGCAAATAATGTGTTTCTTATGTAAGCGTCACTTTGAGATGGTATTTTTAAAAAAGACACTGATTTCTCACCAGCTGTAACTAAACCTTTTAGTGTTTCTTCTGTAATTTGCTCGCCTAATTTTGCAAATACTTCACCACTCTTAGAATCCACTACTTCTTTGCCAATATAATTACCTATCAGCTCATCATTTTGCACTAGAATCTTCTTAAGACCATTTTCGGCAAACTTCTTTGCTAATCTTGGAGTAATTTTTTGTCCAGCTTCAAGTAATTTTTCGTTAGTTTCAGCATTTACTAAATCTGAATCTAATCTTTGAACTATAACAGTTTTAGGATCAAAATCAGCAACCCAACCTTTCTTTGTATGGTTAAAACTTTCAATCTCATAATATTCTTCTAAAATTTCAGAAGAATTCATACCTATTGCCATCAATAAAGTAGTAACTGGAAGCTTTCTTTTTCGATCAATTCTTATATAAACTATATCTTTTGCATCGAATTCAACATCAAGCCAAGAACCTCTGTAAGGAATAATTCTTGCTGAGTATAGGAACTTCCCTGATGAGTGAGTTTTACCATCATCGTGATAAAAGAAACCGCCAGGTGATCTATGCATCTGTGAAACAATAACCCTTTCAGTACCATTAATGATAAATGTACCGTTTTTGGTCATAAATGGGATATCTCCCATATAAACTTCTTGCTCTTTGATACCTTTAATTTCTTTAGCACCAGTAGCTTCGTCTACTTCCCATACACTGAGCCTTAGAGTGACTTTTAGACCAGCAACAAAACTTAAGCCTCTTTGTATACACTCTTCAACGTCATATTTTGGGGTATCAAAACTATATTTCACGAACTCCAAAGTAGCACTGCCAGATGGATCCTGAATAGGAAAAATGGAAGATAGAACTGATTGCAGTCCTTTACTCTTCCTTTCACTATCCGACAGGCCAAGCTGCATAAAGCTATCTTCGTAGGATTTTTTTTGAATTTCAATCAAATTTGGAATTGATGCTACCAAATCGATTTTACCGAAGTTTTTTCTAACTCTCTTACTAGTTTGTAAGGATTGCGGCATAAGAATCTCCAGATGTTTCTATTTCAACCAATACTTAAATGTATCATTGAATGAGTTTGACTATATTATTGCAACTTCTAATTACGTTTTTTGATCTGTATTTAAATTAATAAAGAACAAAAATCAATACTAAGAAAAGCACAAAAAGTCGCACCCCCAATTTAAACCCTATTTTCTAGAATTTATATTGGAGAGTGCAACTAATATCATTTCTAAAGCACAAAGTCAATATACTTAAGAATGAAAGACACAATGCTTTTATTCTTAATTACTTAACTTCAACAGTAGCGCCTGCTGCTTCAAGACCTGCTTTAGCTTTATCAGCTTCGTCTTTTGAAGCGCCTTCTTTAATAGGTGATGGAGCACCATCAACAAGAGCTTTAGCTTCTTTTAGACCAAGACTTGTGATAGCTCTAACAGCTTTAATTACCTCAATTTTCTTTTCTCCTGCACTAGCTAGGATAATATCAAATTCTGTTTTTTCAGCTGCTGCTTCTCCACCAGCTGCTGCAGGAGCTGCTGCCACTGCTGCAGGAGCTGCAGCAGAAACACCCCATTTTTCTTCAAGAAGCTTAGATAGATCAGCTGCTTCCATTACTGTAAGAGAAGATAGATCTTCTGCAATTTTTGTTAAATCCGCCATATTATTTTTCCTCTTTGACAATTATTTATTATTAGTTTTTTTCTGCATAAGCTTGTATGACTCTCGCCAATGCACCAGCTGGAGCTTGAGTAACTCTAGCAAGATTTGAAGCTGGAGCTTGTAATATTCCAACAATTTTACCTCTAAGTTGATCAAGCGATGGCAACTTAGCTAATTGCTGAATAGAACTTACATCCAGAATTTTATCATTCACTATACCACCAACGATTTTTAAATTATCATTAGCTTTAGCAAATTCTACAACTCCCTTCGCAGCAGCAACTGGATCTTCTGAATAAGCTATTGCAGTTGGCCCTGAGAACATCTCAGGATCATGCTCAACCTTAACATTAGATGCTGCTATTTTAGAAAGCGTATTTTTCACTATCTTAAAAGACGCACCATTCTCTCTCAAAGAACGACGAAGAGTCGTAATCTCTGAAACAGTTAGCCCGTGATAGTGTGTTATTATTACAGAATTAGAAGTTTGATAAATTTCTTCTAAATCTGATACAAAAGTTTTTTTCTCTGATCTTAACACTGTTATGTCTCCAAATACTTATCTCTATTGTGAAATTGTTGAAATATCAACTTTAAGAGATGGCCCCATTGTTGAAGATACATGTATCTTCTGTAGGTATGCACCCTTTACACCAGATGGTTTTGCTTTCAACACCGAATCAATTAACGTTTGAGCATTTTTTTGCAAATCACTTTCGGAAAAAGATATTTTCCCGACTCCTACATGCACAATACCCGCCTTTTCTACTCTATATTCTACTTGACCACTCTTAGCATTTTTAACAGCTGTGGCGATATCCGCAGTAACTGTCCCTAGTTTAGGATTAGGCATTAACCCTTTAGGCCCAAGTACTCTTGCAATTTGACCAACCATACCCATCATATCAGGTGTTGCAATGCAAACATCAAAGTCAATCTTACCAGCTTTGATATCATCAATAATAACGGCTGAACCTGTTAAATCCGCACCAGCCGCGGTTGCTTCTGCAATTTTATCATCTTTACAAATGACTGCTACTCTTACATCTTTACCAGTACCAGCCGGTAGAGAAACCATACCTCTTACCATCTGATCTGAATGCTTTGGATCAACACCAAGATTAATTGCAACGTCTAACGTTTCATCAAACTTAGTAAAACTATTCTTCTTAAGCAAAGAAATCGCTTCTTCAAGAGAATATTCTTTATTCTGATCAAGATCTTTTTTTATTGCTGTTAACTTTTTACCCATAATCTTTCTATTTATATTTGCTTATATTTAATTCGATTATTTTACAACTTCAATACCCATTGACTCGGCAGAACCTGCAATAATCTTGGCAGCTGCGTCAATATCATTTGCGTTTAGATCTTGCATTTTAATTTTTGCGATCTCTTTGCAATCATCAAAAGTTACCTTACCAACATAAGGCTCTTTTTTTGTAGCACCAGCTCCTTTAGGAATCTTTGCAAATTTCTTCAAATAGAAAGATGCAGGTGGAGTTTTTGTTACAAATTCAAAGCTCTTATCAACATACACTGTAATAACTACCGGAACTGGAGTACCAGGCTCTAAAGAACTTGTTGCAGCATTAAATGCCTTACAAAATTCCATGATGTTAACACCTTTTTGACCCAAAGCCGGGCCAACAGGAGGAGCAGGATTTGCTTTCCCCGAAGGAATCGTCAACTTAATATAACCATCAATTTTTTTTGCCATAAGCTTTTTCTTCCTTAAACTATTACTTTATCTTTTAATTTTTTTTCACTTGAGTAAAGCTAAGCTCGATTGGAGTAGCTTTACCAAAAATTGAAACAGAAACTTTTAATTTCTGCCCTTCAATATCAACCTCTTCAACAACACCAAAGAAATTATCAAACGGCCCATCAATTACTTGAACTTTATCACCCGCATTATACAAGCTTGATACACTTGCCGTTTTGGATGCTGCTTCAAGCTGACTAAACACCCCTTCAACTTCAGCATTGCTTAGTGATTGCGGAGTTGTTTTGCTCCCCAAAAATCCTGTAATTTTTGGTACAGATTTCACCAAGTGCCATGACTCATCAGTCATTTTCATCTTTATAAGCACATAGCCTGGCATGAATTTCTTTTCTGCAAGAACCTTCTTGCCTCTCTTTATCTCAGGCACTTCTACAACAGGCACTACTATTTCTTCAAAAAAATCAGACATCCTTTTCTTTTCTACCTGATCTTCGATCATTTTTTTGACCCTTTTTTCAGAGCCAGAAACCGTATGTAGAATATACCATTTAGACATATTTTTAAGCTACTTTCCAATATTTAACAAAAAACGTACTAAATTATGAATACCATAATCCAGAACTAAACTCGCCAAACTAAATAATAAAACCGCAATTACTACTATTGATGCCGAAGCAATCAATTCTTTTTTTTCAGGCCAAACAACTTTCTTCGCTTCTTGCTTAACTTGGTCAAAAAATTTAAACGGCTTTAATTTATTTAACATATTTCCTATCTAGTTTTAAACATAAGTGGCAGGAGCGACAGGCATCGAACCCGCAACCTCCGGTTTTGGAGACCGGCGCTCTACCAATTGAGCTACACTCCTATCATATCTCAAGCAAACAATCAACAAAATTTTAAATTTTGCAAAATAGCTCAAAATAAACTTATTCCTATAAACTAACCACCCTGCTTACTTAAAATTGTATCAACAACTTGCTGTGGCACTTGCGCATAATTCTGGAATTCCATACTATATTGCGCTCTTCCTTGTGACATTGATCTCAACGTATTCACATAACCAAACATCTCAGCAAGTGGAACACTAGCAGTTACAATTTGTGCATTACCTCTTGGTTCCATTCCTTGAACAGAACCTCTTCTACTATTCAAATCACCGATAATGTCACCCATATATTCTTCAGGCGTAATTACTTCAACCTTCATTAATGGCTCAAGAAGTTTTGCACCCGCTTGTGGCATCCCTTCTCTGAACGCTGCTTTTGCCGCAATTTCAAACGCAAGTACAGATGAGTCAACATCATGATAAGCACCATCAATCAAAGTTGCCTTAAAGTCAATCATTGGATATCCAGCTACAACCCCAGTATCCATAATTTGCTTAATACCTTTTTCAACACCCGGGATAAATTCTTTTGGAACATTACCACCAACAATCTTACTATCAAAAGTGAATCCAGTACCAACTTCACCAGGTTCAAATACTATTTTAACTCTAGCAAATTGACCCGCACCACCTGACTGCTTTTTATGAGTATAATCAACCTGATGCGAAGCAGTAATTGTTTCACGATACGCAACTTCAGGCGCACCAACATTTGCCTCTACTTTAAACTCTCTTTTCATTCTATCAACTAGAATTTCCAAGTGAAGCTCACCCATACCAGCAATGTTAGTTTGTCCATTCTCACTACTTGAAACTCTAAATGACGGATCTTCAGAAGCTAGCTTTGACAATGCAAGGCTCATTTTCTCCTGATCAGCTGTAGATTTCGGTTCAACAGCAAGCTGAATAACCGGCTCAGGAAATTCCATTCTCTCTAGAACAACGTTAGCATCAGTTGAGCACAAAGTATCACCTGTTGTTGTATTTTTTAATCCAGCAATGGCAACAATATCACCCGCAATAGCTTCTTTTATATCCTCACGATCGTTAGCATGCATAAGTAGCATACGCCCTACACGCTCTTTTTGACCTTTAACAGTATTTATAATAGTAGAACCAGCTGTAACTTTACCTGAGTAAACTCTAGCAAAAGTCAAAGAACCAACAAAGGGATCTGTCATAACTTTAAACGCAAGAGCCGCAAAAGGCCCATCTACTGAATTTGGCACAGATTTTTCTTCATCAGTCTTTGCATCAACAGCTTTTATTGCTGGAACATCAATCGGTGATGGCAAGTAATCAATAACAGCATCAAGCAATGGCTGAACCCCTTTGTTCTTAAACGCAGTACCACATAGCACTGGAACAAACTGACCAGTAATAGTTCCTTTTCTAATACATTTTTTGATTTCATCTTCAGTAAGCTCTTCACCACCAAGATATTTTTCCATCATATCATCATCAGCTTCAACTACTGTATCAAGAAGCGTTGACCTATATTCTTCAGCTTTATCCTTTAAGTCTGCAGGGATTTCGCCGTATACATACTCAGCACCTAAATCACCACCTTTCCAAATTATAGATTGCATTTTAACTAAGTCTACAACCCCTTGGAACTCATCTTCAACTCCAATTGGCAACTGAACAACCAGAGGACTAGCACCCAAACGGTCAACTATCATATCAACACATCTGTAGAAATTTGCACCAGCTCTATCAAGCTTGTTTACAAAGCACATTCTTGGAACGCCGTATTTATCAGCTTGACGCCATACCGTTTCAGATTGCGGCTCAACACCAGCAACACCATCAAATACAGTTATTGCACCATCAAGCACACGAAGCGATCTTTCAACTTCAATTGTAAAATCCACGTGACCCGGAGTATCAATAATATTGATTCTTTTTTCATTCCAGAAACAAGTAGTAGCAGCCGAAGTAATTGTTATACCTCTTTCTTGCTCTTGCTCCATCCAATCCATTGTAGCACCGCCATCGTGCACTTCACCAATATTGTGAGATTTACCAGTATAGTATAAAATACGCTCAGTAGTAGTAGTCTTACCCGCATCAATGTGCGCGCAAATACCAATATTACGTACATCAGATAATTGTAATTTCTTAGACATATGTTATTACCTCGATGATCTTTGTGCAAAGTGAGCAAACGCTTTATTAGCTTCAGCCATTTTATGAGTATCTTCTCTTTTCTTAATGGCAACACCACGACTATTTGCTGCATCAAACAACTCTTCTGCAAGCTTCTCGATCATACTACGACCTGAACGCTTCTGAGCAGCGTCAATGACCCAACGAGTAGCTAAAGCAAAACCTCTTCTCTCGTCAACTGGAGCAGGCACCTGGTAGTTAGCACCACCAACTCTTACAGAAGTAACTTCCAAATAAGGCTTTACGTTATTCATCGCTTCAGTAAAGATCTTGAAAGCTTCTGCACCATGTCTTTTTTCAATTCTTTCAAAAGCATTGTAAACAATTTTTTCAGCAAGTGATTTTTTACCATCTCTCATCAGATGATTAATGAACTTAGTGACCAAAACACTATTATATTTCGTATCAGGATTGACTACCCTTTTTACGGCTGCATGACGACGTGACATTGATTATACCTTTATATATTACTATTATTTATATATTTGCAAACTAACCTTTAGCAGAAGTACCGTAGCGAGAACGACCTTGCTTACGGTCTTTAACACCTTGAGTATCAAGAGCACCACGCACGATATGGTATTTAACACCCGGAAGATCAGGAACTCTACCACCTCTAACAAGAACAGCTGAGTGCTCTTGAAGATTATGCCCCTCACCAGGAATATAAGCGTTAACATACTCACCATTACTGAGGCGCACCCTAGCAATCTTACGAAGCGCAGAGTTTGGCTTCTTAGGAGTTACAGTTTTAACGATCACACAAACACCTTTTAGAAAAGGGTTGTTATGAAGCGCCGGTGACTTACTCTTCTTGATCTTAGATTTTCTACCAAATCTAACCAATTGACTATTTGTTGGCATTTGATTTCTACTTGCTTTTTTAAAATTACAAAACTAAACACACATGGATACAATTTTCCACATACATTTACATATTCGTATTATTTAACACGAAAATTTTCAGAACTATACCCAACTTTTTAGCGTTTGGCAAGAATTTTATGCAAAGAAAAAGCACTAACTAATCAAAAGGCATTTTTCAAGATATCAGATATTGCATATATATATTGATTCATGTAACTTAATTTTCATGAAAATAGCAAAACTTAGGCAATGTTAGAAATATTTTATAATTTCTTTGGACTAAATGAAATAATATTTATCAAACTTAATTATATTACTAATAAAGGTATATTGCCTCACATATTACACACCATCTCAAGTGTATTTTTTATAGCTAATTTTGCTGCTTGCTATATTCTTACCTGCATATATTTTTACTTCAAGACGAAAAAAGTTCAAAACATCGAAAGCTATTTTACTCCCATATACAATGAACTTACCCGAATCGGCACTTGCTATGCAATATTTGGCTTTACATTTGCTGGATTAAAGTTCTCATTCAATATGCCAAGACCATTCTGCTCTCTATCATCAGATCAATTCCTTACAATCGCAAACACAGAGCTAGAGCGTTGCCTATCATCTTTTCCGAGCGCACATACGGGACTTAGTATTTTAGTTACATACGCACTATGGCCACATATTAATAAAATTGCCAAACTCATTTGCTGCTTGGTCATTGCATCTGTTGCTATTTCAAGAATTACACTTGCTATGCACTACCCAGCAGATATTATCTATAGTGCTCTAGTTACTATAGCAGCCATTACAGTTGGTAATATTATTTACAAAATGCTAAAACCCTCAATTGTAGATCCAGTAAAAAAAATCATCATTAGATTGATTTTTTAATAAATCACCAATAATATTAAACTAATGCAATCGTAATTAAATTGGGAAGGTAATTATGGCAAAAGAGCAGAGAAAAACAAATCATTCAGAAACAACTTATATAGTAGGATCTCCAGATCGCCACACTACATACTTAATAAAAGATGGCTCGGTAGTTCTTGACAAACTACCACAAGCTTCAAAACCAAAAGAACCAGAACCTGAGCCAAGAGCCTTGCCAGAAGGAGCAACACCGCCAATGGACATTCCAACACCTAATAGATATGTACCATTAACCGGAGAAAAGTTAAATTGGGGAGGGGTTTTCTATAACGATACACCTATTGATTATCAACTACCCATTAGACAAATAACCCCATTAAATGAGAATGAAATATCACAAGCCGTTGGCTTGCTTGGCCTTGGTG
The DNA here is from genome assembly GCA_023301685.1 of Rickettsiaceae bacterium. Classification (GTDB taxonomy): domain Bacteria; phylum Pseudomonadota; class Alphaproteobacteria; order Rickettsiales; family Rickettsiaceae; genus Megaera_A. The sequence goes on from JALZUG010000051.1 coordinate 50,186, forward strand.
ATACTGAAGATGCTAGTACAGATTGTAATATATTTGTATTTGATTAAAGCTAGACATCAGTTATACTTTGGCGCTCTTTATCTGCAACTTCACACTAAATAATCTGCACTTCCATAAATTGCAGATTCTTTGTCCTTGATATACGCCCAATATCGATCTCCGTACGAAAAATGCCACCATTCCGTTGGGTAATTAACAAAATCATGTCTAGCCATTACATCATGCAAAATTTTACGATTCTTTCTTATATCCTGATCAAGCAAATTACAATCAGTTTGGCATAAATCAGAATTTACTTTTTGCCAATCTTTAATAGCCATACCCATGTCAACTAACTCACCATCTTTTGCAATTATTTCAACGTCAATTGCAGCTCCCGCGTTGTGCGCAGGGATATTTATAGTTCCATCAAAATTCTTTACTGGAGAAACTAGCCGCGTTGTCTCATAAAAAATTTCCTCCCTCACCTTATCAGGAAATTCCTGCAGTATTTTTTGATATTGTTGATCAAACAACATTTGCTGAACCTCGCTACTACGAAACCCTTCATAAATTCTAAAGCGCCACCCTGAAGGTAAAGATTTTTGGGCCAAACACAACTTTTCGTAAACTCTTTTTCTAACAAATATGTAATGGTTTTTTGTTAAAGGTGATTCTGGCACAGAGCCATATACAAGCTCATCTTGATTCCTCAAATCTATTAAGACTTCATTAGACTCTAAAATGGGAATTTTAAGAACTCTAGAATCAGCTATATTTATAATTTTGTCTCTTTTCATCAAATATAAACCATCAGAAAAACGCTATTCACTTTTCATTATTAGAGCAAATACAAAAATCAATCTTTCGGCTTATTGCGCGAACAAATTAAAATATTACCTTTAACTTCGAGTACATAAAGCTCTTCATCTTTTTTAATAGGAGTATCTTTATCAACAAACCTTGCATTCATTGTAGTGCCCGACCAATGCACCTCTCCAAGACCAGATGGCTTTATCTCTTCACTAGCAACCTTAACTCGCATACCGACTATATCAAAATAGTCAGATCCAGCTTTACCTTTCTTACCATAAATAAAGATCTTTAGTGGCCACCAAAGTAGCAAGAACCAGGCAAGTGAGGTTAAACCAACAGAAGCAACTTGGAATGCAGCAATTTCAGGAAAATAATAGATAACAATTGCAGTAGATAAGCTTCCAAGTCCCAAAAATAAAAATCCGATACCCGGAATAGCGGTAAATTCAACCAGAATAAATACCAAACCAACTGCAATCCATATTTCTATAGGGGTAATATCCATAATACCTACTTAATATAAATAAAATACCAGACTAAACTAACTTGCCTTCTCTTTCAAGTAAGCAATCACGTTGGCTATATCTTCAGGTTTTCTAATACCAGCAAAAGACATCTTTGTGCCCGGCATAAATTTACCTGGTCTTTTTAAGAAATGAAACAAACTTTCATTATCCCAATTTCCACCAGCTGCTAACATTGCTTTAGAATACGGATAACCAGCTTTCTTAGCTTTTTGAGCATTTACAACTTTCCAAAGATTTGGCCCAACTTTACTTGCGCCTCCTTGGTCAAAACTATGACATGCAACACATTTCTTAATAGTTTTTGCACCAGCTTCAGCGTTTGCATTTGCCATCAGCTCTTCAATATTCAATGGCTCTTCAGGTTGCCCAGGTATATCAGGCGCAGAATCTTCTGCAACCTCAATCTGATATCCACGCTGTGCTACTTCCAGCTTTGGTTTATATAAAATATTTGATACAACACCAACTACCATCGCAATTAAACTTGCTAGTAAAACGGCAGCTGCAATCTTATTAAGTTCTAAACCTGACATAAAATCTTACTTAAAAATCAATATTATAGGTAATCACACTAATCCACCTCTTCCAGATTCCAGCGCGCTCGTGGCCTAAAATCTACTTTATTAATTTTACCCGATTTTAACCTCTCTAGTCCAGCAAAAGCTATCATAGCAGCATTATCCGTGCATAATTTTATTGGTGGTGCAACAAAATTATATCCATTTTTGACTGCTAATTCTTTTAGACCTGAGCAAATTTCTTGGTTTGCCGCGACGCCACCCGCAACAACTATATTTCTTCCATCATGATAGGATTCATATTCATCTATTGCAAATTTACTTTTTCTCTTAACTACATCGCACACAGTTTTTTGAAAGCTTGCTGCTATATCACTCTTATCTTGATTATTCAAAACCTCAAACTCATTGATCTTTAACTTTACAGCTGTTTTTAAGCCAGAGAATGACATATCGCAATTTTTCTGATTATATAAAGGCTTTGGAAAATCAAACCTATCAGCATCTCCAGATTTTGCCATCTTTTCAATAATTGGACCACCTGGAAAGCCAAGATTCATCATTTTTGCTACTTTATCAAAAGCTTCTCCAACTGCATCATCTAATGTTTGGCCTAAAATTTTATATTTACCGAGCCCTTCTACTGCAACAAATTGACAGTGCCCACCACTCGCAAGCAGTAGCAAATATGGAAAAGGCACATTGTCAGTAAGTCTAGGAGTTAATGCATGTCCTTCAAGATGGTTTATTGCTATAAATGGCTTTTTTAGCGCACTCGATAAAGCCTTACCAAACATCGATCCAACGATCACCCCACCAATCAAGCCTGGTCCCGAAGTTGCGGCAATTGCATCAATATCTTTCAAAGATAACTTAGATTCGTCTAAACACCGATCAAGAGCAGTTTGAATATTACGTAAATGGGATCTAGCAGCAATTTCAGGAACCACCCCTTTATAAATCATGTGTTCTTGATTTTGCCCTATAACTATATTGGATAAAATACTTGGTCCAGATTCAACTATTGCAGCTGACGTGTCATCACAACTAGATTCTAAACCAAGTATTCGTAAAGTCAAAATATCCGCCTATAGTGATTTTAAAACATGCTTTGTATAATGAATGATATCAAGCTGATTTTCTTCTTTTGTCATATCAATCTTACCTTGCATTTCCTTTGGAACATAATTCATCACATTACTTAAAATAGCAAAACAAAGGTTCTTATTCAAGACGCAACCCGACTCACTTCTAATAGCTAGTGCATTACCTGCATGATGATATAATTCATCACCATTTTCAAGCTTTGTAATATACATTCCATAGCCTATTTTACTTTTTCCCTTATTACACGGTACATCATAATAACCTGTAGTCATTTGCTTATATGAAGCTTTAGACAAGACCTTTCCAGAATGTAACGCCTTATGCCAAGTAATTAGATCAGCTGTAGTTGATGCAACACCTCCATCTGTAAAAGGAGTCATAGTAAATGGATGTTTTGCAAGATTAAATTGTGGCTCACCTCCTGTAGGGGTTACAAAATATCTAGAAGGTACATCCGTAGACTCAGGATCTTTTTGATGTTGTAATGTCTCAGCTAAACCCAATAATTTAGTATTTTTCATACCAAGTGGAGCAAAAAATTCTTTTTCAAAAAAGTCATTAGCTTTTTCACCGCTAGCAGCTTCAACAATTAAACCAAGAAGTATGTAATTGGTGTTATTATAATCATGCTTTTCACCAGGTTTAAATGATAATTCTTGAGACGCTGCAAAATTAGCAATCTGCTTATTTATACTACGCAAAGGGACATTAACATCAATTTCTGCACTCATAAAATATTCAGCAAGCCCGCTTCTATGAGTCAACATATTATGAATTGTTATTTCATTTGCCCAAGCTGGCACCTTATTATCTGTCCATATTCCACTTTTTGCGTTTAAATGCTTTGCCACAACATCTTTTACATTAAGTTTTCCGCGCTCTTGTAGTTTTAAAATAGCAGCTGCAGTCATAGATTTTGTAGCAGACGCAATTGGCATTTGCTGATCAGCATTTAAAGATTTTTTACCAACAACAGAATGAATGCCTTTTGCACCTTTTTCGATAACTCCATTTTCATCGACAAACATGTAAGAACCATTCATAAAATGTTTTGAAAGATAGTCAGAACTAGCAGCTTTAACCTTTCCTCGCACGACAGAATCAGCAAATGACAATGACGAATTAAAGATAATTGCTAAAATTAGTAGATAATATTTTTTCATAATTAACTCCTGCGTTTTTTTTATAATAATATCTAGCCATAGGAATTAATAAAACGCAGGAGGGTTACTAAGGATTAATTACCTATAATACCCCTCCTGCGTTTTATTAATTCGCTATATCAGTTTGATAGCCGGATATTATTTCTGTGTCAATAAAAATTGACCTTAGGTAATCTTTTCTAAAATACCGTTTAATCTCTTTGAAAATGCTCCAGCATCAGAGACTGGCTCGCCTTCAATAATACACGCTTGATCATAGAGCAAATGCACAAGTGCAGCATTTTCATCCTGATTAGCTTTTTCTCCAAGACCCTCTCCAATCTTAAGCACAATTTTATGGTTTGGATTAATTTCAAGAATTTTAGCACTAGCTCCAGCTAATTGCTTTTGTTCTATTAAATATCTTTCCATACGAATATCCATCGCACCATCACCAACCGCTAAACAAGCAGGACTTGTTGTCAATTTTTTTGATATTTTTACATCTTTTACAAGTATTCCTAAAGTATCTCTAAAGTAGTTTGCAATTTCATCATTCTTTGAATCATCTTTCTCCTCTGAACTCTTATCTTCTTTGGAATCATCCTGACTATCTAAATCAATATCACTTCTAGTTACTGACTTTAATTCTATCTCTTTATATCGACCATTAACATTAACCCAGAAATCATCAACTGTATCGGTAAATAGCAATACATCGATACCTTTGCTAATAAACCCTTCAATTTGAGGATTGCTGCGAAGTTTTTCTGGGTCATCACCACTTAAGTAATATATTGTTTTATCTTCTTCTTTGCAGTTTGCAATATACTCATCCAAACTAATCATTTTATCATGGATTGCGCTTCTAAACACGCAAACCTCAAGCAACTTCTCATGGTCACTTGTAACTTCGCATAGACCTTCTTTAAGAACACCTCCAAAATTACTCCAAAATAGCAAATAATCGTCTCTATTGCTTTCTTTTTTCTTAACAAGCTCCGACAATACGCGCTTAGTGATAGACTTCTTAATTTTTTCTAGTGTTGCATTGTTTTGTAAAGTCTCTCTACTAATATTCAATGGTAAATCCTCAGAATCAACGACCCCGCGCAAGAAGCGTAAATACTGCGGAATAATATCTACATTCTCATCAGCTATAAATACTCTCTTGATATAAAGTTTCACACGACATTTACGATCTGGGTGAAATAAGTCAAAAGTCTTACTAGTAGGGACAAAAAGTAAATTTGTAAACTCAACAATACCTTCATTCCTATTGTGCATCGTAAGCCAAGGGTCATCAGTAGCATGACTTACACTTTTGTAAAACTCTTTATACTGCTCTTCATCTATTTCATTTTTAGACCTCGTCCATAGAGCAGATGATGAATTGACTTGAGTTTCATTATTATTTTCATCAACAAAAAAGATAGGAACAGCAATGTGATCAGAATAGCTTTTAATAATATGCTTGACTCTAAAATGATCAACAAATGATTCCTCTTCGCTCTTTATATGAAGAATCATCTCAGTTCCTCTAGCAAACTCTTTGTCTGAATCATCTATTGTATATTCACCTTTTCCATCTGATTCCCAGATATAAACTTTATCCTCACTAGCTTTTCTAGATGTAACTGTAATTTTATCAGCTACCATAAAGCAGGAATAAAACCCGACTCCAAATTGCCCAATTAATTGGCTATCCTTTTTGCTATCTCCAGATAATTGATTTAGAAAACCTTGGGTTCCTGACTTCGCAATTGTACCTAGATTTTCTTGCAAATCCTCACGATTCATACCAATGCCATTATCTCTTATGGTAATAGTCTTCTCATCCTTATCAATAGAGATATTAATCTTAAGATCTGAATCTCCTTGGACAAGACTGCTATCCGTCTGACCCAAATAACGTAATTTATCACATGCATCAGAACTATTCGAAATTAGTTCTCTTAAAAAGATCTCTTTATTTGCATAAAGAGAATTGATCATCAAATGCAACACCTTGCCAACTTCGGCATCAAACTTCTTTTTCTCTTGTGTCATATAACTCCCATTTGTATTATAATTATTTTTGATTTATATAATTATGAATCAGAAATTTTAAATAGTGAAAATTGATTTTTTTAGAAAAAAATATGAAAAATATAATAGTTGTAATAATCGCAAGCGTACTTTTTACCTTATCTGTTCAAGCTAATCCAGCACATAAAGCCAAGGATAAAATAGCAAATCCACACCATGGAATTAAAAATAAAGTTGAACATAAAAAGAATAAAGCCCAAAAACCTCAGAAGAAAAAAATTGATATCACGGTTAAAGAGAATCGTAAATCTAACGATAAATCTACAAATTGGACCGATAAAAGAAAACCAAGAGATTTTGCAAAAGATAAAAAGAATGCAACCAGAGGCACAAAAAAGAAACACGAAAAAGCCCATAAAGATTTTCATAAATGGTCTAATAAAACTAAGGACTCTATTGAATCAAGAATGGAAAAAAACGATCCAAAATATCAATCAGCAGATCCGTTTTATAATGAAAGGCACCAATAATCTAGCATCTTCAAATAGAGAAACTTAGCACTTTGTATGAACTGACCTTACCAGCTACTATTTCTATTGTAGACTTTGGCAAATCTAACTCTTTTGACAAAAACTCAATAATCTCCTTATTAGCTTTGCCATCAATAGGCGGCGCTTTAATGGAGAGCTTAATATACTCCTTTTGATCAATTGTCATTAAACCATCAATTGAGTTTTGTTTTGCTCCAGCTCTTACCTTTATTAGTAGATTTCTTTGCTTTTTTGCTTTAATGTTTTTAAAAATCTCTTCTGCTCTATTCATATAACTTGCATAGCTGTGTTTTTTATACTATCATAATTAACGATTATTAATAAATAACTTTTAGAATTCATTCTAATATGAACAAAACTTTATTATTAGCATTTCTATTATTTTCAGTAAACAGTTTTGCAAGCTATGCAAAAACTGACCCAGAAATGCTGGAATCGCAGAAATGCTCTAATATCTTTTCATATTTCGAGAAAAGACACAAAATACCGAAAGATACATTATACTCTATCTCTTTGCAGGAAACTCAAAAACCACACTCAAAGCATAGACTTGGTTTAACCTGGCCTTGGGCAGTTACAGTAAACCCAAGTGGTAAAGGCTATCATTTTAAAAACAAAACTGAGGCAATAAAATTCGCAAAAGCTCAGCTTGCATCAGGTAAAGGAAGCATTGATGTAGGCTGCATGCAGATTAATTTGAAATATCACCCAGATGCTTTTACTTCGGTTGAACAAGCTTTTTCTCCAAGAAGAAATATTGCTTATGGCGCAAAATTCTTAAAAGAAAAATATGAACAACATGGAGATTGGCAAAAGGCAATAGGCGCCTATCATTCAGGCTCAGCTGACAGAGCTTCTGCATACCATGCAAGAGTTAGACAGATTAGTGATTCCATGCATATATACAAAAAGAAACTTGCTGACTTATCCAGCTATAAATATAAGACAACTAAAATTGCCACTTCGGCAAAAAACTCCAAGGAAAAAGAAAAATTTCTAGGAATAGGAAAAGTTCAAGTAAGAGTTGGCACACTAAAAGATAATAACTGGTTTCGCAAAGTACAATAACTATGTTTGATTTAGAAAAGCTTGAAAAAAATCGAGAAAAATCAATTAATGTAATTCAAGCATCTAGTTTTCATAAATTTATTCATGAAGACATAATTGACAGACTAGATCCACTTGACAAAACATTTGATGAAATCTTAATCATAAAACCCGCTATTGAAGAAATAATTACTGAACATCTAGAAGTAGTGTCAAAAAATTCAAATATTCAATATGTTTCTAATCTAGATAAAGAACTGCCTAAAAACAAATTTGATTTAATTATATTTCCACTTGGATTTCATTGGATTAATGACGTAAAAAGCTTTTTGAATCAGATCAAGTTAATACTCAAAGATAATGGAATATTTATCTGTAGCTTTCCCGGAGGAGGCAGTCTACTAAATTTGCGAAAGAAATTAATCGAACTTGAAATATCCTACAAAATTGCTCACGCAGCGCATATATCTCCTTTCATTCAATTCGAGCACATCACTCCCCTTCTTCAACAATCTGGCTTTATAGAAACAATTATAGATATGGAATCTCTTGAACTTGAACATAACTCTGCTTTAGATCTGATGAAAGCTATTAAAAACCATGGTGAGGCTAACATTTTGAAAGCAAGCGCAGGTTATTCCATCACTAAAAAAATGTATCTAGATCTACAAGATGCAACAGAAGAACCTTTCTCTGATCACATAAACTTAATCACGTTTATAGCTGCTCCAAAGAAAAATACGATTAAGCTAAAACCAGGACACTAAGCACAGTTCAAGACACCCATCACAAGTAGCAAAATTACACACCAACTTCACTCTTTATACTTGTCATCATATCAAGCCTCATGCTATTATCTCTATGGGACTGTTAACAAAGTTATAATAGTCTTTGGCTGATTTTTATTTAAAGAGATATAAAACCTATGCAAGAATTTGATTTAGTCGTAATTGGTGCTGGTCCTGGTGGGTATACTGGTGCAATCAGAGCATCGCAACTTGGAATGAAAGTTGCCTGTGTTGAACAACGAAAAACACTTGGTGGAACATGTTTAAATGTTGGCTGTATACCATCAAAGGCGTTACTAAACTTCTCTGAAAAATACGAAGAAGCTAGAGAACATTTTTCTGAAATAGGAATAAAAACAAGCACAAAACTTGACTTAAAAAAGATGATGTCAAAAAAAGATGGCATTGTTTCCGACCTATGCAAAGGTATTGAAGGATTATTTGCAAAAAATAAAATTACCAAAATAACAGGCACTGGAAAAATTCTTGATAATAATACTGTTGAAGTCAAAAATGGATCTAAATCAGAAAAAATCAAAGCAAAAAATATCCTTATAGCTACTGGATCAGATATAATTAACATTCCAGGAGTAGAGGTTGATGAAAAATCTATCGTGTCTTCAACTGGCGCTCTGTCTCTTCCAAAAGTTCCTAAACACTTAGTTGTTATCGGAGGCGGAGTTATAGGACTTGAACTCGGATCTGTATGGAATAGACTAGGTAGTAAAGTCACTGTAGTTGAATTTGCTGATCGTATTGTCCCATCACTTGATAAAGAAATAGGAAAAAACTTTCACAAAATCTTAGATAAGCAAGGTTTTGAATTTATGCTTAGCACTAAAGTTGTCAAAGCAGATAAAAAATTGAGTGGGATATCTCTTACTATCAGTGATGTAGCCGGATCAAAAGAATCAAAACTATCTTGCGATGCTGTTTTAGTTGCCGTTGGCAGAAAGCCAAACTCTGAAGGGCTTGGATTAGATGGCGCAGGTATTATCCTTGATGACCGAGGTAGAATTAATATTAATGATCACTTCCAAACAAATATACCAAATATATATGCTATTGGAGATGTTGTTCGAGGCGCGATGCTTGCACATAAAGCAGAAGAAGAAGCGGTAGCTGCAGTTGAAATAATGAACGGGCAAGCTGGGCATATTAACTACAACCTAATACCTGGCGTAATCTATACTTGGCCTGAAGTTGCATCAGTTGGAGCAACTGAGGATGATTTAAAGAAAACAGGAGTTGAATATAAAGTTGGTAAATTCCCGTTCCTTGCAAATAGCCGTGCTAGAAGTGTTGGCAATACTGATGGAATGGTAAAACTAATTGCATGCGCAAAAACAGATAGAGTGCTTGGAGCGCATATTATAGGAGCAGATGCTGGAACATTAATTGCAGAAGTAGTTGCATATATGGAATTTGGAGGGGCTGCAGAAGATATCGCAAGAACCTGCCACGCACATCCAACACTAAATGAAGCAATTAAAGAAGCAGCACTAGCTATAGATAAAAGAACAATAAATATATAAGATTAATCTACATTACTTTCAGGAGAAATAAGTAACTTTCTCAGGTTATTTTTAATAGAGAGTATTATGATTTACTATCTTAAAAATTTATTTGTTATATGTTTTTGTTGTTTTTATTTAAATAGCGCATTCGCAGAAAACCGAGTAGCCATTTTCACCAAAGGCAAAGGTGGGGATTACAATAGTGTAAGAATCCTTACTAACCGAATAAAGCAAACAAGTATAGCTTTTGAATCATATAATTTATCGGACAAGTCATTATCTAAAATCAGCCTAAAAGATGCTACAAAAGTAATATTATTAGGCCATGGAACTGCAAATGAATTTCTACAAAAATTTGATATCAGTAACTTCGTTGGCAAAGATGTACTTATTTATTCGCACTTATATAACAAAGAATTAATTAATTTTATCAAAAACATTGCTACCTCAACTCAAAAACATGTTGTAGTTTATGTTATAGAGTCACAGCTGTATAATTTTAAAGTGAAATTACCGTCTAATATACAGGTAATATCTTCACCACTCGTTATAAATTCCTATTATCCTGAGATAGCTAAAAGCTTGTACCAACAGGACTCAACACTGATAAAACAAATTATAGCAAATCAAACTATTCATTTGGGCGGAAGCTATTTTAATTCAGAAAATGACTTAATACAAATCAGTGATAGCGATATAAAAAAAGCTATAAAAAAATTGCCACTTAAACAGAAGCAAGTGACTTCAGTAATACTACATCCTAGAATTTTTATGGATTTTAAAATGGCAGATGGCAATTTTATATTAGATAAAATTTTAAATAGAATAAGCTTCATCAAAACAACAATATCGGCAAGAACAAATGACAAAGCTAGAATTTTCTTACCACAATTTATCAAACAAAAAATAGATAAAACAGCTAACATAGAAGAAATTTTTGCTACTCCAAATTATGACTCAATCATATTTGCAATCAATAATTTGCAAAATGAAATAAAGATAGGTACACAATTTATTTCAGCAGATCAATATAATGCTTTTGCAAACATAAATATCCCTGTATATCCATTTTTATTAAAACCAAATGACAAAGAGCAAAACGCCTATGTTCTTTCATATAGAAACTTATTGGATTCTAAGGATAAAAAGCTCGGTGATACTTATATTCTAGATTCTATAACTGCAAATATTTTATTTGCAGATTCTTAAACTCACAGAACCTCTTGTCAAAGAGCTTAATATATAAGAATATACACTTAGCACCTATTAAACTATACCTAGGTACATATATTAGGTAAAAACACACCATATTCAAATCTAAATTCTCCTGTAAAATAGCATCATTAATTCTTCTGGGAAAGGTATAAATGGCAATTAATATAAATACCTTGGAGAATAACTATGTCTAAAACTCTAACAATTAGTCCAACTGACAAAATAACGGCTTTTAAAACTATATATAGTAACATGCCAGTGAATTACAAAAGGTCAGATAGCACAGTATTCGAACATTTTTCCGGCTTTATCAACTCGTACCATAGATTTTTCAAAGTAGAAGATAGGCCTACTAAAGCAACTTTTGGCAGAAAATACAATTATCATATAGAAAAATTGTGGACACAAATACTACATGAGTTTATGTCACCAATGTGGTGTTATGGAGAAAATGGGTATGACGAAAGTTTATGGGAAAAAATGAAAGGTCCACTTGATATATACAAAGTTAGAGTAGTTCTAAGAGAAGCAGATCTAACAGGTGAATTTTCTAGTTTCTTTAAGGCGTACCCATACGTTAAGGACTTACTATTCATTGATGAATTCTTTGCAAGTGAACCAAAATCAAAACAAGATATGTCAAAGTTTCTTACTATAATTAGTAATTATAAAATAGCTCTCGATAAATACGATGCTCTGCTACCTATATTAGTTCTTAAAGAACATATTAATTTAATGCTTGGACGCGAAGAGTTTGATCAAGAATTTTATTCTAAGCACATGAAAGGAGCTGGACGCTGCTTAAAGGGTAGTACAGCAGAACAGTTACAATTCTTATCAATGTATGTAAATAATGATACAATTCCATATTCTATCAGAAGTTCTGACGTAGGGTTTAAAAAATTTAATTGGAACGCTCTAGATGGATTATACAAAGCTGTATTTAGTGGAATCTTTAGTAAATCTGTATCAAACTCCGACTTAACTGCGATTCTAGAATCAATTGAAAATTATCTCGAAAAACTTATTTTATTTGAAGTTGGAGAAATAGAAGTAGATGAAGTACCAGAAGTCAATTTAGAAGTATTACAAAAAATAAACACTGAAACTCATCTTGAACCGGCTTTTGAAATTCTTGAACATTATTTAGATATTGCTGGAACAATTAATGATAATTCTCACGTCTCAAGATTAGCCATTCTCCGAGTGATAACGGCAATAGGCGAAGCTATATTTGTAATAAAATCACTTATCCCAAGTGAAAAAATTGGATTACTTGAAAAGCTAAACGAACTTCGCGACCATATACTACATTCATCAACAAATGAATCATTCAGATATCTTTCAGACTTAATTTACAATGAAACTAACGATACCTTAGATAATACTCTTGTACATCTTATTGAATTAAAAGAATTTTTCTGTGAATTAAAAGAATGGTTTGATGGCAACCGTAAACTTGATGAGTTTCCAGCCATACCTGATTTAAGTGATATTGCATTATTTGAAGCAGAATATGCAGCAAATAGATCAAAAGATGATAGAAATGTAAAGCTATCATTAGCAGACCATCAAATCCTAGAAAGCTCTATTCCTGCAGAAGACGAGATAGCTAATGAATTATTTGACATAGTAAGTGATTTTGTAAATTGCAAAAAATGGATTAATAGAGATAAATTCGCAGAAAGCTGTGTAGGAAGTAAAGATCCAATAACCGGCCAGTATAGAACAATTTCTCAGCTAAAAAAATTACATGAAAAATTCTGCGAATTAAATAAAATAAAACTAATTAGGATAGAAATGCATGAATCAAATTTTGATTTTAATAATGTAAAACTAAATCTGAAAAAATCTGCAAAACTAGAATTAGAAAGAATAAAAAAAGAAAAAGACTTTGTAGGGTTAGACAAATTACTTTCTCAACATGAAAAAGCAAAATTTGTTGATATCGGTAAATTTCTAGATTCAGTCAGAAAGCTCGATTTAATAGGTTATAAGGAAACTTTAAGAAAATTTACCGAGGAAGAATCTGTTTCACAAGATGATTTTTCTGAAGCAGTACAAGTAGTATTCCGAGATAATAGCTTAGTCCAAATGAATTGGCATGATGCATACGCAAAGCATCATGGCAATATGGAATCCTTCAAAAGAGATCAAGCTGTACAAGTAGAGTTTGCTATTCAATCAATCGAAGCCCTAAAAGATGTGGCAAATACAGTTCACACAGGAACAGGAATTAACATTCAAAGCAATCCTGTTGCTGCACTTGCTTGTGAAATGCAATTTGGTTTATGCACAAACAACATCAAAAGTGTAGTGAAATTTATTGACCGAATGTTTGATTATACTGACCTAAGTCTATATTTTATCTATCTACCTCATCCGATTAGTGAAACAAAAGATATGTTGGATCTTATGGTAACAGCTAGAAATGATTTATTTCACTTTGAAAGAACCCTTAATAACCATTTTACAATTGAAGGTCATAGAATGGTATGGTTCTCAATCTTAGAAAATTTAACACATGGGATATTTTTTCCTGAAGCAATTATTATATCTCCAAGTGGTGTCTCAAAGGAACCAAGTACAAGCGATTCAAATTTATTGAAATTAAAAAAATATTTTGAATTAGTAAAGAGAAGTCTTCAAGCGGACAGTTCTGGTACTATAAATGTATACGAGATTACAATGCCTGGGTCCCCAAGTGATTTAGATATTGAAGATTTATTGGGTGAAGGAATAGTAACTTATACTCAAGATGATACTCATGATCAAGAAGTTGTAGTAACTGGAGAGACTTAGTGATCTATACAATTTAGTTAAAAATTCTATCTCGCACCTCATCTATATATTTTAGAATTGATCCATCGTATATAGATGAGTTTCTTCTATCCTGATCAAGAAGCACTTGTATTTGTGCTTTAGCTTGATCTTCACTAACCTGATCATTAATTATATGTACTCTAGAAACTTTTCTATTATAAAAGAATTCTAAATCCCTAGACCAATAATGATTAATTCTAAAAGTATGACGGCTTTCATAGGGAAGGAAGGGACCACTAAAATACTCAAAATTCTCATTTATTTTTTCATATCCTTTCGCAAATACTGGAAAATGTGGATTATACATTCCTTCAACATATCTTGGCTTAACAATAGTCTTAACATGAGTATCTTTTTCCTGGCCTTTCATTACAAGTTCTTCTATTAACAATTTATCTGATGGAATTTTTTTAATATTTGAACTACCAAAAATCCTCCAATTAACTGCCAAACCAGCATATTCATCGTACTCTTTCAAAGCATTAGCTAAATTCTTCTCTTTCACTGGGAATAAAAACTCATCAGTATCCACAATTACCAACCACTCAACATTATCTTTAACTTCCTGAATTGTAGAAAAATATGCTGAGTTTTGAATTTCATTCCAATGCGCCTTGTCTCTTGCCTCTATAGAAACATTATTAAGAGTAACTATCCCCTCATCTATATAAGGTTTTAAAACTTCAGCGAAATCATCTTGACTAAGATGATTATGAAGATAGAAATGCTCAATGCCTATTGCTCTATAAAACTCTATCCATTCTTTTAGATAAGGAGCTTCATCACGAAAAATGGCAACCAATGCTAAATAATATTCTGAATTCTCTAGAGCCTTTACCTTTTTTAATTGTTTGGCATTAGTATATCTATCTTTTAAAGAAACCAAACTATAGCAATAATGAGCAAGTGGATTAAAATCATATTTATTATTATACAGTAAATATAAATTTGAATATAAAGTGCTGTCAAATTCTGAGTTAGGATTTTTTCCTTCCTTCCATCCAACAGTTACATAATGCTCAAATGGATCAAATTTTTGCTTCAATATTTCCGGATAATGAGTAACATAATATTGCTCATCAAAATAATAGCTAGCAAAATAATTAAGAACTCTCTCGTCTTTATCTAATTTTGCAACTTTAATTACTATGATTGCCAACAACATCAGAGAAAAAAGAAAAATAATAATTCT